>JAAYGM010000003.1 GCA_012727735.1 Bacteroidales bacterium | reverse complement strand
TGGATCTCATACTCGATTTTGCCGGTGATCCCCTCATGGTCCACCCCTTTTCCCTTTAGTACAAGTCTGTCACCTTCGCTGACGATCGTATGTCCGGCTGGGTTCTGATAGGAAGCCTCAAATGTCAGGCTTCTCTTTTTGTCGGCTGTGAGACGCAAAATGATCACATCATCGGCAAACGAGGAGAAGAGCTCACGACTATAGGTGACACCGTTCACCTTATAGCGGGTAGTGGCTACAGCACTGTGCAGATCCAGCTCACGGTAGAAATTGCTGTAATCCTGATGACCCTCAAACTGAAGCAACAGACTGCCGGCAGTCTGGTAAGGCATGCCGTGCGGTCCGCCAAAGAAAGTCTCGTTAATCCGTTGATCGGCCTCCTGGTATTTCTGATTGAAAATCATTTGCTGTACATCGGCCAGAGCACCTGCAGCTTTGGGATTATCGTTCCGGTGAGGTGATCCTCCCCAGAGTGTCTCTTCGTTCAGCTGAATCTCCTCCTTCGCGGGATTCCCGTAAACCATGGCTCCCAGCCTTGAGTTACCCAGGGGGAGTGCTTCCTCCCACACTTTGGCAGGAGTGTCGTACCATAGCTTCAGCTCCTGTGCAGGGAGATGGAATGACAAAAGTAAAATGAGCGTGGTGAGAAATAATTGTATTCTGTTCATACCTGTTACTTTCCGTTTAATTGATTACTGCTACTAAGCCGCCCCGGGGCAGACAGTTTATATGGATGTTAGTATCTGTTCCCATGGGTACAGAGCGTTCTTCTATCTCAAAAGATCTCTCTTCTGCTCCATCTTTCATAAGGGTGATCTTTCCGTTACCACCGATGAGTGCAGACAGGTCGAATGAGAGCGTACGTGCTTCATCGCTTCCGTTGAGGCCGCCGATATACCATCTGTCTCCCTTCCTTCGCGCCATGACCACCTCTTCACCCGGGTAGCCGCTCAAAAGTTTGGTCTCATCCCACGATGTGGGTAAGCCGGAAAGAAATTCTTTGACCGTTTGAGGCAGAGAGCGATATGATTCCGGACGGTCGGGCATATGTTGCAATGCCGACTCAAAGACAACTGTCAATGCCAGCTCATGGCCATGTGAGGTGATATGCGGATGCTGTGAATCGCTGAAGGTGCCGGGTGTATAATCCATCGGTCCTACCACGTTTCTGGTAAAGGGCAGTGTGGTATTGTGTCGTGCTGCCCGATCTGTCAGTATCGGCCGGTTATTGTACCATTCAGCACCATAGACCGCTTCCACCGTCATCATATGCGGATAAGTCCTCTGCCATCCTCGTGGCAGCGTAGCACCATGGAAATTGATCAGGAGGCGGTGATCGACTGCATCTTCCAGCAGGTCGATGTAATAATCCATCTCCTTATGACCATCTCCGTTGAAGAAGTCCACCTTGATGCCCGACACACCCATCTCATTCAGTTTTTGATACTCGTTGACCCTGCTCTCCTTTCCGTTGAGTACATAAAGGGGGCCGGGTGCTCCCTCACCATTCCAGCTGGTGGATGAGTTGTACCACAAAAGCGATTTTACTCCCTTCTCACCGGCATATTGCACGGCATCCTCCACAGTGCCACCGTTGCCCATCTCATTCCACTTCCAGTCGATCAGATTATAGGGCCACTGCATTTCTGCTGCCAGGTCGATATACTCTTTTACTCTCTGAAAATCGTTGGATCCATTGTTGTATGCCCAGTAGATCCATGCCGCCGGACCGGGAGTGATCCAGCTGATATCGGTTACCTTCGAGGGTTCTGACACATCAGTGACCAGTGTCGATTCCACAATGTCTGACAACGCTCCAATGATCAGAACACGCCATGGCGATACCCAAGTGCCCGTAAAGGGAAGCGCATCATCGGCAGGGTGCACGCGATAGTGGGTACTGTCATCCGTGTTGGTCAGCTGTGAGCCGCACTGTCCCCGTTGAATATTGGCTTCGGTGATCAGCACAAAGAGTGAATCATGTGGCTCCAACAACAGAGGATAGGTCCAGAGTCCATTGATGCTGTTACGACGTGGCTCCTGATCGGGAACACCGCTTTGGGTGAGTGTGTAGAATCCTTCGTAATCTATATGATAGGGTTGTATCCACCGGTTCACACCCTCAGCAATGGGATAGGTGGTTGCTTCATGGGTGATATTTTCCTGGTCGATTGTGCTGTTGAAGCGATAACGGAAGGCTACTCCATCGTCATAGGTACGCAGGATAAGATCTATTTTTTCACCCCGGGGATTTTCGAACCTGTAGACCTGCTCAAAAGCATGGTTGCTGCAGTTACTCTCTTTTCCTGTGATCATCTGGTAGTTCTCAATGATCTCGTTCGCTGCGGAGACAGCAACAAGTCGCAGACTGTCGGCCAGGTTCTGCCTGTCGGTCTTCATTCCTGTGAGCAGGTTGTCGAATAGGGTATGTTTGTCACTGCCATCCCTGTAGGTGATTGTCAGTGAGGCGTGACCATAGGCATCTCCCTTTGTGGCTTGCACCTCTGCGGTGATCTTTCCGTTGGGTGAGGAGAGCTGATTTCTCTTTGCTGCACAGGATGCTGTGAGGGTTATCAGCAGGAACAGTAATAGGAATTGTCGCATTCTCATTTTCTTTTATATGGATCTGTCATGTAAAACGGATGATTTTCTTCTTCCCGTTATAGTTGATGGAGACAGCCGTCTCGCTCTTCTCATGATGCGTGTTGCCGGCAGGCTTGATTAAAACAACACGAAATTGCTGTCTCTTTTCCATACCGGAAAAACTGCCTTCTCTCTTTCCAGCAGTAAAGGTGGCTGTTGCTTCATCCCACTTCAATTCAATGGTGCTGTAGGCCCCTTTTTCATAATGATAGTTGTCGCCTTCATCTTCATAGAGCGTGAAGGTTGCATCAGCACCCGGATAAATACGTATCTCCATCGGTTCGTCCGTTGGCTGGGAGGCGTATTGCACCGCTGCACCCATCGGGATGATGGAGCCTGCTTTTACGAATAGGGGTAGTGTCTCTATGTCTGCAGGAACATCGATATGCATTCCTCCTTTTCTCATCTCGCCGCTCCAGAAATCAATCCATCCGCCATCATGTGCAGGCAGGTAGAGTGACCACTGCTTCACGCCGGGCTCAGTGACAGGGGACACCAGGATGGAGGGACCAAACATAAACTGATGTTTTATTTCCAATGCTGCCTGATCGTGGGCAAAATCCATGACCAGGGGACGCATCAGTGTTGAACCGATAAGCGAAACACGTGAGGCTTCCGAATAGATATAGGGAAGCAAACGGTAACGCAGATCCAGATAGCGTGACACCACCTGCTCCACCTTTTCGCCGTAACGCCACGGTTCGGTATTACTCATGTAGCCGTGCACTCTCAGCAAGGGGAAGAAGGTAGCGGTCTGAAACCAGCGAAGAAACATCTCGTGGTATTCCTTGTTGTTGTACTGGTCCCCGGGACGGAAAAAACCACCTGCATCATAGGTCCACCAGGGTACGCCGGCACTCATCTGTCCCAATCCTCCCGTGATCTGACGTCGTAGCGTCTCCCAGTCGTGACCCACATCACCCGACCAGGTGGCAGTGCCATACCGCTGGATACCGGCAAAGCCGCTACGGGTGAGAATAAAGGCCCTTTGTTTTGTAGGATCATCTCTGCGTAACCCTTCATAAACCGTCTTGTTCACATAGAGAGGATACACATTCCGCAGCAGCTCACCCGGCAGTGAGCCATCAAGTATTCTCCGGTGCTGCAGATCGTCGTTCTCCGGTTCTGTAGCATCCAGCCACCAGGCATCGATCCGGTAGGGGAGCATCTTCTCTGAAAAATTCTTCCAGTAGAGGGCGGCGGCATCGGGATTGAAGAAGTCGATCCAGTCACTGCCCGGGATATAATATCCCTTCTCCTCCATCTCTTTGCCTACCTCAGACTGTTTGTCTATTTTCGACCAGACAGAGATCATCAGTCGCATATTCATATCATGAAGCTGGCGCACCATCTCTGCAGGATCGGGGTAGCGCTCCTCGTCGAAGCGCATGGCATTCCAGCCATACTTACCCCAGTATTGCCAGTCCTGTACGATCACATCCACGGGCAGTTCTCTGCTGCGAAAAGTGCGCGCATTCTCCAGTAGCTCATCCTGCGTATTGTATCGCTCGCGGCAGTGAATATAGCCTAAAGCCCAGCGTGGCAGCATGGGTGACGGTCCTGTCAGCTGGCGGTAGCTACTGATCACCTCGTCACCACTGCCGGCAAAGACCGTATAGTCCAGAGCTTGCGCCACGGGAGATGAGAAAACGGTTTCATTGGTAGCTGCTCCCCAATAGAGTACAGGCTGATCCCTCTGCTCTCCTTCCACTGTGATCTCATGCACACCCGCCGATAATTCTGTAATGAGAGAGGTTGTAGGCGGCAGCCAGATATTATTTACGTTCACCAATGTATCTCCGTCAATGACAAGATGATGTTTGCGTGCCATCTTCTGTCCCACATCGAGGAGCAATCCATATTTACCTGCCACAGGCACCTCCAGTCGCGCGGTAAAGCGGTTCATGCTTCTGGTCTCTCTTCTATTGCCGCTGGTTCCGGTGGCATCCACCGTGATGGTCTCTGTGCGATCATCTTCACGTAGTAGCGGCAGCCTGTTTTCTCCAGGATTGAATTCGGTCAGGCCATAATTGTTCCATAACAGGCCATACCCCTTACTGGAGAGAATGAAAGGAATGGATATCTGGCTATTTACCTGTGTAAGTCGTCGTGGCAAAGCCCTGATGTTGAGATACCCGTCCTGAAACTGACCGGTGCCAAACAGATATTCATCGGGAGGAGATACAAACCGTTGTGTTACCTTGAATACAGCGAGTTCGTCCAGACTGATGCGCTCCATAAAGCGACCTCCATCCTGTTCACTCAGTATGATCTTTCCCTCGTGATCGAGAAAAGAGAGACTTTGGCTCTTCCTGTGATATACGGCCGTGATCTGCGCCACGATAAGTCTGATGGTCTCCTCATCTTCTTTAACCTCGTAGGAGGGTGAAACAACTTTCCCTGTATATACAATATCTTCGGGGTATAACTGCACTTCAGACTGTTGATATCTGACGCGAATGGCATTGTCATTCAGCGGCTCAAGTGAAAGGGTTCCACCCCCTGTGGGGATTATAATCCCCGCAGGATTCTCTTGCATGGTGGCAGCCTGTGACCTGCCTGTGAGCAGCATGGTACAACCGACGAACAGTAGGATGGATTTATAGATGGACATTTCTGAGGTTGTTTACAATTGAATTTCTTATGGATTCAGTAGTGAAAGCATCTGATCGGCATATCGCTGACCCAGCATGCTGTACCCTTTGGCTGAGAAGTGCAGATGGTCGGGTCCCGCTTCACATCCGGCAGATGAGATAACATGAGCAGTGGAAATTGTAGCTGGCAGGGTCTGTATGATTTCGTTCATCGAAGCGCATACTCCCTTCTGGTCTGCATGTACCACCTCCCCTGCAAGCAACGGAACTGAATTGGGTGCAAGACCTATATCCTTCAGCAGATTATCGTATACTTTCTTCACCTTCACCGGCCACACTTTATCTCCGGTATTTGATTCTCCCTGGTGCAACAGAATCCCCTTGATGATTCCTCCGTTCTCCTGTGCAATCCGTGCCATATCTACCAGCCGCTGGTAAGGATTGTTGTCATACTCGGCTGCCATATTCTTCAACCAGTCGGGAGAGGTAGCTATATTCTCCTCAAAGTTCTCCTTGTCGAAGAGTTCAATTCTACATCCTCCCACGGCCACATTGATCACACCCACTTTTATATGAGCGGGCAGTGCAGCTGTCATGGCTCTGCCAAAATAATCAGCCGGCCCGAGTCCGGTATGGCATCGTACAAGTGGGGGGGTAGCCTTATACCAGGTCCCTGCTTCCCGTCCCAGGTCGGGACAATCGACAGCCTGCAGGACCATAAAACGAGGATCAATTCCCACTGTATCTTCGGCCTTAAAACGAACGTGTCCTTCCATATTGGACTGTCCCAGGCAGAGGTACACATGTGTTTCCTGTTTTGGTTGCATGGCAGTAGTATTTTTGTGACTGGTGCAGCCCATGCTCATCATAAAGATGAAGAGGCCTGCACACAGAATCATTCTTTTTGGTTGCATTTTTTTGGTTTTTATGTTTAAATTTAATCCGTTAGATGGTTATATCACTACAAGGGGATCCGCTCTTTTCAGGGGCCGGATCCCCTTTTGTATTATTTTGTTGCAAACACAACATTGTATGTTTTCACTACACCATTGAAATCACATGCAACAGTGGCAGTGCCGGTGGTTGAATTTGCCTGGGTCACATTCACTTTCACCTGTTTATGATCGGATGAGGCAGTGACAGTAGGCACAGTAGTTGCTCCTGAAGGAAGCGGGTATGTAGCTTCATAGAGATCGTAACTTACAATGCCATTGGCATTGGTCGATCTAACCGGTGTTTGTGGCAACACGATCTCTTTGCCGTTTACAGCAATGGAGATGGTTGGAACTACCGGTGCGGACAATTTCTTCTTTTTGGTGCTAAAACCAAGCCCCATCAAGTCGAAGAGCTCTGCAGAGCCGGCTCCTTCAGCCACCAGGAAAATGGCATGTTTCTGATCCAGATGATCCACAAACCGGGAGACATCAATCGTGTATTGGGTGGTCTCCCCACTGGCATTCGCTGGAACGATGATCTCACCAATCTTTGTTCCATTCCAGGTGTCGTTATCCCAGGGTCCGTCAAGCCATACATTGACTTTGAACGATTGGGTTGTCTTGGGAGCAAGGAACAGGTTGAAAGCAGTGCGGTTTCTCTTTTTGGTACCCTTGAAGGCTTTCAATCCTTTGGTGTCTTTTTTTAATCCGCCAAAACCAAAGTATTTATAGCCGATGATATGGCCATTCTTCACACCGCCCACAGTCATATGGTTATCCCAAATATCCCATGAATCTTGTTGGAGGCCGATCTCTGAGAGATAACAGGCATAACCTGCAGAGTAATACTGATAGGGATCGAGTCCATAGATATGAAATCCTTCAGAGGTGACTTCTGCACCATTGTATGCCTTGCCCTTACTATCGATGGCATTCCATTGCTGATCCTCTGCGTATGGGTTATAACCACGGATGGTTACCGTTCCTCCTTCGGAGACCGGCTTTTCGTCCCACCCCACCGAGATGGGTGCTACCATTGCCTGACGGGCAAAGCCAAAACCTCTCGGCGGTCTGTGATAAAATACATACCATTGGTCATTGATATATTCAATGCTGCCATGCGTGTTATGACCCGAGTAGCTTGTCTCAATGGCCGATCCATCTTCGTTAAGTACCGGTGCACGCGAATCAACCAACACACCGCCGCTCTTCCAGGGACCCAGGGGTGAGTCGCCCACGGCATAGCGTAATGTGGAGTTGGAGCTGCTAATGCCATATTCAGGACCGGAATAACCACTGAAAACAGTGATAAACTTGTTTCCCACCTTGCGGATGGACGATGCTTCAAAAAAGTTGAATGTCTTCAGATCCTGATCAGGATATATCTGTGGATATTGGGTGCCTTCGGGGTCGCGGATTACGCCATAACGGGCACTGGCAGGAATAAAGTAACTGACCACCTCTGTTCCCGGACGAAGCGAGTACATGGTGTGTTGGTCCAACTGTGCTGCCAGCGATCGCTGAAAACCCCAATATCCGTATGCCCTGAATCCTATTTCATAATCGGGATCGTTTGGATCGGTCACATACTCAATATAGACGGCAGGGTCAAATCCGAGGATGCTGCCCGGAATGGTGCTTGTGCCTTCTTCATTCAGGTTGATGGGCGTAAAGGGACCGTCGGGGCGACTCCCTTTGGCAACCATTGCTTCCCTGCGGGGTCCCCGGCTGTGGGGATAGAGATAATACTCCTTGGTGCCATCTTTCTTTTTCACTTCCACCAGGTCTGGGGCATACATCACATCCCACTGACCGTTTACCTCATAGGTGAAAACGGCTCCTTCGTCGCGCCACTGCGTGAGATCCTCTACGGGTGCCGACCATACTCTGATGTCAGGGCCACAATAACTGGTGACTCTCAAGTCGTGTGAACCGATGATGTAGGCCCTGAATTTACCCGGGTTGTCCGGATCCTCAAATACGCGGGGCTCACCATCGGGAAGATGTTCCCAAAGTGGAAGATAAGGGTTCCCTGCTGCCTTGTGTACAAACTTCTGAGGCGACTTTTGTTGCACCCACGAATTGCTTTGTGCCGATCCTACCGCCGAGGCAAACAAAAACATAGCGATGCTCACTGCGATGAGCTTTCCTTTTCGCGCTAAAAACGATAATTTTTTCATCAATGTTCAATTATAAAATGGTACAATATATATGCAAATCTGTTTTCTCTTTGTGCATTGCTCTCGCAGTGCAGTCATTTTCTTTTGTTAGCGGCTCTCGCTGTCGGGAATATGGCGACTGCTTTCGGGTGGACCCAGGTAGCTGGGTTTCAGTCCACCCGTGTCGATTACAATTTTTTGCAGTACGATGCCCGGCTCCAGTACACGGTAGCGCAAGGTGTGCATGCCCGGCTCGGTGAGGGTATGTGTAGTTACCGACCGGATGAGATGCTCCGCCTGCCACTGCCCCAGCTCCCCGCGGTAATGACCGTTGAAGTTGACCTGCTGCGGCTTACTGTCATCGAAGGAGACCTCATAGCGTAGTCCTTTGTTGTCGTTAAAATTGAGGGTGGGAGCCAGCAACAACTGCAATTCAATTTCACCGTCCGTTTCAAAGAGGATGTCAT
This sequence comes from Bacteroidales bacterium, assembly GCA_012727735.1. GTDB lineage: Bacteria > Bacteroidota > Bacteroidia > Bacteroidales > Dysgonomonadaceae > Proteiniphilum. The sequence continues at coordinate 4,563 of JAAYGM010000003.1, read as the reverse complement.
ACTCCAGAGTTATCTCTTCTGTCGGTGCAGGATATTTATTTTGTGGCATAGTGGTTACCCCCGACACCGTTTTGCCGAAGTGAGGGATCACCTCCCAGTGGATGAGTTCTCCATTTTGCTGGCGGGCATAATTCTCAGCCTCGATGGATACAAACCCATGCTGCTCCAGGAAGATGTTGTCGTTGTTGGCCTCCTCCTCCGTGACATAGGTGACCTTTGGCATGATGTTGTGTGGCGGCTGCTGCCAGGAGAAATAACCAATGCGTGTCTGGTCCATCATATGCGCCCATTTGCCGTTGGCGATGACCGTGTTGTACTCAACCTGCAGCAGTGAGTCCCGCAGAAAACTTTCCTTCACCTGATCGGCGTACTGGTTGGCCCGAATATCTTTTTTTACTACCAGCTGACGGTTCCTTGCAACCGCATAATACATCTCGTATAGATTGCTACAGGCATTCACGGGATAAAGTACCAGCTGATAATATGCATCCTTGTACGCAACCGGCAGCTGGTTGTATAACCTGAAGGCATCGAGTGCCAGCGAAAGGTACTCATTTACCACCCTTTCAAACTCACCATAGTTCTCCAGGCTGTAGGTACGCTCGTTGAGCAATTCCGGAGTTACTCTCCGGTTGTATTTTGCATAAAGGGTGATAATGCGGGCAATCTCTTTTGAGTGGGACCTGCCAAACTGTTGAGCTGCCCACTCTTCGGTATGACTCAACAGGTTTTGCGGATTGAATTGTCTGGGATTCCATGCCATATCGAGAAAGAAACTGATGGGATACTCCATCGGTTTGAGGTCCCCCACATTCACAATCCATAGCTTCTCAACGCCATGTTCATAGGCGAGACTCATCTGTTCCCACACTCGTTGAATGGGGTTGATGTTGATCCACTTTGAGTTACGGGGAGCACCCACATAATCGAAATGGTAATAGATACCGTAACCCCCTTCTCTGGGTTTGGCATTCATGGCGGGCAGCTTACGGATGTTTCCCCAGTTGTCGTCACAATAAAGTAGTGTCACATCGTCGGGCACTCGCATGCCATGGTCGTAGTAATCCTGTACCTCTTTGTAGAGTGCCCACACCTGGGGTGTCTGATGGGCCTTCTTACCGGTCACCTTTTCGATGATCGCCCGTTGATCATCCACGATCTTTTCGAGCAGGGCTATATTGACACCCTCTTCCATCGCTTCGTCGCCATCACCCCGCATGCCCACGGTCACCACCTTCTCCCAGTCGCGACTCCGTTCGATGCCATACTTCCACGATTGCTGCAACGCTTTGGCGTTCTTGTTGTAGTCCCAGATGTTGGACAGGCTGTTTCGTTCCACATACCGATGCCAGTCGGTCTGTGCCATGGCCATCGGTTCATGGTGTGAGGTGCTCATGATGATTCCCATTTCATTTGCCAGCACCCCGTTTTGCGGGTCATCGTCATAAAAGGCACTGCCCCACATTGCCGGCCAGAGAAAGTTACCTTTCAGTCGCAGGATCAGTTCGAATACCTTCCCATAAAAAGCACTGTTGAACCCTCCGAAGGTAGCATCAGCCCAGCCGCTCAGCGCCGGAGCCTCATCGTTCAGAAAGATCCCCCTGTAAGTCACCGCTGGTTCTCCATCGCTATACACCCCTTTTTGAAAATAGAGCGATTCCTTGGGTGCTACCGGCACGTCGGCCCAGTAGTACCACGGTGAAACACCCATCTGCTTCGAGAGCTCATAAATGCCATAGATGGTGCCCCGCTTGTCGCTACCTGCTATCACGATGGCTTCCTTCACCCCCGGAAAGGGATTGGAAACCGACGTGATGAGATACATCTCATGCTTGCCCTTCAGTGCGTCGGCTGTCAGTATTTTACGTCCGATAAGTTCGTCTACTGCTGAGGCGGTGCCCAGCGTGCCAATAATGATCAGCGGCTTTTCAGTGGGAGTGAACCTCTCCAGTAGTCCGGGCTGCTGACCGGTAACCTTTGCATAGTCGTTTTGCAAGTCCGACACAGCTCTTTTGATTCCCTTATCCGCATTGTCATAAAGAAGGATGGAGGCAGGCTCGCCTGTTTCAAAGAGAACCACTGACTGGTTGTCATGCTGACTGGTGATGAATTGATCGGCGGCGGCCATGCGACCATGGCCACAGCTTATCAATGCAATCAGGATGAATAGTGTTTTTTTGTATGTCATCATTTTTTCTCCTTACAGAAGTCATTCTATTTCCCCGTTTGGGGCAGAATGACCTGATAGTTTCCGCTAAGGTGCATCCATGCAAACAGATGCAGTAATCCATCATAGTACGCATCAAAGTAACCGTCTTCATAGGGTTCATGGCGGGAATTCCAGAAATGATCCACAAAAGCACGACTCTTATCATGCGAACAAACCAGTGATATGGCGGCTGAGCTTGAAACAAGGCCCAGAGAATGACGCAACGCCGTATAACCGCCTGCATCCAGAATCTCGCTAACCATGCTGCCATCCACATTGTACTGATCCACAAACTCTTCTACGCCCCGGGCATGGAGGAAATTCTGGATCTTATGTCCATACTCCTGTTGCCAGGCCTTATCTTCCATGGACCATGAGTAATCGAGAGCAATGTTCATTGGTACCCGCCAGGAGTCAAACCTGAAAGCATCACCAATGATCCTGCCACTATTGAGCAACGATCCGTCATAATTGCTATAGTCGGGATTGAGACCAGTCTCCGGGTGGATGGCTTTGTGGAGGTATTCCCTGCTTTTGCGTGCACACTCCCGCCAGTAGTCTGCTCTGCCATCTTCTGCCCATCGGGCCCACACTTCGTAAAAAGCTGGAACGTGATAAGAGGGATCAGTAAAGCCGCTTCCAAAACCAAGGGGCACGAAGGTTATCAGTTGGTGTTCGGGATGAATCAATGGTGTCACTCCCTTTTCGCCGGTCTTGTCCATCGAGCTGTTGAGGATGAACTGTGCCTCTGAAAGATAATCGATGCCGGTGTCATTGCCCCATCGGTTGGAGGCAAAAATAAGAGAGGTCACAAAATACAATTCACCGTCCGAAGCCGGCCCGTGTGAATTGGGTGTGCCGTCGGTGCGGCAGCTCCAGCGAAAGTAACCTTTCATAGGTTCTTCCTGGTGTTGCATATAATGTTTCGACCAGCGCCAGAGACGATCGAACATCTCCTTTTTATCCATTTGTACCGCTATCATCATGCCATATGACATTCCTTCCGACCTGACATCGTTATTCTTGATATCGGAGATATATGCCATTGTATCGCCGGTTTCGAAATAGATCTTGCGGGGACCCTCGAACAGGTCGCTAAAGGCTCCTTCCAGTCGGACATCGATCTCCTTTTGTTCGTAACCCATCTCAGCGAGCAGATTGCGATACCTTCCGGTTTCGAAAGCTCCTTTATCCCAGGGTTTCAGTGCTGCGGAAGTGCAGTTGGTAAGCTTGATACAACTCAATAGCATGATGACCATAAAATGGAAAAAAAACTTCTTCATCCGTCTATTTATTTGGTTGTTATTTGATCTTCAATCCGATAGTAATCGAAATCGGTGTATCCGCCAGACTCTTTGGTGGCATAATGGATCAGACCAAACCTGTAACCCATGAAGTGGGGCAGGGTATAGGCCATTTGCAGGGTATTGCCTATGGGGGTCCAACTCACACCATCGAGGCTGTAATAACAGCGCGCCTTATCGGTCCGTTCTTTAAAATCACATTCTATTTTCAGATGCACTCCGTTCTGTTGTAACGGGATGGATGCCACTTCTACCGGTTCATCCTTTTCGCCGTTGATCATCACTATTGCATAGCGGTCATCTTCCTTTTTGACCCCCACAAAGGCATATTTTCTTTGCAACGCAATCATGCCTGCATAATCGCCATTCTTCATCCGGGTAATTTCCACAAATGTGGAGGCAGCACTCTCCGGACCGAAGGCCCTTTGAGTAAGGGTATTCCTGGCCTGTAGGGGAGAGAGGTCTGTTCTTCCGGTAGTCAGCCTGAGGTAACCGGGTGAATCGGAAAGCGACCAGTAGCGGTGATCGGGATTGTGATTCCACTGCCAGTAAAGAGGCAGTGGATCATCGCCTTCTATCCTGTTGAATTCATCAGAAGCGACGATTCCCCATACACCCGTCTGTTCAGCTGCCGGGATATCAAGCGTATCGGGAACAGTACCTTCAACACCCAGCAGTGGCCAGTCGTTCTCCCATTTCATGGGCATCAGATACGGAATCCGTCCTACTGCCCCATAATCACGGAACATATAGGCATACCAGTCTCCTTTCGAAGTATCAATGATGCTTCCCTGGGCTATGCCACGGTCTCTGAGCATGAGTTTGCCCTCATAGGGGCCTGTGATCTCTTTCGCACGATGTACAATCACCGTACGCATATCGTTGGGGGGCCATGTGATGTTGAAGAGATAATAATAACCATTGTGTTTCACCATCTGCGATCCCTCGGCAGGAAGACCCACTCTATCTGAAGCCACTTTGCTGGCATTGGGAATGATCACCTCGTGTATTCCGTTTTCTTTGAGTCCCGATACCTCGGGTGTAAGCTCA
>JAAYGM010000111.1 GCA_012727735.1 Bacteroidales bacterium | reverse complement strand
TTGATATACTGCGGGAGCCCCTCACCGCGGTCGATACGTTCCTTGAGCTTCGCATGGGCGATGTCACGTCCCACGATGATGGTGCCGTTCAGCGACAGGCGCGTGGATACAGGATATTTGGAGAGTTCGGCCAGGATCGCGCTCATGGGCTGGTTCAGGTTGATCTTCACGCCGCCCCCTTCACCGGCCTCACGATACTCTTCGGGGATAAGACGTGCAGGGTTGTCCTCCATCTTCTCAATCCAGATACCGTCGCGGTTGATCTTCGCCTTGATATTCCTGTCGGCGGAGCAGGAGACACCCATCCCCACGGGACAGGAGGCGCCGTGGCGTGGCAGACGGACCACACGTACATCGTGTGCGAAATATTTTCCACCGAACTGTGCACCCAGACCCAGTTCCTCAGAGGCTTTCTTCAGCCGCTCCTCCAGCTCAATATCGCGGAAGGCCTGTCCCAGCTCATTCCCCTCGGTGGGGAGGTTATCGTAATACTTGGCCGACGCCAGCTTCACCGTCTTCAGGTTGGCCTCTGCCGAGGTGCCGCCGATCACGAAAGCAACGTGATAGGGGGGACAGGCTGCCGTGCCGAGTGATTTCATCTTCTCAATCAGGTAATCCTCCAGCTTGCCCGGGGTGAGCAGCGCCTTGGTCTCCTGGTAGAGGTAGGTCTTGTTGGCCGAACCGCCGCCCTTGGCGATACAGAGGAAATTATACTCATCGCCTGTGGTGGCATAGAGGTCGATCTGCGCCGGCAGGTTGGTGCCGGTGTTCACCTCGTCGTACATGTTCAGCGCTGCATTCTGTGAGTAACGGAGGTTCTCGTTGATGAAGGTGTTGTAGACACCCCGTGAGAGCGCCTCCTCATCGTTGCTGTCGGTCCATACCTGCTGTCCTTTCTTGCCGGTGATGATGGCCGTGCCGGTATCCTGACAGAAAGGAAGGATTCCTTTCGCGGAGATCTCCGCGTTGCGCAGGAACGTGAGAGCGACGAACTTATCGTTCTCGCTGGCTTCGGGATCATTGAGGATCTGCGCCACCTGTGCCTGATGATCGGGACGAAGAAGGAACTCCACATCGCGGAAGGCGGCCTGCGCCATCAGCGTTAATCCCTCGCTGGAAACTTTCAGGATTTCCTTTCCTTCAAATGTTGAAACAGTGACATGCTCGCTGGTGAGCAGGTAATACTCCGTCTGATCCGCCGATAGGGGGAACGGTGCCTGATACTGGAATGTTTTTGTTGCCATAGATGATGCGTATTGTTTTGTTTGGATGATAACTATCCGGTTTTGTTCAAAGAGGGACAAAAATACAAATAAAAAATGGCATCGGGAAATGAGACAGTTCATAATATCCGTTAAACCATCTCCCTGCAGCGCACGCGCAGCATCATTCCATCGGGCTGATCATCTCTCCGGGACGCACCCACCTGTCGAACTCATCGGCGGTGACATACCCAAGCCGCACCGCCTCCTCCTTCAGCGTGGTGCCGTTGCGGTGTGCCGCACCGGCGATCTCGGCAGCTTTATAGTATCCGATATGGGTGTTCAGCGCTGTGACCAGCATCAGTGAGTTACCGAGCAGCTCATTGATGCGCGGCATATTGGGCTCAATGCCCGTGACACAGTGGCGGTCGAACGAGTGGGCGGCATCACCCAGCAGCTGCGCACTCTGCAGGAAGCCGGCAGCCATCATCGGCTTGAACACGTTGAGCTCGAAATGGCCCTGCATCCCTCCCACGGTGATGGCCATATCATTGCCGATTACCTGTGCGCAGACCATGGTGAGTGCCTCCGCCTGCGTGGGGTTCACCTTTCCCGGCATGATGGATGAGCCCGGTTCGTTGGCAGGGATGGTAATCTCACCGATGCCGCTGCGGGGACCGGACGCCAGCAGACGGATATCATTGGCGATCTTGTTGAGGGAGACAGCCACCTGCTTGAGCGCACCATGCGTCTCCACGATGGCATCGTGGGCGGCAAGGGCCTCGAACTTATTCCCTGCCGTCACAAAAGGGAGTCCGGTGAAGGCCGTGATATAGCGGGCGACGGTCACATCATAACCTTTCGGCGTGTTGAGGCCCGTACCCACAGCGGTACCGCCCAGCGCCAGCTCCGACAGGTGGGGCAACGTGTTTTCGATTGCCCTGATGCCGAACGCCAGCTGCGCGGCATAGCCGCTGAACTCCTGTCCGAGGGTGAGCGGTGTGGCGTCCATCAGGTGGGTGCGCCCAATCTTGACCACACCGGCCATCTCTTCCGATCTGGCGGCCAGCGACTGCTGCAGCAGCCGCAGCCCCGGGATGGTCACCTCTACGATCTTCTTGTAGCAGGAGATATGCATCGCGGTGGGAAAGGTATCGTTGGAGGACTGTGACTTGTTCACATCATCGTTGGGCTGTAGTGTTTTCTCCCCCTCGCCGATCGTGTTGCCGGCCAGCTGATGAGCCCGGTTAGCGATCACCTCGTTCACGTTCATATTGCTCTGCGTGCCCGACCCTGTCTGCCAGATGACCAGCGGGAACTGATCGTCGTGCCTCCCCTCGAGGATCTCATCGCACACCTGTGCGATCGCATCGCGCTTCTCTTCCGACAACTGTCCCAGCTCATGGTTGGCATAGGCGGCACCCTTCTTCAGGTATGCAAAGCCGTGGATGATCTCCGGTGGCATCGATGCCGGCGGCCCGATCCTGAAGTTGTTGCGTGAACGCTCTGTCTGTGCTCCCCACAGCTTGTCGGCAGGTACCTTCACCTCGCCCATGGTATCTTTTTCTATTCTGTAATCCATACTTTCTGTTCTTTATAGGATGATAATGATTATTGCTTTTACTCACTTCAAATATACAAAAAAAAGCATTCAAAAAGAGATGTGATCTGCACGTTCAATAACAAGCTGGTAAAAAGAAGATTAATGAAAGGGTGAGGCCGGAGATGTGTTGCCTGCAGCTTAAATTAAGGTAAACCTCAGACTATTATTTAAACCAATTATAAATAATGCAGAGAAAAAGATGTATCTTTGCAGTCCGGTTAAGTCCGGCTAAGAGAGTAAGGAGATTCATGCGTCTTTCAGAACTACAGACAGGACAAAAAGCATACATCATCAAGGTGAACGGCAGTGGTGCCTTCAGGAAACGGATCCTGGAGATGGGCTTCGTGCGCGGTCAGGAGGTGCGTTCCATCCTGAACGCCCCGCTGAAAGACCCTATCAAGTATGAGATCATGGAGTATGAGGTCTCACTGCGCCGCAGTGAGGCGGTATTGGTAGAGATATCGGTGCTCGAGGCGGACATCAGGAAAAACGGTGCTGCGGATGACGACCAACTGACAGAAGAGGATGCATATGATGGCAACGTTGCTGAACACCATATACTCCTCAACGGCAACCAGCATCAGCAGGAGAAAAACATCAGGGTGGCACTGGTAGGAAACCCCAACGCGGGAAAGACCTCCATTTTCAACCTGGCCTCAGGGGCGCATGAGCATGTGGGCAACTACAGCGGCGTGACGGTCAACTCGAAAGAGGGGACGCTGAAGCACAACGGATACACCTTCACGCTGGTCGATCTGCCGGGAACCTACTCCCTCTCGGCATACACCCCTGAAGAGCTGTTCGTGCGGAAGCATATCCTGGAGGAGAAGCCCGACGTCATCGTCAACGTGGTATCGGCCTCCGCCCTGGAACGGAACCTCTACCTCACCACCGAGCTGATCGACCTGGAGGTGCCGGTAGTGATCGCCCTGAACATGTACGATGAGCTGGAGCAGAGCGGGCGCACCTTCGATCACCGGACTTTCTCCGACCTCATCAACACCCCTATCGTTCCCACCGTGGGGAAAAGAGGAGAAGGGATCCCCCAGCTGCTGGAGAGGGTGATCTCCGTTTATCAGCAGAAAGAACATGCACATGTGCTGATACCTTACGGAAGGGTGCTGGAGAAATCGATCGCCGTGATGGAGCGGGAGATGGAGAGCAGCGCGACAGACCAATGGAACATGCCTCAACGCTATCTCTGCATCAAGCTGCTGGAAGGTGACAAAGAGGTGGAGAAGCGCCTGCGCGGACTGCCGGACAACAGCGCAATCTTCGCACGCAGGGACAAAGAACGACTCTACATTGAGAAGCTGCTGCGCGAGGATCCCGAATCGGCCTTCACCAACGCCCGCTACGGTTTTATTGCGGGAGGACTGAAAGAGACACTCAGTGAGAAGACCCTCATCACCGATAGCACGAAGCTGATTGACACCCTGGTCACACACAAATATCTTGGATTCCCGTTCTTCTTCCTCTTCCTCTGGGTGATGTTCGAGGCCACCTTCCGTCTGGGCAGCTACCCCATGGGGTGGATCGAATGGCTGGTGGCACAGCTGGGAAACCTCTTCAGAGGCAACATGGCGGAGGGACCGCTCAAGGACCTGATCGTGGATGGCATCATCGGCGGCGTGGGAGGCGTGATCGTCTTCCTGCCCAACATCGTCATCCTCTACCTCTTCATCGCCTTCATGGAGGACTCGGGCTATATGGCCCGCGCGGCCTTCATCATGGACAAGGTGATGCACAGGATGGGACTGCACGGCAAGTCGTTCATCCCCCTCATCATGGGCTTCGGCTGCAACGTGCCCGCGATCATGGCCACACGCACCATCGAGAGCAGGAGCAGCCGCATGATCACCATGTTCATCGTGCCGTTCATGTCGTGCAGTGCACGACTGCCGGTATATATCCTCTTTGTCAGCGCCTTCTTCCCCTCCCGGGCGAGCCTGATACTGCTGGGGCTCTACGCCGTGGGCATCCTGATCGCGGCCGTCACGGCACGCCTGTTCCGCAGGACCCTCTTCCGGGAAGATGAGACACCCTTCGTGATGGAGCTGCCACCCTACCGCATGCCTACGCTGAAATCGGTCTTCACACATATGTGGGACCGCTCACGGCAGTACCTGCAGAAGATGGGAGGAGCCATCCTGATCGGTTCCATCATCATCTGGTTCCTGGGCTATTTCCCCCGCGACACAGAAAGGGAAGCAGCGTACGATGCGCAGATGGCACAGGTAGAGATGCAGCACGACAGCGGCGTGATGGGTGCCGCTGAACGGCAGAGCCGCACTGCTGAGATAGCACATATACGCAATACGGCGCATCAGGAGAACTCCTACATAGGAACCATCGGCAAGTTCATGGAGCCGGTGATGCGACCGCTGGGGTTCGACTGGAAGATATCGGTGAGCCTTCTCTCGGGGATGGCTGCCAAGGAGATCGTGATCAGCACCATGGGGGTACTCTACACCGGCGACAGTGAGGACCAGCAGTCACTGCAGCAGCGGCTGCAATCGGAGACCAATGCCGACGGCACACCCGTCTTCACCCCCCTAGTGATCGCGGGCTTCCTGCTGTTCGTACTGATCTACTTCCCCTGTATCGCCACCATTATTGCCATCAAAGAGGAAGCGCACTCCTGGCGGTGGGCTCTCTTCAGCGTATTTTATTCCACCGGCCTGGCCTGGCTTGTTGCATTTCTGGTACATCAGGTGGGGAGCCTTTTCGTTTAGAATTGACGAAAGTATATCGAACTATTGAAAGTGAATCATTGTTTAATGGATATGGAACTGCAACTTTTTATCGTCATCATCATCGGGATCATCGTGGGAATCATCCTCCTGCGACAGATCTACCACTTCTTTTTCATACAGAAAGACCATACACGTTGCGGCGGCTGCAACATGTGTGATCTGCCGAAAAGAGAGTCCTCCACAGAATCATAGTCCTCTCTCTACTCATCATCATCGGATAACACATCTGCCGCCAATAGCGTTGCGGGATGAGCAAAATGCAGAAAAAAAGAAATTAAACTGTATCTTTGCTGCTTATTTTCTTACTATTTGTTATGTTGAAGCCGCACATTTTTAAAATTGATACTGAACGAAGTTCAATATTTCAGGTCGTTTTACAACCTGCCCAAAATGCCCTTTTCTCCAATCAGCTGGATGATCTCTCTTACCAGTATGATAACCTGCTGATAACACTCAACCTGAATGAGAATGACCTCTTTTTCTCCAAGGTTTTTATCAGTGACTACCTCAATCAGAAGGAGATTATCAGGAAACATCCGCTGTTTGAAAGTAAATTCAGCAACTGCGGTTTGTCAGTCGTTGAACAACCTCCACTTGACGGCAGTAAAATTAATATCCTGCTCCTCTTTGTGAAAGGAGCAGCTATTCAGAAAAAGAGGGAGGGGAACCTCTTTTATGCAAAGACAAATAACCATCTGCACATCTTTCAGGGGGTTGAGTGTCATGCTCCGGCGACCATGCTGGAAAAAGGCACAGAAGATCTGTTTGAACAGCACCAGAAACTGATGAATCAGTTCGCCATGAACATGACCGACAACTGTGTAAGGACATGGCTTTATGTTAAAGATGTTGACAAAGATTATGAGGCGGTAGTAAGAGGGCGAAACACATTTTTCGATCGGATCGGGTTGACCAAAGAGACACATTTCATTGCATCAACAGGTATAGGCGGAAGCGGTGAGTCGGTTGAGATACCGCTTTACGCAGAGTTTTACAGTGTGAAAGACCTGAGACCGGAACAGATCAGGTACCTGACTGCCAAAGACTACCTTAATTCCACGCATGAATACGGGGTTGCTTTCGAGAGAGGGGTGAACATCTCTTATGCTGATATAAGTTGTACATTCATTTCAGGTACGGCCAGCATTGACAGGCATGGTGATTGTCTTTTTCAGGGAGATATTGTCAAACAGCTGGAGAGGATATTTATAAATATTGAACAGTTGCTTAAGGATGCCGATGCTGTGATGACAGATATCGGCCATCTGATCGTTTACCTGCGCGACATCTCCGACTATCATGCTGTGAACAGCTACCTTACTGCCAATTACGGAGCCATCCCTTATATAATTACGCATGCGAAAGTATGCCGCACACAATGGCTTGTTGAAATTGAATGCATGGCGTTAAAAAAAAACAAGCTGAACCTCCCCGGTAATTAAGAAATAATCTAAATATTGCAAAACATTTAATTGTAATTTTTACAATTAAATAAATTAGCATATCTTTGCACTTCAGCACAGTACAGGATTGCCACTATAATCATCATTTATTGAAAAAAGCACCCAATTTAAATTCTGAAAAAAACAACCCGGCTATAAGAATAAAACCAATCACTTAACACTTTCCCAACCTTGTAATTTGCAAATCCTATACAATTACACTCATGCAAACTGGTAGAGAACATCTGTTCTGAATTAAAACAACAAAAATTACTACATCTTTTCGCCTGCCACTCATTTTATTCTGTGAGAAAGATCTGTCGGAGTGATCTGCAATCTCAAATGCCTCCAATCACAACAATCTGACAAAACGAGACAGTGTGCAAACAGACAATAATAAATGTCATCATGAATAATGACGTATATATAGATTTTTTATGTGTATTAACTAGTATTTATTAAAAAAAGCGAGAATGAACAAAAAACATTCAATTTTTAAATGGAAAGGATTACTGCTCGGCATTTTGTGGACAGTAACCATGGGTTTGTTTGCTCAGAACGTCTCCGTACGGGGTACGGTAACGGACGACACGGGTATGACCGTGATTGGAGCAACAATTATTGTGGAAGGTAACACAAATATTGGTACCACCACCGATTATGACGGAAACTACCAGCTGAACAATGTACCATCAAACAGCAATCTTGTTTTAAGCTACGTGGGTATGAAAACGCAAAAGATCGCCGTGAACGGACGCACGGTTATTGATGTTGTGATGCATCCGGACAATGAGTTGCTGGACGAACTGGTTGTTGTAGGCTACGGCGTACAGAAAAAGGCAAACCTTACCGGATCAGTAGCCTCTATTGATGCTGAGTCGCTGGAAGCCCGTCCTGTGGCAAGTGTTTCTGCAGCAATGGCAGGGACAATGCCCGGTGTTACGGCAATTCAAAACTCAGGAGCTCCAGGAGCACAAACGGGCAGTATCACTATTCGCGGTAAGAACTCAATCAATGCAGCCAGCCCGCTGGTGATTGTTGATGGAGTCCCCGGAAGCATGAACAACATTGACCTGCAGGATATTGCATCAATCTCTGTATTGAAGGATGCCGCATCGTCAGCTATCTACGGTGTGCAGGCAGCCAACGGAGTCATCCTTATCACAACCAAAAGGGGTAAAACAGGTGAAAGAGCACGTGTGAACTATTCGGGACTGGTTTCATGGGCAAGCCCCACAGCTCGCTTAGATTTCCTGGAAGCAGGTGACTATGCGATGCTCTACAATGAAGCTACGCTGAATGAGAACCCCAATGCGACCATTCCCTATTCTGATGAAGATATCCGGAAATTCCGCGATGGATCATCACCACTCACCCACCCCAATATCGATTGGTACAGTGAAGTGATGAAAAAGAATGCAATGGAAACACAGCACAACGTGTCGATCAACGGGGGATCTGAAAACACCACCTATATTGCATCCATGGGTTATCTCTACCAGGATGGATTGTCACAGGAAAAGAATTACGACCGTTATAACGGACGCGTAAACATGGATTCAGAAATTACCGATTGGTTAAGCCTCGGCATCAATGCTTCGGGCTATCGCGGACAAAACAATGACGAGTTTGAAGGATTCGGTTCGTTGTTGCAATACGCCAACCGTATTCCCCCCACAGCCGGTATCTATGAGGAAGACGGCAGCTTCAAATATGTTGGTCTGCAGAACCCCGTTGCACAGCAGGGACAGACAGGTTTATACAGCCAGATGGATCAGCAGCTGAATGCAACCGGCTACCTTACCGTTACTCCCCTCGAGGGGCTGAGTATTAAGGGGCTTTACTCTCTGAGACACGATTACCGTGACACACGAAGGTTCAAGAAACATTACAGTTTCGGAAACTTCGATTCAGGAAAACGTGAAGGATACCACAACTATAACAACTGGAACTGGTACACTTCCCAGCTACTGGCTAACTACAACAAGACATTTGGCAAACACTCCATCGGATTACTCGCCGGTGCAGAACAGGTGGAACATGCCTATCGCTTTACCGAAGCGAACCGGACAGGTGGCGGCAGTAATGAACTGACTGAATCACTCAACACACTCGATGCCTCTTCACAGAAGAACCTGGACGGCGGATACGAGACAGCACGTCTCTCTTATTTCGGACGCGCACAGTATGATTTTGAAGGGAAGTATCTTCTTGAAGGCAATATACGGGCAGATGCATCGTCACGCTTTCCGAAAGATGAGCGCTGGGGTATATTCCCTGCATTCTCAGCCGGTTGGAGATTGTCGGAAGAAGATTTCATGCGTGACAATATTGACTGGATCAGCAATTTAAAATTACGCCTTGGCTGGGGTAAAACAGGGAACGAAGAGTTGAAAAACAATGATATTTATCCCTCCGTTGCCACCTATGCTTATGGCAGTTCAATGTTCGGCAACACGCTCTACTCTACTGTTTATGAGTCGCGTTATGTCAACTCAAGTTTGCGATGGGCCACGGTAACCAACTACGAGTTGGGGTTAGAGGCCGGGTTCCTGAACAATATGGTTGGGTTTGAACTGGCGCTCTATAAGAAAAAGACAAACGACATGTTGCTTTATCTCCCCATCCAGGGAGTTATTGGTATGAGCGCTCCCGCACAAAATGCAGGAAGTGTTGAAAACACAGGTTTTGACCTGAGCATCTTCCATAACAACCGGGTTAACAGCGACTTCCGCTACAACATTAATTTCAATGTGGCTTATGTTAAGAACGAAATCACCAACATGTTTGACACGGAAGGTCCCAATCCGGACAACGACAAATTCTGGCATCTTGAAGGATTCCCCATTGGATCATTCTACGGCTATGTTGCTGATGGTTATTTCAATACAGAAGATGAGTTGAACACGCTGGCTAAACGCACAGGAGCCGAGAAGCTGGGAGATATCAAATACAAAGATCTGGACGGAAATGGCAAGATTGACGCTGCCGACCGCCAGGTGATCGGGAAAAACTTCCCGAGCTGGACCGGTGGATTGAGTCTCTCTGCTGCTTACAAGGATTTCGATCTCTCCATGCTCTGGCAGGGTGCTTTTGATGTAGATGCCTATTATACAGGAGAGGCTGCATACGCATTCTTCAACAGTGGTAAGGTATTGCAAAAGCATCTGGACCGCTGGACGCCGGATAATTTCGACGCAACCTATCCACGTATCACCAGAAACTCGCAGATCAATTACTCTGTCTCTTCATTCTGGTTGCAGAACGCATCTTACCTCCGTTTGAAAAACATCTCCCTGGGATATAATCTTCCTGAAAATCTTCTGGAGAAAATCGAGCTGGAGAGAGTGAAGTTATTTGTTTCAGGTGAAAACTTACTCACCTTCTCCGGGCTGGACGGACTGGATCCTGAATCACCTTCTGACACGCGCGGAGCTTTTTATTCAAACGTTAAGAAAGTCTCGATGGGACTGAGAGTAACATTCTAATTCTACAAAAATGATAAAAATAAAATACATATATTTATTCGCAACAATTGTTCTGTTTGGAATGAACTCCTGTGTTGATCTGGACAGATTTCCACTGGAAGAGCTTTCAGACGGCAGTTTTTGGAAAACACCGCAAGATGCCGAGATGGCTGTCTCTGAACTATATAACTCACTCCCATACTGGGATGTAGATGATGCTATCAATTCTGATGATGCCGTACATGGTATTAAATGGGCTGCAGGCAATGTTTCAAAAGGTATTTACGACCCGCAGGACTTTGGCTGGAGTGGCACCTATGCCACTATCAGGCAAGCGAATGTGGTGTTGACGAAGATAGATGAGATACCCGGTTATGACGGTGATGAAAAGAACGAAGTACTTGGACAGGCTCACTTCTTCAGAGCATTTCACTATTTCGATTTGATTCGCAGCTTCGGTGATGTGCCATATATTGACAGACCGCTGGAGTTGAGCGATCAGGAAGCGATCACCCGCACACCCCGGGAAGAGGTGTATGAGAAGGTGATGGCCGATTTTGACAAAGCAATCGCATACCTACCCGTAAGCTGGCCTTCGTCTGATTATGGTCGTGTGACTAAAGGTGCGGCACTGGCAATGAAGGCACGTGCAGCCCTCTATTACAGCGAGTGGAACGTGGCAGCCGAGAGCGCAAAGAAAGTGATGGACCTAAATGAGTATGCGCTTTACGACAAGGATAACACCGGCAAATACGAAGAACTTTTCTGGGAAAAAGCAGATGGTAATGATGAGTTTATCCTTGTAAGAGAGTTTAAAGTATCGGAGAACTCATGGTATCTGATTGGATGGGAAGCATTCCCGACCAAAGGATGGGGAGGTATTAATCCAACGCAAAGCCTGGTAGATGCTTTTGAGGATAAGGATGGTGCTCCCATCAGTGACTCGGAAATATTTGACGAAAAGAATCCTTTTGAGAACAGGGATCCCCGTCTCGAAATAAACGTGTTACACGACGGAGAAGAGATGTATGGAACAACCATCAAGGTTGCTCCGTTAAAATCATCTTATCCGACAGGTATAGCAACACATGGTGATGCCACAGCGACCGGATACTATCAGCAGAAATGGCTGGACCCCTCTATTGATCCACAGACAACAGGCTGGGACATGGGCAAGGATGCTGCCGTGATCCGCTATGCAGAGGTATTACTTACCTATGCAGAAGCGAAGAACGAGATTTCTCCGCTGGCAAAAGAGGCTTTTGATGCTGTCAACGCCGTAAGAAAACGTGTTGGAATGCCTGCTTTGCAGGACACCGACCCGGGCAAGCCTACCTATTGCGGTACACAGGATGCCCTTCGTCGACGCATCAGAAATGAATGGCGTGTTGAGTTTGCCCTTGAAGGAGGCAAGCGTCAGTGGGACCTCCGTCGCTGGGGAATTGCCGGGGATATGCTGAATGCACCGTTCCTGGGACTGAAATACAGGCTTGAAGAGTCTCCCGATGCCCTGGAAGGAGACGGAGGTAAGATAGCCATCCTCTATGAAGGTGAGAACATAAGACTTAACGGAAGTCATTATGAAAATCATAACTATGTTTATCCTGTGCCACAGACTGAGATTGATTTGAATCCGAATTTAACACAGAATCCGGGTTATTAGATTTATATTTGCAAAGTAAGGGTAACTGAGATAATATCAGGGACCCTTACTTTCATTTTTTGTGTGAAATCAATGAGGTATCTGAGATTCATTCTATTTGCTGTTTTATCCCTCTTCTACTTCTTCATGTACCAGGGAGTGTTGTCGCATGTGATATTTTATCATGAGCAGCACCAGCTGTTCCTTTTTTCGTCAAACTATTTCCAACAAACGCTTCAGACAGAGGGAGTGCCGGGTTATATCACCAACTTTGTCATTCAGTTCTTCTATATCCACCAGCTGGGAAGTGCTATCCTGGCTTTAATCCTCGGATCTGTCTACCTGCTGTTGAATCAGGTTATCAGAACAATCACAGGAAGAGACGATCTGTTGCAGGTTGCAGTGATCCCTTCGCTCTTTCTTTTCTTTTATACCATGCCGGTTGATAATTCGCTGAAGTTGCCGGTTGCTGTTTTCGTGATCCTCTTACTTTTAAACATATTGATCCTCATCAGTAAGAGGCTGTTTAAAAGAAAAAAATATATACATATCCCTCCGCTCCTTAATAATCGGCTCTCTGTTGCAGTCACCGTTGTTCTTCTGTTCAGTTATGCGGGATATGGTTACTATCATTTTATGAAATCCTACAATGTGAGCGAACACATCATGGTGAAAGCTGAACAACATGCCAGGTCAGGTAATTGGGAGAAAGTGCTGGAGTATACCGGGAATTATCTCGGCAGAGGCAGAAGCAACCAGCTGATCTCTTACTTTCATAATCTGGCGCTCTATCATAAGGGTGAGCTTCCTTACCGGCTGTTTGACCATCCTCAGGCATTAGGTGTTGAATCGCTCTATTTCCCGTGGAACAGCGATAGCCGTGAAAGTGAATATGGCTACATGCTCTATGAAAAACTAGGCTATATCAACGAAGCACACCGATGGGAGTTTGAAGCGATGGTAGTTTGGGGAGAAACAGCTCCGCATCTTATGAATCTGGCACGCTACAACCTGGTGAATGGACGTCCACTGGTGGCGCAGCGTTTCATCAATATATTAAAACAATCTTTGTTTTACCGGGATGAAGCAACCAAAATGGAGGAGGGATCAGATGAGATCATGCCCTCATTGCCCCATAATTCGTTAAAGAATGTTGTAGATTCTCCTGCGCGGTTTGCGAATGTGCTGAACATCGGGCCCGAACTACAGCACCTGTTAGAAAAAGACCCGACCAACCAGATGGCCTTTGAATATCTGATGAGCCAGCTGCTGTTGAGCAATCATGTGGAGCGGTTCGCAAAAAGTTTAAGGTATATCCGCAATTTCTCCTATACAGCGCTGCCTGCAACTTATGAGGAGGCTCTTTACATATACCAGCTGGGTGTGAGCAGTGAGGAGTTTGCGGAAATCGGGTTCACTGTCAGCGATGAGACAAAACGCAGGTTTGCCCGCTATTATGAGCTGGTACAGGCCAATGAGACAGATAAGCTGAACAGCGAATTCGGCAGTAGCTACTGGTATTATCTCAACTATATCAGTCCCTATGGCAATAAGGTGATCACAGACGATAAAAAAATGCAATGAAAATAAGGAACCTGTTATATTTATCAGTTATCTTCTTCCTGTTCAGCTGTAATCAGTATCAGGCACCTGATGACTACAACGAACAGTCGCCGGTAATCTATCCTGATTATACCGATGTGACATTTCCTCCGAATATTGCTCCGCCAAACTTCATCATTCGTGAAGAAGGAGATAGGTATCAGACTGAGATTGGTTACGGTCAATCTGTAGAGATGCGGATAACAGATAGCAGCCCCACGGTGATTATTACTGAGAAAAGATGGCATGATCTGCTGAAAAAAGCGGCCGGTGATGATATCTTCTTCAGGATAAGCATCCTGAAGAAGGATCAGTGGATCTGTTATGCCGATATCAATAACAGCATCTCTACTGCTCCTGTTGACCCCTTTCTTGTTTATCGCCTCTTGTACCCGGGCTACGAACTCTGGAATGAAATGGGTATCTATCAGCGTGATCTGACCTCCTATAAGGAGATAGCGATCGCTGCCAACCGCGAGTTTGGCAATCAGTGTGTCAACTGCCACTCCTTTGCCGGGCATTCACCGGAGACAATGATGCTGCATATACGTGGAGAGCAGGGAGGTACACTGATATACAGAAATAACAAGGTAGAAAAAGTAAATCCCAAACCTGAGGATTTTAAAAACGGAGCCACCTATCCGGCCTGGCACCCTGAGGGACGTTACCTGGCCTACTCAATGAACGATGTGCAGCAGTTCTTTCATTCATCGGGCCAGAAACCGGTTGAGGTCTCAGACCTGGCGGCCGATATCGTCATCTATGACACCGAAACGAATCGCATATTCACTGACTCACTGCTGTTCACCGATGAGTACATGGAAACATTCCCTTCATGGTCACCCGATGGCAAAACGCTCTATTTCTGCCGTGCTGATGCATACACCAAGGGTACATCGCTCGATAGCATCCGTTATGATCTGTATCGCATCAGCTTTGATGCGGAAGAAGAGAGACTCTATAACCTGGAGCGGGTCTATCATGCATCGGCCATCGGCCAATCGGTCTCCTTTCCCCGCGTGTCACCGAACGGTCGGTATTTGATGTTCACACAGTTCGATTATGGCAATTTCTCCATCTGGCATCCGGAGAGCGATCTCTACCTGATGGACCTGACAAACGGAGAGGTGAGCGCCATCGATGAAGTGAACAGTGATGATGTGGATAGCTACCACACATGGTCCTCATCCGGCAACTGGTTTGTATTCAGCAGCAAAAGGATGGATGGTTTGTGGGCCCGTCCCTATTTTGCAAGCTTCGACCAGGAGACGGGAGAGGTGGGCAAAGCGTTTCTGCTTCCACAGAAAGATCCTGCATTTTACGACACCTTCACCTATACATTCAATGTGCCGGAATTGATCAAGTCGCCGGTTACCAACAGTGAACAACTGATTGAGGCCATTGAAAAGACAGCGAACCAAGCCACCAATTAATTAGAAATCATTCAAAAAAAACAGTATATGATACTCAGCAAAAGATTTTTCATCGCAGCAGCCTTGTTGGTTGCCTCTTTATCGTTTGCCTCAGCGCAGCAGCATGCTAAACCGTTCGTGATCCCCGAGCTCAGGGAGTGGAAAGGAGAAAGCGGCTACTTCACCCTGAGCGGAGAAACCCGCATCGCCGTTCCCCGCAACAGCCCTGAGCTGGAGCAGATCGCGGCAGCCTTCGCAGAGGATTGCCGACTGATGTTCGGCTTCACGCCGGAGATGGTCAGGGGTAAAGCAAAAAAGGGAGATATCGGCTTTACCCTCAGCGGCAGACAAGCGAACAAGGAGGCCTACAAGATCACCATCGCAGGTGATGTGATAGTATCCGCGTCAGACGTCAGGGGGGTCTACCATGCCACGCGCACGCTCCTGCAGATGGCTGAGCAGAGCGAGCGGCGGGAGCTGCCCCGCGGGGAGATCAACGACTACCCCGACTATGCGGTCAGGGGATTCATGATCGACTGCGGCCGCAAGTACATCCCGATGGATTACCTGGAGGAGCTGGTCAAAGTGATGGCCTACTACAAGATGAACACCCTGCAGGTGCACCTCAACGACAACGGCTTTAAGGAGTACTTCCAGAACGACTGGAACAAAACATACGCCGCCTTCCGCCTGGAATCGGAGACCTACCCGGGGCTGGCGGCCAGGGACGGCCACTACACCAAGCAGGAGTTCATCGACTTCCAGAAACAGGCAGAGAACATCTACGTGGAGATCATCCCCGAAATCGACGTGCCGGCACACTCACTCGCCTTTGCGCACTACAACCCGGCGGTGGGGAGCGAGGAGTATGGGATCGACCACCTCGACCTGTTCAAGCCGGAGACCTACACGTTCCTGGATGGACTCTTCAGGGAATACCTCGAAGGGGATGAACCGGTGTTCCGCGGTCCCCGCGTCCATATCGGTACGGACGAGTATTCCAACAAAAAACAGGAAGTGGTGGAGAAGTTCAGGGAGTTCACCGACTACTACATCCGCTACGTGGAGAACTTCGGCAAGCAGGCGGTGATCTGGGGAGCACTCACCCATGCCAAGGGCAGCACACCGGTCAAGTCGGAGGATGTGATTATGAGCGCCTGGTACAACGGCTATGCCGATCCGCTGGAGATGATCAGACAGGGATACAAACTGATCAGCATCCCCGACGGACTGGTTTACATCGTGCCGGCAGCGGGCTACTACTACGATTACCTGAACACGAAACATCTCTATGAGAACTGGACACCCGCCAACATCGGGGCGGTGACGGTGGAGGCGAAACACCCCTCACTGCTGGGCGGCATGTTCGCCGTCTGGAACGACCATCCGGGCAACGGCATCTCTGTGAAAGATATCCATCACCGCCTCTATCCGGCGATGCAGACACTATCTGCCAAGATGTGGACGGGTGAAGAGGTGACCCCCGGCTTCGAGATGTTCGACGAAAAGAGGCTGCACCTCAGCGAGGCACCGGGCGTGAACCAGCTGGGGCGCATCGGCAGGGAGAAGGGGCTGGTCTACGAGCTGGCAACCCTCACCCCGGGATACGAGACCCCTCACACCGAGATCGGCTACAACTACAGCGTCTCCTTCGATGTGGAAGGGCGTGAGGAGGAGAGAGGAGCCCTGCTATTCAGCTCACCCAACGCGGAATTCTACCTCTCCGACCCCATCAGCGGGATGATGGGCTTCTCACGCGACGGCTACCTCAACACTTTCGGCTACCGCGTCATGCCGGGTGAGAAGGCATCGATCCGCATCTCGGGCGACAACAAGGCTACACGGCTCTATGTGAACGATAAGCTGGTGGAAGAGCTGAACATCGTGAAGCGTGACTTCCTCTTCGATGAGGATCAGAAACCAAAGCATATGTATACCGTGCGGACACTGGTCTTCCCCCTGCAGAAAGCGGGTACGTTCAACAGCAGCATCACCAACCTGAAGGTAGTCAGCGAATAGGAATGGACAGGGAGGTGCAGCTCACCGCCTGGTATCACACAATAAACTTCATAATATATATATCAGCTCCTCCATCATACATACCTGTTTATATGACTGAAATAGAGCGAAGAAGTTAAACTTCTTCGCTCTATTTCATCTCTGTTAGGCAATTCATGCGCAAACACCTGCTGATGTTAAAATGGCCCTTCCTTTATTCCAACAACCGTTTCAAAATACCCAGGTTGCTTACTGAATCGGGCTTCTTCCCTTCTGCCGTATGCAGTTCTGCAATCCGGTCGGCATATATCTCATACACCTTGTGTTTCACGATCTTCATGGTGGAGTTGACCATCCCGTTCTTCTCGCTGAAGGGCTCTTCAATCACCGCGAAGGCGGAGGGGATCCAACGATAGGGGAAGAGGCCGTCGTGCTTCCCGCCCTTCATATACTCCGCGATCTCCCCGGCGATGATCCGTGCCGCCTCGGCCGGGTCGGAGGTGCGCCGCTTCAGCGCCTCGCGGTTGAGCGTCAGCAGCGCCGATGTATAGAGGCTCTGGTTGTTGTGCAGCACGCACTGGTCGATGTACTCCGACTGGGCCATGATCGACTCCTCGATTCCCTCGGGTGAGAACTTCTCGCCGTCGTTGCTGATCAGCAGCGACTTGGTGCGTCCCAGCACGTAGAGGTAACCGTCCGCATCAAGATATCCCATGTCACCGGTGCG
This sequence comes from Bacteroidales bacterium, assembly GCA_012727735.1. Lineage (GTDB taxonomy): Bacteria > Bacteroidota > Bacteroidia > Bacteroidales > Dysgonomonadaceae > Proteiniphilum. Next base: position 4,021 of record JAAYGM010000111.1, on the reverse strand, counting down.
GAGCCAGCCGTCGACGATGGTTTCTGCCGTCGCCTCGGGGTTCTTCCAATAGCCTTTCATCACGTTGCCTCCCTTGATCAGGATCTCACCCTTCTCACCCACCGGCAGCGGGTTCATCGCCTTATCGCCGATGCGGATCTCCATGCGCGGCATGGTCTTGCCAGAGGAGCCCAGCTTATGGGCCTGCGCAGAGTTGGCAGAGATGATGGGAGATGCTTCCGAGAGTCCGTAGCCCTGGTACATGGGGATGCCGATGGCATAGAAGAAGCGTTGCAGCTCGATGTCGAGCAGGGCGCCACCGCCGATAAAGTACTCCAGGTTGCTGGCGAAACTCTGGCGGATCCTGGAAAAGATCATCCTGTCGTAGATGGCGACCAGCGGCTTCAGCAGTGCCCGCTTGCCGCGGCCGCGGTTGTACCCCTCGCCGTTGTAGGCATAGGCTACCTTCAATCCCTGGCGAAAGAGTCGCCAGGCGGTTTTCCCCTGCTTCCCGATCCCCGCCTCGATGTTCTTCCGGAAGTTGGCAGCCAGTGCAGGCACGCTCATCAGCAGATGGGGGTTGATCGCCTTCATGCTTCCCGGCACGTTGCGCAGGATCTCTATGGCACTCCTGCCAGCTGCTACCGAGGCGATGGCGGCACCACACTTCATAAAGGCGTAGATACCGGCGGTATGTCCGAAGGAGTGGTCCCACGGGAGGATCAACAGTGTACGGAAGTAGAAGGGGATGCCGTTGAGGTGGTCAACCGCCTGTTCGGCGTTGCATACGTAGTTGTCGTGCGACAGCATAATCCCCTTGGGGTTGGCCGTGGTGCCGGAGGTGTAGGAGATGTTGGCAAGGCTGTCGGGCTCCATCGCTGCCATCCGCTCCTCCACCTGTTTCCTGTCGGTCGTGAGCAGGGCATCGCCCAGCTCCAGCACCTTGTCGAAAAAGATTTCATCGTCTGCAACCTCATCTACCGGGTCGAGCAGGATGTAGCGCTTCACCGTGGTGAACTGCTCCTTCATGGGACGCAGCTTCGCAATCTGCTGTTCGGAAGCCAGTACCATCACCGAGTCGGAATGGTTGATGCGGAAAGCGATGTCATGTTCCGTCTCCAGCTTTACCGACAGCGGTACACAGACCGCTCCGGCGTGGAGCACACCCAACTCACCCAGTACCCAGTTGTTCTTCCCCTCTGAGATGAGCGACACCCGCTCGCCTGCCCCGATGCCCAGGGCCATCAGGCCCGCCGCAAAGCGGATCGATTGCTCCTGCACTTCACGGTAGGTGAGAGACGTGTAATCTGTCCCGTTGCGCGCCTCATACAGATAAGGACGATCTCCATATTTCTCCACTGTCTCCTGCAGCAGTGCGATGATTGTTTTTCCCATATTGTAGTTCATTATTTGATATTTCATTCCAGTTGGATGTTGTATGCTCCCTTTGTGAGTATCTGCTGATGCGTAGTGCCGGATACGATCTCCGTGTATCCGCCCTGTCGCCTCCCGATGGTTACCTCAATGGGTTGAAACAGATAGCGACCCTCCTCCTGTTGCTCAAGTGCCAGCACCACGTAGCCTGCCTCGGTTTGAATGACCGCCTCGTCGGGCAATGCGGTAACCCGTTCACTCTCGGTGATGATTTCGGCTTGCACAAATTCGTTTGCCACCGGGTTCAACGGTTTGGGGTTGGTTAGCGAAGCATAGCAGGAAACGGTTTTTGTCTCTGCATCAAGGGCAACGCCGATGGAACGTACCTCAGCCCCGTACACCTCATCTGATTGGGCTGTCTGATAACGAACGGTTTGTCCGCTTTCCAGTGAGCCAACAGTCGATGCAAACAGGGATAGTCTCAGCTGCAGCCTGCCCGGATCAACGATTTCGAGCAGTTCGCTCTGCGGATCCATATAGCTGCCGTTATGCACCGCCACCAGCGCAATCTGGCCGCTGAGGGGTGAGACGATCCTGTAAGTATCCTCCAATGCACCACTCTCTATCTTGCCGGCTGAGAGTCCCATCGCCTCCACCTTCATCTTTAGTCCGCTGTATTGCGCCTGTGATTGCTTAAACTCACTGTCAACCAGGATGAACTCCTTCTCTGAGGTCACCTGCTCATCATAGAGCGACCGGAGCCGTTCATGCTCAACCTGCAGTCGTCTGTATTGTGCAGCAGCCTCGGCAAACTGTGTCTGGATATCGATCACCTCATTGCCTCCAATCTCCAGCAGCAGCTGCCCTTTCTTCACCGGCTGACCACTCCTGCAATGGACGCGTTGAATGATCCCTCCCACCGGAGCAGTGACCACCGCCATTCCATCGGGCAAAGGTATCACTTCTCCGTTACATTTGATAATCTTTTCGAACAGGATTGAATCGGCCTGTTCTAGCTGCATCCGGTCGTTGGCAAACTGCAGGTCGGTGATCTCCACCAGTCCCGGATCCTCCCGGTCCGGCTCTTTTTGAGTGACACAGGCTGTGAACAGCAGCATAGCGATGCAATAAAGTAGGTAAGACGTTGTTGTTTTCATTGTTCTGATTGATAATTCAACATGAGTGTCACGCGATTGTATTCCAGTAGGCTATCCAGGTAATCGAGTTTGATCTGCAGAGCCGTCTCCATGCTTGCGGCAAACCGGAAGAAATCGATCTCACCGGCATTAAAGCTGATGCGGGCAGTGCGTGTGATCTCGTCGAAGAGGTGATTCCCTTCTCCGTTATAGTAGTTGAGCCGCTCACGGAATTTCAGATAAGCATTCATCAGCTCCTTTCGCTTGTCCCTCATCCGCCGGATCTCATATTCCGCATAATAGCGTGTTGCGTCGGACGTGATCCTGGAAGCTTTGACCCTGGACCTCTGCGGGCCGGAAAAGAGAGGGATGGAGATACCGGCTTCAAACCCGTGGTAATAGCGGGAAGGATTGTGAAAATTGGTCCCCAGAAAGTAGTTCAGCGAGAAATCGGGTAACAGCTTCTTCTGCTCCACACCCACGTTGGCCTTGCTGAGTACTTCCCTGTTACGCAACCAACGATAGAAAGGGGTTGATTCCACCTCCCTCTGTGTGAGAGGCAGCTCCGCGATCTCCGGTGATATCACGAACAGGGTATCAGACCCCATCAGCCGCCTAAGCTGCTGCCTGGCATCTTCAATCTGGTAATCCAGCCCACGCAGCTGTTGTTCCATCTGCTGTTGTTTGGCACTGATATTAAGCAGATCCAGGTTGCTGATCATGCCTGAGCGGTTTTTGAGGGTTGCTCCTCTGAGGATCTCACTGTAAAGACTGTCGATGCCGGCATAGATGCTTTTTTTCTCCTGCAGTACCTGTAATCGGATGTATCCCATTGAGACCTCTCTGATCAGCTCCTCCTGCCGGATGGCAAGCTCATCACCGGAGAGATCGCGTTCTACTCTCTTCACCTCACGTTCGGCCCTGAAAAGAGATGGAGAGATGAAGTTCTGCGTTATCCCAACCACATGAAGGGAGTAGTTGTTCAGGGCGATGTTATTCTGGTCGGTGCCGTAGGTGATGGTTGTTTTGTCGAATGCCGCTACCGAGCCGGCCAGCACCTCCTGCGCTTCGGACTGCAGCGTGTTGGCCTTCACCGACATGTTGTTGCTGAGGGCAATGGCGATCGCCTCATTCAGCGTGATCTCATGTTCCCGGCTTCTCTCCTGTCCACCCTCCTGCGCTGAGATGCCTGCAAGAGGCAGGAAAAGCAACAACAGCATGACAACAGGCTTGTTACGGATCAGGCGGAAGGGGAAAAACTTCACACCACGTACATTGGAGAAGATCTCGAACATCAGCGGCAGGGCGATCAGCGTCAGCATGGTGGAGGTGAAAAGCCCTCCGATGACCACGGTGGCCAGCGGACGCTGCACCTCAGCACCTGCACCGGTAGAGAGCGCCATTGGCAGAAAGCCCATCGCAGCCGCACCGGCAGTAAGCAAGACCGGGCGCAGCCGGTCTCTTGTACCCCGGATGACCAGCTCGCGCATCGACATCTGCCCCTCCTCCCTCAGCTCCTTCAGATGCTCGAT
>JAAYGM010000110.1 GCA_012727735.1 Bacteroidales bacterium | reverse complement strand
TTTTACCCTCCAAATAGCAGAAAGTTTAGAAACTCACATTCGAAAAACAGAAGAAATCGATTCTTGGTGAAAAAATAAGACAGAAAAAAGGCCATCTCATTTTATATTATGAGACAGCCTCTTTTTTAATCTGTTGCTGAAAAGGGATCAGTTATTCCACAACTTTCGGCATCATCACGATTGTTTTCTTGTTACCCTGATCCATTAATGTTCTTGTGAAATCCTGAATATCTTTGGGAGTGATAGCATTCACGGTGTCTATATATCCTGAATGCATATCTTCACCGTAGAAATAGATCTCGTCGAGAATATTCATCCAGTAACGGTTTTCTTTCAGATTTTCAGTATAACTCTTGTTCATATATTCTTTCACCTTGGAAAAATCGGCTTCACGGGGACCTTGGGTTGCAATCTCATTCAATACGTTAAAGATTATCTGGTTGAGGTGTGTCATCTTTTCAGGATCGGTATCGAACATGATCTGAAGGATGGTTTGACCCTCCGGATAGCGGGAGATGGCACCGGCTGAAGAGACACCATAGGTACCGCCCTCATCTTCCCGTACTTTCTCAGTGTATACAATATCCAGTATCTGGTCGAACATGCTCATCAGAATCTGATTCTTCATGTTGCGTTCAAAGGTCCCGGTCAATGTGTTAAAGACAGAGGCTTTTGGGTTTTGCATCTCCCGTTGGAAAATGTTCTCCATTTCACCCTCTTTGAAATCCATTGGTACCTTTAAGAATTCACCTCTTGCTGCTTCACCCGGCAGGGAGGCAAGATACTGTTCAACCACGGGACGTACCTTCTCCTCATCAATATTGCCCACCAAGGTGAAGACAAAACTGCCCGGATTAAGGAATTGCTGTTTGAACATCACTATGATACGGTCGTAATCCACATCTTTCAGGTCATCCAGCTTGATTCTTCTGGTGAGCGGGTTATCACCATAGATTGCTGTGGTGATGGAATCACTGAAAGCCACCATCGGTTCTGCCTCCTGATTTTTAAGTTGTGTTTCCATGCGCTGGATATACGATTTGAATGCATCTGCATCCTTACGTGGTGCAGTGAAATAGAGATAAACCAGCTGGAGCATGGTCTCGAAATCCTTGATGGAGGATGAGCCGTTGAAATCCTGTGTTGTCATGCTGATGCTTGGCCTTACAGAAGCTGTTTTGCCGGCCAGCACTTTCGGCAGGTCGGTGGCACTGAAATTTCCAACACCCCCCAGCGTCATCACTGAGCTCATCAGCCTGCTATTGACAGGATCCTGCATGGCATATTGCGAATAGCCTCCCACGCTTGTTGCGGTCATCATGATCTCATCATCTTTGAAATCAGTGTTTTTCAGGATCACTTTCATACCGTTCTGAAGCGTCCACACGGTGGCATCCATTGCTTCATTTTTCTCCTCTTTTACTATCTTGCCGGGAGCGGGAGGTGTAGCGACAAGCGGTTCGTCGATAACTTGTTCGGCATAAGGTTCAATGGTCTCTGCTTTCACAGAAGTCAAGACAGTCAGCAACTCCTCATCAGAGGGATAAACGAGATCTTCCTTTTCGGGTCCTGTGATGCCGATCACAATATTCTCATCACCTATCAGCTGTTTGATGGTTTGGTTGATTGCCTCCACAGGAATATTGGGGGCCACTGCCTGCATGAACTGATGCTCGAACTCAATTCCGGGGAAGGGTTCTCCATCTGTGAATGCACGCACATATTCCTGCGAGTAGGATGCGTTCCTCTGTTTGTCGCGGTTGTTGTACAAATCCTCCAGGCTCTTGAGGATATTGGTACGGGCCATTTCATATTCTGAAGCAGTGAAACCGTATTGTTTCGCACGTTCTGTCTCGCGAACCATGGCGGCAAGCGCTTTGTCAATTTTATCCTCCGCACTCTGTGCAACTACGGTCCAGGCATCTTTTGTTTTTGCAACAAAAAAATCGTCGTCGTACGCATTGGCAGCAGTGAAAGGAGCGTCGGGCTTCTGTGTGATCTCCGCAAAACGCTGGTTCATCATCAATGATGCTGCATTCATGATGTAGTTTGTCAGATAACCCATCTGTGTGTTCTTCAGCTCTTCCGGCAGAGGGTCATGCTTGTAGAACAACATCAGCTGTGTAGCCCTTGCTTCCTTGTCGGTAGCGATGGCGACCAGCGGTTCTTTGTTATCAGGTACGGGATAATATTCCCGTTCTGCCCTTTCGGCATCGAGGGTGATAGGAGAGAAGAGCGCTTTCACCTTCTGTTCCATCTCATCCACGTTCACATCACCTACAATGATGATACCCTGCAGGTCGGGACGGTACCATTTATGGTAATAAGCCCTGATCTCCTCGGGCTTGAAGTTGTTGATCACATCGATGCTGCCGATAGGCATACGTTTCGCATATTTGCTATCGGGATACATCTTAGGTAGCAGCTGGTCCCACAGACGTTGCTGGGCACCACCACGTGTGCGCCACTCTTCGCGGATGACACCGCGTTCGCTTTCCAGCTCCTCTTCTTCCAGGGCGATGGCATTAGACCAGTCATGCAGTACCAGCAGGGCTGAATCCATCAGGTTGATGTTGGTGGTGGGGATATTGTTCATGTAGTAGACTGTCTCATCAAACGATGTGTAGGCGTTGATATTGGTGCCGAACTTAATTCCGTTGTCCTGCAGGTAGTTGAGCATATCTTTTCCAGGGAAATTCTTCGTTCCGTTAAAAGCCATATGTTCCAGGAAGTGAGCCAATCCGGCCTGACTATCCTCTTCCTGCATCGAGCCAACCTTTTGAGCGATGTAGAAATCAGCCCTGTTTTCGGGAAGGCTGTTGTGACGGATGTAATAGGTGAGTCCATTCTCCAGTTTACCTGTCCTCACGTTCGGATCGAGCGGCAGAGGAGGGTTCTGTTGTGCCATTGCAACAACTGTTGTTACAAGGAACAGTAAT
>JAAYGM010000109.1 GCA_012727735.1 Bacteroidales bacterium | reverse complement strand
CTGATCCGCTGCAACAGGCTGCCGGCGTGAGAGACGGGGCTCTGGCCTGCCTCGTGGGTATCGCCGCAAGAAAGAGCATCGCCTCCAGAGAGCCGGTGATGATCAAGGATCTGACAACCATTCAACCGCTGGAGACGAAAGCGTACAAAAAATTAATGTAAAATAGAATCATGTCATTTTTTCAATGGAGGTGAGGATTACTGGATGACCGCCTCCAGCTTCAACTGCATCCCGGGATTACCCATCCTGCACTCCAGAGACATGGTGAACTGGAGGCTGGTCAACCATGCCATCGACCGGCTGCAGCCCGATGAGCATTTCTCCTCACCACAGCACGGTAACGGTGTCTGGGCACCCTCCATCCGCTATAAGGTCTACCTGGTCTATGCCTATGCCGGCAGCCGCGCCGGTATCAAGAGCGTGCTGAACATCGCGGAGATGAACGCCGAAGGAACCAAAACCCTCACCGCCGGCAGGATCATCTACGACGGCCATGCGCTCGATCCCACCATCGAGGGGCCCAAGTGCTACAAACGGAACGACTGGTATTATATCTTTGCACCGGCAGGTGGTGTCACCACCGGCTGGCAGACGATACTCCGCTCACGCAACATCTACGGTCCCTACGAAAGAAAAGTGGTGCTGGCACAGGGCAGCACCGATGTGAACGGTCCCCACCAGGGTGCCTGGGTCACCACACCCGCCGGAGCTTCTGCTCACGCCCTGTCAGCAACAATGACGGCGGACGCGTGGTGGTGGAGCGTTTCATCGTGGAATAAACAATTACAGCATGAAAACGAAGTGGTTCTTTGGCTTTCTGTTGCTGCTGAGCTGCCTCTCCCGGCAGTCAGTGGCACAGACCGTGATGATTGATGGTGTGCCGCTCGACACCAGCTATACCGTTTACAGCTCTTACATGAAGGAGGTGAAACGGTTTCCCTTTATCCGGATCGCATCGGCAGATATCCCTGCCGGTATCAAAGCGATGGAAGCCATACCATACAAGACGGCCGGCAACAGGGAGCTGACGCTCTCGGTCTATCGCCCCGACAATGAAGCAATACTGCCGGCAGTGATGATGATCCACGGCGGTGGGTGGAACTCAGGGTCGCCCGATATGCAGAAGGCACTCGCCCTCGGTCTGGCCCGCAACGGTTATGTCACCTTCACGGTCGGGTACCGCCTCTCGCCCGAGGCACTCTTCCCCGTGGGACAGGCGGTGGCGGTGATCGTGCGGAGTGACCGGGCGCGGTTCATCAACTGCCGCTTCCTCGGTTTCCAGGATACACTCTACACCCATAAAGCGGGCAGCAGACAGTATTACCAGAATTGCTACATCGAGGGCACGGTCGACTTCATCTTCGGCTCCTCCACCGCCTGGTTTGAGGAGTGCGAGATCTACTGCAAAGGGAATGGTTATATCACGGCCGCCTCGACACTGCAGGAGCACTCCTTTGGTTATATCTTCAACCGCTGCAGGATATCAGGTGACACTCCGTCCTCCTTCTACCTGGGTCGCCCCTGGCGCCCCTACGCCCGGGTACTTTTCATGGAGTGCGAGCTGGGTGATGTGATCCGCCCCGAAGGGTGGAACAACTGGGGCAACCCCTCTCATGAAGCTACCGCTTTTTACGGCGAGTACCGCAACCGGGGAGCAGGCGCCACCACTGAGCATCGCGTGGGCTGGTCCCATCAACTCACCCCGGTCGAAGCAGCGACCATCACCAAAGAGGTGGTGCTGGGCAGCGACTTTTTCGAAGCATTTGGCAAAGAGCGACCCAACTTCAAGGCAGTTACCAGCTTACAGTAACCTGACTCATTTTTGAACTGTGAATGTTCATTCGAGAGGAAAGCAGGATTTATCATCCTGCTTTCACTAAGAATTTCCCCAATCTTCATTGGTATTAATTCGTATTAT
>JAAYGM010000108.1 GCA_012727735.1 Bacteroidales bacterium | reverse complement strand
CTTTGTTATCGATCACCCTGCGCCAGTCTTTCACCAGCTGCGGAGGTTTTTTGCCTGTCATCTCCTCCAGGTCAGAGGCTCGCTGATAGAGCCACTGATCATCCACATCGCACAGGGAGACACACTCAACGTTGGGATACTGGAGAAAGGTTTTCAGGTTACTCCATCCCTGATTGCGGCATCCGATGAGTCCGATTTTAATTTTATTACCGGGTGCTGTCTGACCATAAAGAGCACTGTATGATTTGCCTATCAGTGGCGTTAAACTTAATCCTGTAGCTGAAATGACTGATTTTTTCAAAAAATTTCGCCTATCCATCATCGTATTCTATTCGTTATAGTGAATCGCAAAGATAACAAAGATTGCAAGAAAACCCATCAGTTTATTTTTTAGTTTTTTAGGTTATTTCCTGTAGGAATGTATATATTTGTAAATATATATGACATTTCACCTTCATTTTGTTATGCAAATTATGATTATAATGAATAAAAGTTATCACGGCGCATTGATCATTCCATTCAATTCAGGCCTGGACAGACTTAATACACAACAACGTAATACCGCACTGACAGAAGTATGGGAGCCAGCACCTTTGATTATCAATTTGTAAAACGATGCCATGCAGCAGCTGAATAATTTCTTCAACGGGCTACATCAATATATCGGGGGAAACAACTGGTTTATCTTCCTGCTGCTGGGCACAGGTCTCTTTTTTACTTTCTACCTCCGGTTCCCGCAGATACGCTATTTCAGACATGCTCTGCGTGTAGTAAGGGGTAAATACGACCTGAAGAGCGACAAGGGAGACACCTCTCATTTTCAGGCACTGGCCACAGCACTCTCAGGAACGGTCGGCACCGGCAATATTGCCGGTGTGGCGCTGGCTGTTCACCTGGGTGGCCCTGCCGCACTGTTCTGGATGCTGGTAACCGCCTTCTTCGGGATGTGCATCAAGTTCGTGGAAGTGACCCTCTCTCACAAGTACCGCGATTTCGATGAGAAAGGAATGGTTGCCGGCGGTCCCATGTATTACATGAAGAAGCGGCTCAACATCAATCTGAAAAATGGCAGACAGATCAAAACAGGGTATTGGCTGGGAGGATTCTTTGCCGTGGCCACCATCCTCTCCTCTTTTGGCTCGGGGAGCCTGCCGCAGATAAACAGCATCTCCAACTCTGTTTTCTCCACCTTCGGCATCAGTCATATCGTCACGGGAGCGGTGCTCTCTTTTTTTCTGGCGCTGATCATCATTGGCGGCATCAAGCGGATAGCGATGGTTACAGCAAGGCTGGTCCCTTTGATGGCCATCATCTATTTCCTGGGTGCCATTGCCGTCATAGCTTTCAATTACCAGCATATCATCCCCTCCATCGTCTCCATATTCCGGGATGTTTTCACCGGCACAGCCGCGATGGGTGGTTTCCTGGGTGCCGGTTTTTCATTTGCGTTCAACAACGGAGTGAACCGCGGGCTCTTCTCCAACGAGGCGGGTCAGGGCTCAGCACCCATTGCCCATGCAGCAGCCAAGGCACACGAGCCTGTATCAGAAGGGATGGTCGCCATTCTGGAACCATTCATCGACACCATCGTCATCTGTTTTCTCACGGGACTGGTGCTCTTATCGTCGGGTGTCTGGAACGAGAAACTACCCAATCAGTTTCAGAAAACAGATATCGAAGTGCTGGCGGAACGGTATGACGAGGGTGACGTGGCAGATGTCACGGCACTTAAGGATCACCTGAGCAGCACATCAGAGGTGGCTCTCTTTTCGGGTGTGTTGCATGTGGTGAACGGAAAGATACAGGAGAACATCTCCATTCTCCACGCACGGTCACTGGCTGAGAATATAGAGGTAATGGCAGGAGGGAAACCATTTACAGGGGAAATCACGGTAACAGCGGGGAAAGTGATGAACAGCTCCGGAGATGTGACCTTTACCGGACACTCTCTTATCCATAGTGCACCGCTCACAACAGTGGCTTATACCAGAAGTTTCCTGGGTGATTCCGGGAAGTATATTGTCACCATAGGATTGTTGCTGTTTGCTTTTTCCACAGCCATCGCCTGGTCGTACTACGGTGACAGGGCCGTGACCTATCTGATTGGTGCAAGGTATGTGCTGTTTTACAGGATTATCTTCGTCCTTGGATTTTTCCTTGCCTCCTTCACCGATACCACCATCATCTGGAATCTGTCTCTGCTCACGGTGGCTTTCATGGCGATTCCCAACCTGATCGGTTTGCTGGTACTGCACAAGGAGGTGAAAACAACCATCCGGGACTACTGGAAAGGGTTCAGGGAGGAGCATCCGTCATAATAATCCATTCAGCGTACCGCCATCGACCTGTATGGTGGTGCCGTTCACGGAACGTGCCTGGTCGGAACAGAGGTAGCAGACCAGGTCGCCCAGCTCCTGCGGATCCATGTAACGTTTATGCGGAAAGGCGAGGATCGCTTTCTGTTCGTATTCCTCCACCGTTATCCCTTCCTCTTCGGCACGCACCTGCATCAGCTGCGTCACACGGTCGGTCCTGAAGTAACCGGGAGATACATTGTTGATGGTGATCCCTTTGGCGATCAGCTCCTTGCTGATGCTCTTGGCATAACTCACCACCGCAGCCCTGAAGATATTGGATAGCACCATGTTGGGGGCAGGCTCTTTCACCGTGACAGAGGTGATGTTCACGATCCGTCCCCAGCCGTTTTTTTCCATCAAAGGCAGGCAGAGGCGGATCATCCTGATATTGTATTTCAGCACAGATGCATAGGCCTCATCCAGATCATCTTCTGTGATATCGCGGAAGGTACCGGGCTTCGGGCCACCGGAGTTGTTCACCAGGATATCGATCCTTCCGAACCGGGCAATGGTTTCACGCACAATACGTGCATTATCATCACCACTGGTCATATCCACTGCGAGTGCAAGCGTCTGCACACCCAGCGACTCAATCTCCAGCTGTGTGTCGCGCAGTGCCTCCACGTTTCTGGCACATAACACAATATTCACACCTTCCAGTGCCAGCGCCACGGCACAGGCTTTGCCCAGCCCCTTGCTGCTTCCGCCGATAATCGCGGTCTTTCCCTGTAAGTTGAAGTTCATCCTTTATTCTTTTGTATCTGCCTATAACAAGTTAAAAAGAGAGGTTGTTTTTCGTTTGATGATATTTCTGCGAATCATACGTTAAAAAGAGCGTTTTTTCTTATCTTTGTATCCTATTTCTGAAAGATTTATGTCAAAAGAATTTAAACGTACACTGATCACATCGGCCTTGCCTTATGCCAACGGCCCGGTCCACATCGGACACCTGGCGGGAGTATATGTACCTGCCGATATCTACGCCCGCTATCTGCGGCTGAAAAATGAGGAGGTTCTCTTTATCGGCGGCTCCGATGAACATGGGATCCCCATCACCATCAAAGCCCGCAAGGAGGGTGTGACACCACAGGACATCGTGGACAGATACCACGGAGTAATTAAAAGATCATTCGAAGAGTTTGGTATCACCTTCGATATCTATTCACGTACCACGTCGGATATACACAGGGAGACGGCATCCGGCTTTTTCCGAACGCTATACGACAAGGGTGCCTTCACCGAGCAGGAGAGTGAGCAGTATTACGATGAGGAGGCGGGACAATACCTTGCCGACCGCTATATCACAGGCGGCTGCCCCCATTGCGGGAACGAGAAAGCGTACGGTGATCAGTGCGAGCAGTGCGGCACCTCACTCAGCCCCACCGATCTGATCAACCCTAAATCGGCACTCAGCGGTGCCGTGCCGGTAATGCGAAAAACGAAACACTGGTACCTTCCTCTCGACAAGCATGAGGCATGGCTCCGTCAGTGGATCCTGGAAGAGCATAAAGAGTGGAAGAGCAACGTCTACGGCCAGTGCAAGTCGTGGCTCGACCTGGGTCTGCAGCCACGCGCCGTGAGCCGCGACCTGGACTGGGGTGTACCTGTACCGGTGGAGGGGGCTGAAGGAAAAGTCCTTTACGTCTGGTTCGATGCTCCCATAGGATACATCTCCAACACCAAGGAGCTGCTTCCTGACGACTGGGAGAGATGGTGGAAAGATGAAGAGACCAAACTGGTCCATTTCATCGGCAAGGATAATATCGTCTTCCACTGCATCGTCTTCCCGGCGATGCTCAAGGCGGAAGGATCTTTTATCCTGCCTGAGAACGTACCCTCCAACGAATTCCTGAACCTGGAAGGAGACAAGATCTCCACATCCCGCAACTGGGCGGTGTGGCTGCATGAGTACCTTGAGGAGTTCCCCGGGAAACAGGATGTGCTGCGTTACGTGCTCACCGCCAACGCCCCTGAGACCAAAGACAATGACTTCACCTGGAAAGATTTCCAGGCACGCAATAACAATGAGCTGGTGGCTGTTTTCGGTAACTTCGTCAACCGTGCGCTGGTACTCACACAGAAGTATTTCGACAACAAGGTGCCCGCCGCGGGGGTGCTGACGGACTACGACCGCGACACCATCGCCGAAGCAGAGAAGGTGAAAGCGGCAGTGGAACAGCTGCTGGAGACCTATCATTTCCGTGAAGCGCAGAAGGAGGCGATGAACCTGGCACGCATAGGCAACAAGTACCTTGCCGATGCAGAGCCATGGAAGACGGCCAAGACAGATATGGAGCGGACGGCCACCATCCTCAACATCGCACTGCAGATCACGGCCAATCTCTCCATCGTTTTTGAACCCTTCCTCCCCTTCTCCACCGTGAAGCTGCGTACATTCCTGCAGGCAGAGGGTCTGTTGTGGGAGCAGCTGGGATCTTTTGACCTGCTTCCCGAGGGACATACACTGGGTAAAGCGGAGCTGCTGTTCGAAAAGATAGAAGATGAGGTGATTGAGCAACAGGTGCAGAAGCTGCTCGACACGAAGAAAGCGAATGAGGAGAGTGAATACCGCGCCATGCCGGTGAAAGAGAACATCCAGTTCGACACCTTTGAGAAACTGGATATTCGTGTCGGCACAGTACTGGAATGCGAGAAGGTGCACAAGGCTGACAAGCTGCTCCGGTTTCTGCTCGACGACGGATTGCAGCAACGCACCATCCTCTCCGGGATCGCAGCCTACTACCCCAACCCGCAAGAGCTGGTCGGCAGGCAGGTCTGCTTTATCGCCAACCTTGAACCACGTAAGTTGAGAGGCATATTCTCGGAGGGGATGATCCTCTCTGCAGAGAACGCCGATGGTTCGCTTGCACTGGTTCAACCCACAAAAGAGGTGTTACCCGGGAGTAAGGTGGTGTGATTTTGTTAAATTTAACACAATCAGTGCAACTATTCAGCTGATTGTGCATCTTATAAGCATATGCACGCAGACTCTTATACAATCGGAGATCACCAACAGCTGTTGCGGATCGACGTATAAGACAATGGTCACGGTTCTATTCAATAAAAAAGGTATAACATGAAGAAACAAGCAATCCTTTTCGTCGTTTTAATGATGAGCCTTTCTGTTTTCTCGCAGAGAACACATAGGGTGATGGGCTGGAAGATCTCACGGGATCTTCCCAAAGATGAGTTGAAGCTGAACCTTGGAAGCAGCATCTTCGGGTCTTTTCCGGAGATCAGCTATGAGCGCATTTTAAACACCGACATCAGTGTGGGGGTATCGCTCGGTGTTGCCCTCGAAGAAGATATCTACCCCACCCATTTCCTTGTCACTCCCCATTTCCGATGGTTCTTCGGCGGCGATGCCGAGAATCTGCAGAAGTATGGTGCCGGCTTCTTTATCGAGGCGAACGGAGGGCTCTTCACAATCGATGATGACGAGCTCTTTTATGAGAACGGCACCTATGTATCAAAGAGTGAAACAGCTTTCGGTGCCGGCCTCGGCCTGGCCCTGGGATGGAAATACCTGACCCGCAACAACTGGGTGGGTGAGATCTACTTCGGCGGAGGGCGTGATTTTGTGAATGACGGCGCTTATCCCCGCATGGGTATCACTGTCGGCAAACGTTTCTGAAGAGACGATCAACATATATCTGACAATGAGAGGAAGCAATTTCTCTCATTTTTTTTTGTGGTCATCGCCACAAAGAGGGAAGAGCGGTATAGTTAATTCGGATAATATAATGTAAATTTGTGCATTCAACAGTTAATTACAAAGAATCAACGATGAAAATATCTGCCGGTTTAAAAAAGCTTCTCCCCGATCTGATCGTGATTGTGGTGTTCATTCTTGTCTCATTCATCTACTTTGCCCCTGCAGTGATGGACGGTCGCGTGATCGCTCAGCACGACTCACTGGCGGCGATCGGACAAGGCCAGGAGCAACGTGATTATATGGAGCGGCACGATGGTGAACGCACGCGGTGGAACATCTCCATGTTCGGCGGCATGCCCTCATACCAGATGAGCCCCACCTACGACTCTTCCATGCCGCAGGATCTGGCGAAAAAAGCCTATTCCCTGTTCCTTCCCAACTACGTATACCTGCTCTTTATCATGCTGCTGGGTTTCTATATCCTGATGCGCTCCCTGAAGGCATCGCCGCTGATCAGCGCGCTGGGGGCTGTTATATGGGCTTTTTCATCCTACTTCTTCATCCTTATCGCAGCAGGGCACATCTGGAAGTTCATCACCCTGGCCTATATCCCGCCTACGATAGCGGGGCTGGTCTATGTCTACCGAAGAAAATACCTTATGGGAGGATTGCTCTTCATGCTCTTCACCGCGTTTCAGATATCGGCCAACCATATACAGATGAGCTATTACTTCCTCTTCGTGATGCTCTTTATCGTGGTTGCCTTTTTTGTGGAGGCGATCAGACAGAAACAGGTGGCCGGTTTCCTCAAATCGACTGCTGTATTGCTTGTTGCCGGACTTATCGGGGTGGCGGCCAATGCCAGCAGCCTCTATCACACGTATGAATATTCGAAAGAGACCATGCGCGGCAAATCGGAGCTGACACATCACGGCGAGGAGAACAAAACCGACGATGGCCTGGAGCGTGATTATATCACTGCATGGAGTTACGGCATCGGCGAGACCTGGACGCTGCTGGTGCCCAACATCAAGGGTGGAGCCTCGGTGCCAATAGCTGAGAATGAGCGGGCGATGAGCAAAGCACGTCCCGAGTACCAGCAGATCTACCAGCAGCTGGGACAATACTGGGGTGATCAGCCCGGCACATCGGGGCCG
>JAAYGM010000107.1 GCA_012727735.1 Bacteroidales bacterium | reverse complement strand
GGGGGATCTTGTACCGGGCTATATGTTCCTTGCAGTAATCGCGCACATCCTCCGTGGTGAGGAGGTAACCCTCCTTCTGAATGATGAAGGCCCCCACATCCTCCCCATACCGTTCCGAGGCCACCGCCACCACCTGTACATCCTTCACGCCCGGCATCCGGTAGAGATAGTCTTCCACCTCTTTCGGAGAGATGTTCTCCCCTCCCCTGATGATGATATCCTTGATACGTCCGGTGATGCGATAGTTGCCGTTCCCGTCCTTCACGCCCAGGTCACCCGAGTGCATAAAGCCGTTGGCATCAATCACCTGTGTTGTAGCTTCCGGGTTTTTGTAGTAGCCCTTCATCACGTTGTATCCCCTGCAGCAGATCTCACCCGCAACGTCCACGGGACACTCCTCCCCCGTTTCGGGGTTCAGTACTCTCACCTCGGTGAACTCATACTCACGCCCCACCGTGGTGCAGCGCACATCGAACGGATCATCCACACGGGTCTGTGTCATGCCCGGCGAGGTCTCCGTCATCCCATACACGCTGGTGAGGTCCATAAACATCTGCTCATTCACCTGCCGCATCAGCTCTTCGGGACAGAGTGCCCCGGCCATGATGCCGGTACGCAGGGAGTGCATATCGAACAGACTGAACATGGGATGGTTCAGCTGGGCGATGAACATGGTGGGCACGCCATGCAGCACGGTGCACCGCTCCCTGTGGACAGAAGCCAGTGTCACCAGCGGGTCGAACCGTTCCACCATCACCTGGGTGCTGCCGTGAGTCAGGCAGCACATGGTGGCGAGGACCACGCCAAAACAGTGAAATAGCGGTACGCAGACACAGCATTTATCTTCAGCGGTAAAATGCATATGTACCCCTGTCAGATAACCGTTGTTGGCGATATTATGGTGCGTGAGCATCACCCCCTTGGGAAAGCCCGTTGTGCCGGAGGTGTACTGCATGTTTACCACATCGTGAGCGGTTGAGAGGGCACGTAATCTCCGGAAGGCATCATCATGTACATTCTTTCCCAGCAGGAGGATCTCGGCGGTGTTATACATCCCCCGGTATTTCTCCTGACCGATATAGACCACATTCTTCAGCTCGGGAAAACGGCTTGATTTCAGTTTGCCGCGCTGCGCCGTCTTCAGCTCCGGCACCAGCTCATAGATGATGTCGGTATAGTTGCTTCCCGGCACGCCGTCGGTCATGCAGAGGGTGTGCATGTCAGAATTGTTGAGCAGGTAAAGCAGCTCTTCAGACCGGTAGCTGGTATTGACTGTCACCGCCACGGCCCCGATCTTGGCGGTGGCATAGAGGAAGGTGAGCCAGTCCGGCACGTTCTGTGCCCAGATGCCCACGTTGGTACCGCGTGTCACCCCGATGGCGATCAGTCCCTTTGCCATGTGATCCACCCGTTCGTTGAATTTTTTCCAGGTGAAACGGAGATCACGGTCGGAATAGACGATGTACTCCTTGTCGGGCGTCTTGTCGGCCCAATACTCGAGCCAGTCCCCCAGTGTTCTGTCGGAGAGTGTGATATCGTTTGAATTGTTCATTTTTCAGGAAAGCTTATGCAGGGGAATAGATCACTCCCAGGATTTTCGCTTCGGTAGCATCTGTGGCAGTCACCAGGTGATTCACAATAGAATCGTAATAGATGCTATCTCCCTGATTCAGGATATATCTGTCCGTACCGTAATGTACTTCAATAGATCCTTCGAGCACAAAGAGAAACTCTTCACCCTAATGCGATGAAGGGATCTCGTTACCTGTACCCGAATGGATATGGACCAGAAACGGCTCCATATTTCGTCCCGCTTTTCTGGCAGCCAGTGAAATAAAATCCATGTGTGCGTTGGTGTTGGTCTGATGGCTGGTAAAGGTCACCGGTTGGTGTGAGTCGCTATGCCTGTTGACCACCGGACCGGTCTCTTCACTGTCGTCGAGAAAAGTGCCCAACCGCACACCCAGGGCACGGGCTATCTT
>JAAYGM010000106.1 GCA_012727735.1 Bacteroidales bacterium | reverse complement strand
TGGTGCCGGAGCGGAAGGATGACTTCACCTGGGAGAACAACCGTACCGCCTTCAGGGTATATGGTCCTGCTCTCAAGGCTACGGGTGAGATCAGCAACGGGATAGATTTCTGGGCAAAAAGTACCGAATCACTGATCATTGATAAGTGGTACAAAGATGACCTGTCGGGAGCAGCTTCATACCATGTGGATCACGGTGAAGGACTTGATTTCTACAAGGTGGGCAGAACATTGGGTCTGGGTATGACAGCACCCGTTCATAACGACATGCTCTGCCTCGGTGATAATTTTGTTACGGCAGAGATCCTCGATGAGGGACCACTTCGTTTCACGTTCAGACTCACATACGATCCTTATCCGGCTGGTGAAGAGGTGATCACCGAAACACGTATTATCACGCTCGATGCCTATAGCCTTCTCAACAGGGTGACCAATATATTTGAGACTGTGGGCGACCCTGCGTTAACGGTGGCAACAGGCATCGTGATGCCCGTAGAGAATCCGGAAGAAAGTGCCGCCACTACCTTTGGTGACAACAACGGCATCATTGCCTATGAGACACCCGGTGATGCTGTCAATGGTATTGTCTATACAGCGGCTATTCATCCTGATGGATTTGACACCATAAAAGTGATGAACGGCCATTTTGCAGGGATAAACAGCTATCAGACCGGAGAAGCCTATACCTACTATACCGGTGGAGGATGGAGTAAGGCCGGGTTTGACAATTTTGAAGCCTGGGTGGAATTCATCAAAGAAGAGAAAGAGAAGATAGATCAACCATGCACAATAAATATTGATTAAATATGCAAAAAGTAGTCACTTTTGGCGAGGTCATGCTGCGTCTGGCCACACCGGGATATAAAAGGTTCATCCAGTCCGATAATCTGGGCGCCACTTTTGGCGGAGGTGAGGCCAATGTGGCTGTCTCCCTTGCCAATTACGGTATACCTGTAGATTTTGTCACCAGGCTTCCGGAAAATGATATCGCCGAATGGTGCCTCTCCGACCTGAGGAAATACAATGTGGGTACGCGGCAAATCCTGCGCGGCGGCAAGCGGGTGGGTATTTACTTCCTGGAGACAGGCGCTGTGGCCCGTCCCTCGAAAGTGGTCTACGACAGGGCACACTCCGCCATCGCCGAAGTGGAAAAGGGTATGTTCAACTGGAGAGAAATCCTGAAGAATGCCACCTGGTTCCACTGGACAGGTATCACGCCGGCCCTCTCGCAAGGTGCAGCCGAGGTCTGTCTTGAGGCGATACAAACAGCCAATGAAATGGGAGTTACCGTATCGTGCGACCTCAACTACCGGAAGAATCTCTGGAAATACGGCAAAAAAGCGTCGGAGATCATGCCGGCATTGGTGGAGGGATGCGATGTGATTCTCGGCAATGAAGAGGACGCAGAGAAAGTATTCGGCATTAAACCGGAAGGGTTTCAGGTGGAACATACCGGTGGAGAGGTCGACGCTGCTCAGTTTGAGTCGGTCTGCAGGCAGCTGACGCAGCAATTCCCACGTGCAAAGAAGGTGATCATCACCCTGCGCGGCTCCATCAATGCCAATCACAATACCTGGGGTGGATGCCTCTGGTCAGATAGACTATATCAGTCGCGAAGATATGATATCACGCATATCGTGGACAGGGTAGGCGGCGGAGACTCCTTTATGGGTGGCCTGATCTACGGATTACTCACTTACGCGGGTGACGACCAGAAAGCGCTTGATTTTGCGGTGGCCGCCTCCTGCCTGAAGCATACCATACAGGGTGATTTTAATCTTGTAACCGCAGCAGAGGTGGAGACCCTGATGAAGGGTGACGGCTCCGGCCGTGTCGTCAGGTGATTCGTTTGAAATGCAGCACATAAAACCTAAAAACAAATAGTTTAAAGCTAATGGCTAAAAAATATTATGGCTAAATTTTCAAGACTTAAAGTCTATCAGACGATAGAAGAAACGGGGATTGTCCCCGTATTTTACCACGCCGACAGCGAGGTGGCCAAGAAGGTGGTGAAGGCCTGTTATGAAGGTGGTATCCGCGTCTTCGAGTTCACCAACCGAGGTGATTTCGCCCACGAGGTGTTCAGCGAGCTGGTGAAGTGGGCTGACAAAGAATGTCCCGAAATGATACTGGGCATCGGCTCCATCGTAGATGCCCCCACGGCAGCTATCTATATCCAGACAGGGGCTAATTTCGTGGTAGGTCCCCTGCTCAATCCCGATATTTTTAAAGTGTGCAACCGCAGGCAGATAGCCTACTCACCGGGCTGCGCCACCACCAGTGAGATTGGTCTGGCCCAGGAGCTGGGTGCCGAGATCGTGAAGGTGTTCCCCGGTGGTAATGTGGGAGGCCCCTCGTTCGTGAAGAATATCAAAGGTCCCATGCCGTGGTCCAGGATCATGGTTACCGGTGGCGTGGAACCCACAGAAGAGAATCTTTCCGCCTGGTTTAAGGCGGGGGTAACTGCCGTGGGTATGGGATCGAACCTTTTCCCCAAGGAGGTAATGAACGCCGGAGAGTGGTCAAAAATCACCGAATTAAGTGAAAAATCGCTGAAGATTATCAGCAAGTACAAATTATAATCACCTCAATAAGTATGGATTATCGCACAATAGGAAAATTTGTTGGCATCCTGGTACTCATTACAAATATCTCCTGTATTGCCCCGGACGATACAACTGAATTGAAACTGGCTCACAGCCTGCCTATCGATCACCCGGTGCATGAGGCGATGGAGTTTATGGCCCGGCGTTGTGATGAACTGTCGGGCGGAAAGCTCACCTTCGAGATATATCCCTCCGAACAACTCGGCTCCGAGCAACAGTGTGTGGAGCTTGTGCAACTTGGAAGCCTTGCTATCACCAAAGTATCAGCTGCGGTAATGGAAAGCTTCACGGACGACTACAAGGTTTTTGGCTTGCCTTATATCTTCAAATCAAAAGAGCATGCTTTTAAGGTGATGGATAGCGATATTGGAGATGATTTACTGTTGAGCACCAAAGATAAATGGATTCGCGGATTGTGTTATTATGATGCCGGTTCACGCAGTTTCTATACCAAATCGAGACCTATCCGGCATCCCGATGACCTGTCCGGCATGAAAATCCGTGTCATGAATAGTATTACGGCAGTGCAGATGATGCGGACACTGGGAGGTTCGGCAACACCCATTTCATGGGGCGAATTATACACAGCATTGCAGAGCGGCGTGGTGGATGGTGCTGAGAATAATCCGCCCAGCCTTAACACATCACGACATTATGAGGTTACAGACTACTATTCACTCGATGAGCATACCACCATTCCCGATGTGCTGGTGGTGAGTCAGGTTATCTGGGACAAACTGAGTGAAGAGGAGAGAGGATGGCTTCAGCAGGCAGCAGATGAATCAGTTGTGTTGCAACGTAAACTCTGGGCTGAATCGGAGATTGAATCACTTAAAGTCGTTGAGGCTGCCGGTGTGGAGATAATCTATCCTGATAAACAGCCGTTTATCGACAAGGTGCAACCATTGCTGGAGAGTTATAAAGAAAATGAAGTCATCTATTCCTATATTAAACGAATCCAGGACATTGAATAAAATCAATCATCATGACCTTAAGAGAAACAATTGATAAAACATTGGAGTGGGCACTTGTATTGCTGATGAGTGTCCTGGTAATAGATGTTTTGTGGCAGGTGACCAGCCGCTATGTGATGAACGCACCAAGCAGTTTTACCGACGAACTGGCAGGTTTTCTGCTGATGTGGGTGGGACTGCTCGGGGCTGCTTACGTAGCCGGCAGAAGAGAACATCTCGCCATCGATCTGCTTATTCAGCGTAGCTCCCCGAAACAGAAATTTAAACTGGAGATAATCATCATGGTCATCATCATCATTTTTGCCGTAACGGTTTTGATCATTGGAGGGAGCTGGCTGACCTATACCCGCTTTTACCTATCTGTAACTTCCGCAGCGCTGGGATTACCGCTGGGGTATGTTTACCTGGTACTGCCCATCAGTGGGTTTTTAATCGCCTACTTCAATATAGATAACATGGTGAAAATGGTAAAAGCAAACCGACAAAAATAAGTACTATGGAATATTTAGAAATTATAGTGCTGGTATTCAGCTTTCTTCTCCTCCTGTTTATCGGCGTTCCGGTTGCTTTCAGTCTCGGTATTTCCGGTATTTTAACCATGCTGGTGAGCATTGATTTCATCCCTGCTGTGGCTACCTTCTCGCAACGCATGGCGACAGGACTTAATAGTTTTGCTTTGCTGGCAATACCCTTCTTCATTCTTGCGGGAAACATCATGAACAGTGGGGGGATAGCCATCCGACTGATTGATTTTGCCCGTGTCCTGGTTGGAGGGATTCCCGGAGGAGTGGCCATAGTGAATGTTGTGGCCAACATGTTGTTCGGTGCTATCTCAGGTTCTGCCGGGGCATCTGCTTCAGCTATTGGAAGTATTATGCAGCCTGAAATGAAAAAAGAGGGTTATCCAGAAAATTTCAGTGCTGCAGTGAACATCACTTCTGCCACAACCGGCTTATCTATTCCTCCCAGTAATATTCTAATTGTCTATTCCCTGGCCAGTGGCGGGGTTTCAATCACAGCTCTTTTTCTTGCCGGCTATCTGCCGGGCTTACTTACCGGCCTGGGGATCATCATCACGGCGATTACGATGCTTGTCTACAAGAAGAAAGGGCTCAGGGGAGCTGTCAGGTTGCTTGGTGTGGTGTCGCTCATTGCTATCGGGTTATGGTTGCTTTTTCAGGCTGTATCCTTTTCCAGAACCAATCTTTCACCTCTGCTCAACCATATTTTGCTTTATCTGATTATGGCATCTGTTGCAGTCTGGGGGTTTATCAAAACAAAGAACAACAGGGAGAAGGCGCTTCATGGAACGAAAAAGTTACTGGACGCTATTCCCAGCTTGATGATGCTCGTGATTGTTATTGGCGGTATTGTCGCAGGATATTTCACAGCGACAGAGGCATCCGCCATTGCTGTGCTTTACTCCCTTGTCCTTGCTTTTATTTACCGGCAGATCACATTCGGTGATTTACCTACCATCATTCTTCGTTCCGTGAAAACGACCGGCATTGTGATGCTGCTTATCGCAGCCAGTCTGGGACTTTCCTGGATCATGGCTTATGAGAACATTCCACAAGACATCAGCGCCGGA
Source organism: Bacteroidales bacterium (assembly GCA_012727735.1). Classification (GTDB taxonomy): domain Bacteria; phylum Bacteroidota; class Bacteroidia; order Bacteroidales; family Dysgonomonadaceae; genus Proteiniphilum. The sequence continues at coordinate 5,089 of JAAYGM010000106.1, read as the reverse complement.
CTACTCTCGATGTCGGATAACCCGATTGTCATTCTACTGATCATTAATCTGTTGCTGTTATTTGTAGGCACTTTTATGGACATGACTCCCGCCGTATTGATCTTTGCTCCTATTTTCCTGCCTATTGTAACTGCCATGGGAGTTGATCCGATTCATTTCGGAATCATTATGGTGCTGAACCTGAGCGTCGGACTTTGTACCCCTCCGGTGGGTTCTGTCTTATTTATCGGGTGCAGTGTGGCTGGTCTCAGTATTGACAAGGTATTAAAGCCCTTGCTGCCCATGTTTCTGTCCATGTTTGCGGTGCTTATGCTGGTTACCTATTTCCCGCAAATCAGCCTGTGGCTGCCGGGGCTTTTTGGTCTCTAGCACACTGAATTGCTGCCGCCAACCAGGGGTGGTGTAACAAAAAGAGAGCTGAACTTGCGTTCAGCTCTCTTTTTAGTTTACTTTTGATTGGCATACCGGATTGAGTTGCGTGTCAGCTTCCCCCAGGGTTTTAGCAACTCCTCCGTCCAGTTACCCTCCGCTTCGGCGCGGGGCAGCAGCATGGAGCAGGTCTCGTTCTTGTCGGATACCGACCAGGCGACCCAGCTGATCTTGCGGCTCTCCATCCATTCCACCCACATCTCCCACTCTTCTGTGCCGAGGCGTCCGTCGCCGTTGGCTTCCGAGCCACCGCACTCCGATACGAAGATGGGGATCCCACTGGCGATGGCGTCGTCGGTGCGGTCGCGCAGCCAGGCCTCGTGCGTGGCTGCATAGAAGTGCATGGTGTACATGATATTGGTCACGTCGAGGATGGGATCTTCAGCCACCAGGTGGAGGTCCTGGTCCCAGTGGGGACTGCCCACCAGGATGATATTGTCCGGGTCGATGGCGCGGATCACTCCGATCACCTCCTCCGAGTAGGCTTTCACCTCATCCCATTCAAAGTAGTCGGGTTCGTTCCATATCTCGTAGATCACGTGGGGGTAGTCACCATACTTAGTGGCCATCTCTGCAAAGAACTCCTTCGCCTCTTCAAGGTATTTATTGTGTGCATGGAAGTCGATGATCACATAGATACCATTGTCGATGGCTGTTTCAATCACAGGTGTGATACACTGCATGGCAAACTCAGGGTTCTCCCGGTAGTTGTCCTCTATCTCCAGCCCCATGGCGGCGCGCACCACCGTACATTGCCAGTCCTCCACCAGCCACTTCACCGCACCCTCGTTGTAGAAGCGGGGCCATAGGTTGTGCCATCCCAGGCTGGCACCACGCAGCACCAGCGGCTCCCCCTGCTCGTTGCTGAGCTGCGTGCCGATCACCTGCAGCTGTCCGTGCTGTGCCACGACCGTACTGTCGGTTGCTGTCTCACTCTTGTTGTCCTGCCCGCTGCCGCAGGAGATTGCTGCCGAAAGCAATAGCAGCATTGCAAATATCACACTGTTTCTCTTCATATCTCTTTATTTTTAATCATTAATCCTATCTGATCCGTTCAATCAGCTCCAGGCACATCCGCCCGTTGTGGTAGGGACACTTCCAGAATCCTGCCTTGTCATTCACCCGGTCCTTCTCGCCTTCAGGCGAGACCGACCAGTACCACTCACCCTGATCCCTGTCAATCAGATGCTGTTTGATAAATTGCCAGCTGTTACCGGCTTTGGTGAGCCAATCATCCTTTCCGGTGAGCTGCCAGGCATTGAAGAAACCGATCACCGCCTCCGCCTGTGGCCACCAGTCACACCGTTCATCACGATGTCCACTGGCCCAATCCCTTTCGTTGATCAGCGCGCCCCGGTCGTTCAGTCCCTCCGTTGCCGCATCGGTAATCCTGAGCGTGACAGGCCGCAACTTACGACGCATCGCCTCATCGCCAAGCACCAGGGCTGCTTCTACCAGCAGCCAGGAGGCCTCAATATCGTGGCCGAAGGAGTGGAGGGTCGATTTGCAGCGCCACTCTTCGTCAAAGAAGAGGTTGAGGTGCCCACTCACCGGGTCGATGATTTTCTCAAGGAAGAGGTCTATCAGGTTCATCAGCTGACGCGCCAGCGTGTCATCCTTCCAGACACGGTAGAGGTTGCTGTATGCCTCCAGGATGTGAAGATGGGTATTCATCGTCTTCTTCTCGTTGGCATCCTTCTCGCTCAGCCGCAGATCTTCCAGCAGCACCCAGTCGCGGCTGAAAGCCTCCATATAACCGTTCTTCAGGCTGTCGAAGCTATGCTGTTCAATCAGCCGGAACAGCTCTTTCGCCCTGTCCAGAGCCTCCTCATCGCCACTTGCCCGGTAATATTCCGTCAGTGCATAGATAAAAAAAGCCTGACTGTAGATCTGCTTTTTATCATCGGCAGGGGATCCATCGGCATTTAGCATCCAGTAGGTGCCGCCATACAGCTCATCAAAAAAGTGTGAAAAGATATACGCTTTTGCCCGCCGCGCTTCGGTGAGATACTCCTCCGACTGCAGTTTTAATGCAGCGGACGAGTAGGTCCACAGGATGCGGGCGTGGAGAATGCCCCCCTTCGGTGCATCAGGCATCAGCCGGTTCTCACCGGTCATCCGGCCGTAGTAGCCACCCCGCCCGTCGTCCCTCATCCTGTTCATCCAGAAGGGGAGGATATTACCGGTCAGCTCGTGGTACAGCTCTTTTTTTAAATCTGTTACATTCATCATTCCATCACTGCTTAGAGGGTCACCATCACTTCTGAGACGCTTCCGGCAGACATGATTGGAATCAGGTTGCCTGCAAGCGGCTCACCGTTCAGAGTGATTGCCTTCACCCCTTTCATCCGCTTCTCCGGGTTCTTCACCGTGATATGGTAGGTCGCCCCTCTAAACCTGCGTGTCACGCGATAGTGTTCCCAATCCGGAGGGATACAGGGGTCGATGATAAGGCCGTCGTAGGCGGTCCGTATTCCGAGGATATACTGTGAGATGGTGTAAAAGTTCCAGGCTGCTGTACCGGTGAGCCAGGAGTTCTTGGCCTCTCCCGGCCGGAAGGCATCTTTTCCGGCAATCATCTGTGCGTAGACGTAGGGTTCCACCTTGTGCAGGTCGCTGATGGCCTCACTATAGGAGGGACAGATCTTACGGAAATAGTCCCAGGCACGGTCACCCCTTCCCAGCACCGTCTCGCCGATGATGATCCAGGGGTTGTTGTGGCAGAAGATACCGGCGTTCTCCTTGTATCCGGGGGGATAGCTGGAGATCTCTCCGTAGTCGATGTAGTACTTCGTGTAGGGCGGGTTGTTGAGTACGATGCCATGCTCGCAGTCGAGTCGTTCCTTGACCGCGTCGAGCGCTTTCTCTGTCATACCCTCCTCTTGCCCGATGCCGGCCATGCAGCACCATCCGTTGGATTCGATAAAGAGCTGCCCCTCTTCGTTCTCTTTCGAGCCTATTTTGTTGCCGAAATAGTCATAGGCACGCAGGAACCACTCTCCGTCCCAGCCATGTTGCCTGATCGCTTCCTCCATACGTTCCACATGGGTGAGTACCCGCTGAGCCTCCTCCTGTTTGCCGATCCTGGTGCAAAGCTCTGCATAGTCGCGACCGCAGATCACGAAGAGGCCGGCGATCATCAGGCTCTCCGCTTGTGATCCCTCGCTCCTGTTCTCAGTGGTCTGGAAGCTCTCGTTGGGGTCGTCGGAGAAGCAGTTGAGATTGAGGCAGTCGTTCCAGTCGGCACGCCCGATCAGGGGCAGCCCATGCGGTCCCAGGTTGTGAATCACATGATCGAATGAGACGGTCAGGTGGTCGAAGAGCGGCACTTCGGAGCCCTCCTCGTTGTCAAACGGCACCGCCGCATCCAGGATTCCGAAATCACCTGTTTCCCTGATGTAGGCGGTCGTTCCGAGGATAAGCCATAGCGGGTCGTCGTTGAAGCCGCCCCCAATCTCATTGTTTCCTTTCCTGGTGAGAGGCTGGTACTGGTGATAGCAGGAGCCGTCGGGGAACTGTGTGGAGGCGATGTCGATGATCCGCTCGCGGGCCCGTTCCGGTATCTGGTGTACGAAGCCGAGCAGGTCCTGGTTGGAGTCGCGGAAGCCCATGCCGCGTCCGATACCGCTCTCGAAGTAAGATGCGGAGCGGGAGAAGCAGAAGGTGATCATGCACTGGTACTGGTTCCAGATGTTCACCATCCGGTCCAGCCTCTCCTCCTCTGTCTTTACACTGAAGCTGCCCAGCAGCTGATCCCAGTAAGCACGAAGCCCGTCAAAAGCGCTGTCTACCTTCTCCACGTTGTCGAAACGGGCAATTGTAGCCTTTGCCTTGCTCTTGTTGATGATGCCCTTGTTCTCCCATTTCTCATCCGGCTCGTTCTCCACATAACCCAGCAGGAAGATCAGCTCACGGCTCTCTTCCGGCTCCAGTGTTATCTCCAGGTAATGGGAGGCGATGGGCGACCAGCCGTGTGCCACCGTGTTGCGGGGTTTTCCCTCCAGCACCGTTTGCGGTTCATCGAAGCCGTTGTAGAGGCCGAAGAAGGATTCACGGTCGGTATCGAAACCATTAATTGGCTGGTTGACCGAGTAGTAGGCGTAGTGGTTGCGACGCTCACGGTATTCCGTCTTGTGATAGATTACCGACCCCTCCACCTCCACCTCACCGGTGGAGAAGTTGCGCTGGAAGTTCTCCATATCAGTCGCCGCGTTCCAGAGACACCACTCCGCGAAAGAGAAGAGCTGTAGCTTTTTTGTTTCATTACTTTTGTTGCGCAGCGTCACTTTCTGCACCTCCCCCCTGGTCTGCAGGGGCACAAAGAAAAGCAGTTCCGCCTCCAGGTCGTTTTTCACCCCGGTAATCCGGGTATAGCCCATACCGTGGCGGCACTCATAGCTCTCCAATTGGGTCTTACAGGGCTTCCATCCTGGGCTCCAGATGGTCTCCCCCTCCCGGATGTAGAAGTAACGCCCTCCGCTGTCCATCGGCACATTGTTGTAGCGATAGCGCGTGAGGCGGCGGAATTTGGCATCCTTGTAAAAGGAATAACCCCCTGCTGTGTTCGATATCAGGCTGAAGAAATCCTCAGTCCCCAGGTAGTTGATCCAGGGCCAGGGGGTGCGGGGGTTGGTGATCACATACTCTCGTCGTGTGTCGT
>JAAYGM010000105.1 GCA_012727735.1 Bacteroidales bacterium | reverse complement strand
GAGAAGTTAGCACTGGTCTCTTCCGGTGACAGTACTCCCACCCTGGCGAAATTCGACATGAATAGTGATAATTCCAAATGGAATTTCAGAAATCACTGATGGTTCTTATCCTACACCATCCCTCTCCTCCGGAGAGCTTTTGCAAAGGTGTCTGACATGCAGAATCAGTCTAAGTCAACTCGATGCTGCATAGAACATTCTTTAAATTGGCTGTAAAAATGAACGATATGAGATATGATAAATCTTTTATTTTATTTCTCTTTTCAATAGTATTATCAACGGGCCTGTTCGCTCAAAACCGATGGACCCTGGCTGATGACGGGGGTATAGAATAGATAATCAAAGATGATATACCTCATTACGATCATATCGAAATGAGTGGAGAGCAAGTTTCTTATGTGCTTCGCTGGGGTGTCGATGAAAACAGAGGCTTGTACACTGAGCGTTCCCTTGTTTTTCCTATGCTTCGTACCATTCCGAACAACACACATGCCAGTTTTATGCATCGGCTTGCAACAGATGTTCCATCATTGTTGAGTGTGAATGGTCTCGCTCTTCAAAATGAACGGGTGGAAAAAGTTATCATGAACGGGATGGTCCGGGTGATCAGTTCCTTTTCAGTTTCACATCCAAATATCGGAGGGGCTGTAAAAACAGATCCAAAACAAACAATAGAGATGGAGAGGACATTCTTCCCCTCGATGGTGAACCCTCTTGTCTGTGAAAAATACAGATTGAAAAACATCAGTAATCAGGAAGTGACTGTTTATATCCCCAACTTTTCACAAACGATACAATCGCTACCTGAAAAAGGGAAGGATGGAAGCTACGTAATCAACTGCAGCCTGATGGGGAGCGGAACATTCAAACTAGCGCCCCATTCCGATGCAACGTTTTATCTGCAATTTCAGGCACATAGGAAAAATGAGGAGCTGCTGCACGTGGATGTTGAAAAAGAATTAACCAGGCGTCTGGATTACATCAGTGAACATATTGATTGTTCCCTGATACTGGATACACCCGATGAGACCATCAACAGGGAATTTCGTTTTGCAAAAATAAGAGGTTCTGAAAGCATCTTTCGTACGAAAGGCGGCCTGATGCACGGTCCGGGAGGAGAATCCTATTATGCGGCAATCTGGGCCAATGATCAGGCTGAATATATCAATCCTTTCTTTCCATTTCTGGGGTATGATAAAGGCAACGAGTCTGCCTTCAATTCATTCAACCATTTTCCTGGGAGAGGAGTTAATGAAGAGTAAACGCCAAACAACCACCTATCAACAGGAGGCTCTGGCACTCAGAAAAGCGATAGAGAAATTTTTCGGTGCAACAATAAGCGGATACCATACTTACCGGTATTATGAAGGGAACGATTTACTCCGTTCGTGGATATGTATCCCTTTAACAGTAGGCATTACAGAGAGAGCAAAGGGTACGATCGACGCGTTGCTTAGTCCAAAATTGTGGAGTGAAGATGGTTTACTGACACAAGAGGGAAGTACAACCTATTGGGACCGTTCTACGCTATATGCCTTACGAGGTATCTATCAGGCAGGTGAACCCGACGCGGCTACTACATACCTGAGACACTACTCCCAACAGCGGTTACTGGGAGAGCATGTCCCCTATCCCATAGAAGCATGGCCCGAGGGCAGTCAACGCCACCTCTCGGCCGAAAGCGGGCTCTACTGCCGGATAATCACGGAAGGAATGTTCGGCATTCGTCCCATCGGACTTAGTAGTTTTTCTCTCACACCGCAGCTGCCATCACAATGGAACAGAATGGCCCTGAAAAATATCCGTGCCTTCAAAACCTCTTTTAACATTGAGATTGAGCGTATAGATAAGAAATGGATGAAAGTAGTGATTAAAGATAACAATTCATTAAAAAGGAAAAGTTTTACTGTTGAATCAGGGAAAACAATTAAAAAAATTGATCTTTCAAAATTGTAATATCCAACGGATGGACCTCCCCACTAAGATAAAGAAGCGCCATTAACAATCAACAATAATAACAAGTTGCTATCTGAATCAAACAATTTATTCCTGATCATTGTTAATAATTTTTATATTACACCTTGTTATTCAATATGTTCGGTTATTTCTTTTCAACAAACCTGGATAACATACAGGCTAAAAGCGGACAAACAGGTTAAATTATCAAAATAGTTGTTGCAAAAGCACAATTCCTGGAATTAATTTATTATCTTGCATTGATTAATTGAATCTGCCTGCTATAGACACAACATAATCTGCAGCTTCTGCTCAGACAAATGATAATACTAAGGCAATAACCATTTGGTTACACTGCCAGTTCGTGCATCAATAAATATTCAACTGATTGGCTGAACTTGCAAGATAACTCAATCGATAGGCAATGGTTTCTGATACTCTTTATTACTGAAAAATCGAAGCTCATTGAGTAACTCCTGCCAGTTTATCCAACTTAAAATCTTACCAGACAATGAAAACCAAACACACAAAACAGACGCTGAGATCACTCCTGATGCTGCTGTCACTTATGTTGACGTTCAGCATGGTAAACGCACAGGAGGTGAAGTTTGAACGGCCCGATTATGCATCCATCAAAGCAGAAATAACCGATAGCACCTCTGCTTATTTTTATCCCGGATTAATTTCAAGATTTGAATCATACGATTCTACATTAACGCTGCAGGATTACAGACATTTATATTATGGATACATCTATCATGCTGATTATGAACCTTACCGGAAATCAAAACATGATAATAATCTGCATAATCTCCTGCAAAGTGAAAAAAATGCAGAAAGTGATTTTAACCAAATCATTGAATCATTGACTGCGTCAATTGATGAATTTCCATTCGATATAAGAAAGATGCTATTGCTGATCAATATCTATCAACAGAAGGGAGACAAGGATATGGTCAGAAAAGAAGCAGCCCGGTTCTATGGAATAATTGGAGCAATATTCTCTTCAGGTAATGGCGTCATTTGTGAGACAGGGTTTCATGTAATTTCTCCCGGTCATGAGCAGATCATATTGAACCTGTGTCATCTGAAATTTAAATCACAGTCGCTAATAGGTGATTGTGACTATCTGGAGGTTGAAGAGAACAGCCACCATATAAAGGGACTCTATTTTAATATCAGAGAGATGTTCAGACAAACTGAACCCAGTCACTCTTCTCCTGATAATCTTCAATAACAGCGCTTTTGTCATCGAAGGTAAAGCCTGCCATCAGTTTTGAAATATCTTGCTGCAGCATGGTTATAGCTCCTTCAATCAAATCTTCTCGGTAACCTTTATGTGCCAGATCAAGCACCTGATTCAAGGAGATGATGCGCCCGATCACTTTTCCCATACCCACTGTTTTACGTTGTGGAATCTCCATATCCAGATTGAAATTCATCAGCTCTTTCATATAATCTGCTGCTTTATCGGTCAAATCATACCCTTTCAGAAACTGAAAAATATTCTTCTCTTTGGCTCGTTTCATCAGTTTCATCAGCCCTTCGGTGATTTGAGCATACAGGATATCATTCGATCCTTCGAAGATCTGAAAAGGACGACTGTCCATGGTTGCACGACCCACAATGTGATTCAGCTTGTAGGATTTGGCGCCTATCAGCTGCATGGCCGACTGTGCTGCCTCCTGCATCAGGTCAGTAATCACACTTTTCACTGCGTTGGCTTCCAGCCCATGCGGTGCCATATCCTTTTCAATGCTCACCTTATTGCTGCTGTTGACACACATGGCCGTACAAACAGTATAGGATGCCTGCAGTTTTGATAACCGGTGCTGCACCTGGTCGTAGCTTAACAGACTACGGCCACCGACAAAGCGCTGCCTGCAATGTGTCATGGCCTCATCAAGCATTCGTTGAATGAATCCCATTCCCATTCCCGGGAACTGCAGTCTGCTGCCATGCAGCAAGTCAAGCATCATCTTGATGCCGCTGGTACGGGGCAGCAATTTGTGCGTGGCAGGTACTTCCAAATCGATACGGTTTTTACCGTAAGGGATGGAATATAAGCCCAGGTTCGCAAATATCTCCTCAACGACGATTCCCTGTCCCGGTGCATTGATATCCACCAGGAAAAAATCAATGTCACGCTCCAGATCATGACTGTTGCTTTGTCGCCGTGCTGTCATTAACCAGTAATCGGCCCAGCCGGTTAATCCCGCCCAATGTTTCATTCCTTTCAGATGATACGTACCCTCTTTCTTCCTGTACGAAGTCTGCATGTTCAATGCATCACTGCCGAAATTGGGTTCGGTGATCATGAGCCCACCCATGGTCTGCTCTTCTAAGAACCTTTTGAAAACAGGGGCTTTCACCGCCTCCTGTCCATACTTGGCGAAAGGCTGCAAAAACAGTGCTGCGTTAATACCAAAAGTCAGGCATAGCGCCAGCGACTCATAGGAGGCTGTCGACAGCAACTGAAGAATCTCATGCGTCAATGCGCCACGACCACCATACTCTTTTTTGATACAAACAGAGAGTGGATTGATGGACATTATTTCCTGAAGAACAAAAGGAGGCAAGCCCCGCACCGTCTCCATCTGGTCAATATTGGCCCGATCATGAAAGACCAAATCCATTTTGACTTTCAAATCGTTCATCAATTCTGCAATAGGTCTGATATTGTTGTTGGCATGCTCGTGTGAGAGGGATATATCGGATTGAGGATAAGACATAAGAAAACAATTAAATAATATTTTAGCCGGATGGAAGTCTTTAAAATATTTAAACAATTTCAAGTGAATAAAGTTGAGAGGAAAGAAAAAACGATTCTATCACTATACTTGTAAAGAGTCTTGCTTTGCAGACGAACAGCATTGCACAGATATATCAATCCATTGATTATATACTTATTGGATCAAGCGAATGATGAGTGAAAAATCTATTCACTTTTATTCCTCATGAATGAAAGTCAGTCACATTATAAAAAATCTCCAAAGAAAATGTTAACTTTGAAAATAAAACACAACCTTTTGACCTGAGTGAATATGCAAAAAACAGGCCTTTTTTTAATTTTATTTATGCTCGGGCATCTGATCAGTGCACAGGGATCATGGATGGTTACTGATTCAGTGGAGTCACGCCTGCAACAACAGCTGATCACTTTTCCACAGGAAAAGATCTACCTCCAGACAGATAAATCGGGTTACCTCTCGGGCGAACGAATCTGGTTTCGTGCGCATATGGTGGATGCACTCGCTCACAGACCAGTTTTCATGAGCCGCTATATCTATGTGGAGCTGATCAATCCGCTCGATGACCTGGTTAAAAGGGTAAAGATCCGTCCCGACAGCACCGGAGCCTATGCAGGATACTTCGATCTGGAGGATGATCTTGTGCAGGGTGCCTATACACTTCGTGCTTATACACATTTCATGCGTAACATGGACCGGGCGTTTTTCTTCCGTAAGTCCGTACAGGTGCTCGACCCGTTTTCACTACAGCTGGAGCCCCTGGTATCGTTCAATATAGAGAAAAACGACGTGCATGTCTCATTGCAGTTCCTCGACCGGCAAAAAAGCGACACCATAATGCCGGAGATTGTGACCGGAAAAATCGGACACAGGGGAATCAAAACACTCAAACCGAATAAAAAAGGCGTATACAACCTGGATGCCCGATTATCACATAATGAGCCGAACAGGACACTGCTGTTAGGTCTTATTTATAATGGCCGGAAATATAACCGATACTACACCATTCCCTGCGATCCGGACGAATATGAACTGCAGTTTTTTCCCGAGGGGGGCTATCTCATTCCCGGCGTTACTTCTCAGGTAGCATTTAAAGCACTGAACAGAGATGGATTGGGCAGGGATATCACAGGAACATTATATGATTCAGCCGACCGTGAGATCATACATTTCAAGAGTCTGCATCTGGGCATGGGTTTTTTTCATTTTAAACCATCTGAGAATGAAACCTATCATGTGATCTGCAGGAACACATCCGGAGTCTCCAAACGTTTCAGCCTACCCGAGCCACAGGCTAACGCACATGTCATCACAACGCGCAATGCGGGAAACCAGCTTAGGATAACACAAAGCAGAGGGAAAGAATCGGCTGTGGACACTCTTTCACTACTTATTCACCACAAAGGACTGGTACTGTTTCATGAACGATGGAATCCGGCAAAAGAGATGTACAGCATTGCCAATAAGGATCTGCCGACAGGTATATTGAATATCTTATTGCTGAATACAAAGCAGGAGGTGCTCAGTGAGCGGCTTCTTTTTAACCTGAATGAAGATGAGTCAGCCCTCCTCAAGGCAGATATACCCAAATCTCTCTACCAGCGGAGAGAACTTGTTTCAATCACATTAAAGCTGACCAACCCTGATCACACTCCCGCCGTGGGGAACATTGCTGTGTCGGTCACCGACAAAGAGGCAGTGGCTCCTGACAGCACCATCAACATCATCAGCACGTTGCTGCTGGCATCTGAACTGAAAGGACATATTGAATCACCGGCATCCTATTTTGAAGAAGGGAATATAAAAAAGCATGCCCTCGATGCGCTGATGCTGACACAAGGATGGAGAAGATATGATATACCAGCTGTACTGAAGGGCGATATCACAGTTCCCGATACATTTGCGCCCGAGCTGACGCAGCAGGTAACGGGAAAAGCCGATGGTCTGTTCAGATCATTGAAAGAGGGACAGATAAGTCTGATGGCCAAACTCGACAGCCTGGTCAGCACTGAGACCACACAGGCAGATGACCAAGGCCGATTCCTGTTCAATGTGGAATATCCGGAGGGAACGACCATCCTGGTACAGTCAAGAAGTAAAAAAGGAGGATCATTCAATGTGATCAATATAGATCAGGAATCATTTCCACCCCTTCAGGAGTCTGCAATACCGTTGAGGTCGGAAGCGATCAAGCGGCTCAATGCCTATCAGGATCCATATATCATGATCGCCAATGAGGACTACACACAGAAGAATGGTATCCGCACCATTTTATTGGATGAATTTACGGTCACCGCTCAAAGGAAGGAGAAATATAAGGAATCGTCGTTTTATTCACCTATCAGCGCCTCAGGAGTTCAAACAGCCGAAGATATTGAGAGGATGGCCGTATCCAGTCTGCGGTCCTTGCTATACCGACAACCGGGAATTATCGTCAAAGGTGATAAGGTGACCACAACCCGGTCTGAAATGCCTGTACTTTTTGTGATCGATGACATGAAGTTTGAGGATTTTTACGGGCAGCTTGACGATATTGATGTCTCTTCTATTGAGAGTATCTTTGTATTGAAAGACAATATCTCCATGCCGGGTTATTACCCTAATACAAGCGGAGCAGTTGTGATCAACCTGATATCAGGCGGATATAAAGGACCCACACGCAGACCCCCCAATATTGATGAGATGATTCCCCTCGGTTATCAGCAGGCAGCCCATTTCTATGCACCAGTGTACGAAACACCCGAACAAACGGATTCTTCATTGCCTGACCTGCGCACTACCATCTTCTGGAAACCCAATGTGCAGTTTTCTGAGCAGGGTGAGGCCGTGATCAACTTCTACACTGCCGATACACCTACCACCTACCGGGTGATAGGTGAAGGCGTTAGTGACAATGGCATGCTGATTCGTCTGACAGAAGAGATCACCGTGGAAGGCAGCAGTTCACGTTAAAAGGATCCCTCCGCCTTCATTCTGTGGGCACCTCTATCGTTTTATAGCGCTTGTAGAGAATAAGAATGAATGTGCCGAACAGCACGGACATAATCACCAGCAGGTGGCTGGCAAGACCGGAGACACTGAAAGAGAGCTTGATCAATGTGGTGGAAATAACGAAACCCGAATTGCGTATCACCTTTGGGAAGCTCTCGGTGATGGCAAAAGAAAACAGCAACACCAGTACATCATTAAGGATAAGCACCATGAAGAAGGAGGAGAAAAACTCTTTTGTGGCCGGTTTTGTGTTCTGCAGGAAGTCAAAAAGGGAATGATTGCTCATGAGCCATTCTGAGAGATTAATAATGGCAAGAACAATGAATATAAGACCAACAATCAGCGTGAGAATTTTTTTTGCATACGCATATTTTTTCTTTTTCTCCGGCATCCGCGACATCTGACCATGTGTGTTGTTATTGATGCGGATAGCTTTCTGATTCAGCCTGTAGAAGAGGTAGATCAGGAAGAAAAGCACCAGAATGGTCACCATGCTGTAGATGAACTGTAGATCACTGTACATCTGCTGCAGATCGGAAGAGAGTGTCAGGCTGGACAACTCAGCAAAAATCTCGCGGATGGTAATAAGGGTGATGATCTCGAACTGTTTCCCTATGTAGATGGTGATCGACTTAGGCAGGTAATAAATAAGACAATAAACTTCATAAAAAAGAAGAATGGAGAAAGGGGTGTAGATCGCATCAACAGGGTTCTGCAATCCTTTTATTGAACTACCTGCATCAATCCAACCGATATGAATCAGTGCGATGACGACCAGATGTATGAGGAACCCGGCCATTGCAAGAATGAATACAGTACGCTCCAGCCTTATTTTTGCCTCCTCCGATAAAATACTGTCATAAATTTTTGAGATGATCTGCTTCATATATCGCCTTCTCCTTTTTGTATCGCCCAAAGATATAGGTTTTCCGCAAAAAACGTGTGATTATTTTTAAGAATAAAATAGATCGGTTTTAGTGATTGGTTATTTTCCGGAAATATGTATAAAACCACAGCTCTTGACAATATTGTTCCCTTTTAGTGCCCGGGGTCTTACTGAGTATGTGCATAACAGTGGCCTGAAAATAAAATACGCCTGAAACTGAATACCGTTATATTTACCGATAAATCATCTTCAGGCGATTAAAGCTCTGACAGCCACGTCATTTATTATAAAAGTGCGCAGAATGAGACTCGAACTCACACGCCGTAACCGGCACTACCCCCTCAAAGTAGCGTGTATACCAATTTCACCACCTGCGCAAAAAAAAGTGCCCGGAACAGGACTCGAACCTGCACGTTGTAACCAACACTAGTCCCTGAAACTAACGCGTCTACCAATTTCGCCATCCGGGCATTTCAATAATATTTTTAAGGGATCAGGCCGCTGCCTGTAATCAGTTCAGAGTAGATACCTCATGGCGTTCTTTCTGAATTGCGGATGCAAAGATACATGTTTTTTTATACAGACACCAATTTATTTTGAATTTTATTAAAAAAAAGAGAGCTATCCTTCACAGACAGCCCTCCTGAATCACAATGAAAGTTATATAGTGTTTGGTTTTTACACTGTTCAGACCTTTTTGAATCCTTCAGCTTCTTCCTGCGTCGTACCCAGATCGACAGGAACAAAGGAGCTTGTATATTTCCTTATTCGTTTCCGTACTACTGTCGGCGGTTCATTGTTCTTGTACTCGCTGAGGACATCACTCACCTCAATTGATTTACCCGCCGGCACAGCAATCTCTACGGTGATGCTCTGATTCCGGAAGCCCTGGCTCACCGGCACGGCGAGGAACTCGGGGAGATACAAGAGAGAATCGTCCTGAACGATGTGGTAGCTGAACTCCTCCAGATCATTTTTTGCCAGGCGAAGATCTTTCCCGTGAGTGGCAGCAATGGTTCGTACATGAAAAAGTGAATCGCTGCTTTTGCGGATATGCAGATTGATGCTTCTGAACAGCAGTGAATCTTTATTCACCGTCGTGAAGGGCAGTTCATCGATATCGGAATCGTGTCCAAAACCTATCTTGAAATCTGAATAATCATCATTGTAGGGTATCATATCCACATACATTTTTTGTGTGTTGACAGGTGCAACGGCTATGATTGCCTCCTTTGAACTTTCCTCTCTGAATTTTTGCGCAATATTGGAGGTCAGAATACCTGCCAGCACGAGTCCGGTAAACCATAGGATAGTAGAAATGGTACCAATCACCGGTCGCGATTTGGCTTTCATCGCACGGCGCACAATCCATATGACGATCGATACAACAGGTACAAGAATGATCAGCACCAGAGAGGCTATGAGCAGATTGGACTCGTAACCCGGATCAATGAACAATGACTTCAAGGGAAGAAACTGTGCTCCGGCAAACATAAATCCGAGAAACAGACCTACCAGCACAAGTGCAATCAACCCTACGAAAGAGAAAAAGATGATTTTCAGCAGAATAATGAAACCGTTCATACATCCCGACCTTTGCGGCTCCGAAGAAGAAGAAAGCCGGGCAGCACCAGAAGAGGGAGTTGCTGGAGGTGCAGGCGGCATTCCTTCCATTGTCACCTTTTCATCACTGTTGTTCACCTCAGCAGTAGCATAGGTGGTTCTGTTTACCGGAGGGTTCTCATTCTCAGCACGACTTCTGGCACTCGCCACATTGTCGCTGAATCTTTCGCGGATAGATTGAATATACTCCTCTTCCCCCATCATCTCCAGCTTCTGTTTCACAGTCTTCGCCTCGGGAATAATGATCCAGAGGACAATGTAAGCAAGCACAACCCCTGCATTAATGTTCCAGCTGAAATGCACATTCTCAAAGAGACGATTCAACGGGAAGAAAGAGATCACACCAATCAGATTCAACAGCAGCGGTACAAGGAAAATAATACGCGGAATCCAGGAATCAATCTTGAAGTAGGCAGCCATTCCACCACAGACACCCCCTATAAAGCGGTCGCTGGGATTGCGGTAGAGCCGTTTAGCCACGTTCGAAACAAGCGCTTTCGGTTTCAGCACGATCCATAATACGATGTAGACCCAGAAGAGAAAACCGAAAAAAAGCACGAAAACGATTCGCATCCACACCGGATCTGTTTTGAAATAATGGGCCAGCCCGCTGCAAACACCTCCAATAATCTGATCATTCGCGTTCCTGTAGAGTGAGCGGCGCTCCGCTGACATCGGTTGTTCACGCTCTTCACGCCCTGCAGCAGACGCAGAAAGATGCGGTGCGGCATCCTCATCCACCGACTCTTCAAAATCAGAATCAAAATCCTGCGGCCTCCCGATATTCGAGATGATGGCCTCTACATCCTCATCGGTGATACAATTGATACCATGCTTTAAACGGTTGCCAAACAGTTCGGCTATACGGCATTCAATATCATTCACAATCTCGCTCCCTTCCTCTTCACGAGAGAAGTAGCTGGTAAGACTCTCAATGTATTGCTTCAAAATCTCGTAAGCAGTCTCTTCAATGGCAATTACCTGTCCCTGGAAGTTGATGTTAATTACTTTTTTCATACAATGCTATAGTGATGGATTCTGTTCAGATTCATTTTCGTTTGTCACTTCTGTCTCATTCGTTTTCCGTGCTACCGTTGCTACACCTGTAGCCAGCTCATTCCATGTCGTTTCAAGCAGTGAGTAAAACTCACCTCCTTTTTCAGTCAGTCTGAAATACTTGCGCGGGGGACCCGATGTACTCTCCACCCACCTGTAGGTGAGGATCTCCGCTTTCTTCAACCGATTCAGTAATGGATACAGCGTACCCTCCAGAAGTTGCAACCCGGCGCTTTTCATCTCATCAATGATATCACCCGGATATGCCTCTCCCCTCTTGATGACGGAAAGAATGCAGTATTCCAGCACCCCCTTACGCATTTGACTATGTGTATTCTCGATATTCATACGTTTTTTATTTATACATTACAAAGATACTTTAAACAAAGTATTATGCATTACATAGTACCAACTATTTTCTTTATCTTAATATTATTTAACTTTACTAACAGGTAATCCCGCTCAACAAATCATGATTGTTATGTGCATCTATCCCTGTCAGATTCATTCAAATCGGAAAAAATCACCTATATTTGTAATTATTAAAACGGTTGATATGTCGCTAAAAGGGAAACATATTGTTCTGGGAATAACGGGGAGCATTGCCGCCTACAAATCGGCTACACTCACCCGGCTGCTGATAAAAAAAGGAGCCGAG
>JAAYGM010000104.1 GCA_012727735.1 Bacteroidales bacterium | reverse complement strand
TCAAATCAACCGGACATCATAATCACTTCCTAGAATAGAAAGAAATGAAATTATTTTTAAAATTATTTTTGTTAATATGGGTTACTACAACCTCAATTCAGGCACAGGATGCACCACCGGAATGGGAGAACCCGGAAATTTTTGCCGTCAACACGGAGAAAACAAGGGTCACAGCTATTCCCTATGCTGATGTAAAGGGAGCCATTGCCGATGAATATGAGCACTCACCCTATTTTCAATCACTGAATGGTCGCTGGAAATTTCACTGGGTGCCGAAAGTGGCTGATGTACCTCACGGTTTTTACAAAGAGAGCTATGACGACCGCAACTGGGGCAGTATGCCTGTACCCGGCAACTGGGAGTTCAACGGTTACGGTATACCCGTCTATGTAAGTGCCGGATTTGGTTTTTCGGCCCGCCCCCCTCATATAGACCGGGAGAATTCACCTGTGGGAGCCTATCGTCAAAGCTTCACGATTCCGGAATCGTGGGACGGAAGGAGAGTGATTCTTCATTTCGAGGGAGGCACCAATTTCATCTATGTATATGTAAACGGAGAGCGGGTAGGCATCAACAAGAATGCCAGAAGCCCGGCTGAGTTTGATATTACCCCCTATATCCGTCCGGGAGAGAATCTTTTGGCCTGTCAGGTACATAAATTCAGTGACGGCTCTTATCTTGAGGACCAGGATATGTGGCGTCTGGGAGGTATCAACCGCAGTGTCTACCTCTACAGCACCGGTGACACCCGCATTCAGGATTTTTTCGCACATCCTGACCTGGACAGGAACTATCAACATGGAGAGTTCAGCATGGAGGTGACGCTGAAGAATTACAGCAAAAAGGTGATGAAAACGAATCTGGAGGTCTCCCTGCTGGACAAGAACGGGAAAGTCGTTTTACGTAAATCAGAGCGTAGTAACCTAGGTGCCGCAGGAGAGAATGAGATCATTTTCACGGGGAGGGTATCGGAACCACACAAATGGACAGCTGAAACACCATATCTCTATACACTGTTGCTGACATTGAAAGATGAAAGGGGCAACCTGATCGAAGCGACCTCCGCAAAGATCGGTTTCCGTAAAGTGGAGATCATTGACGGACAGTTACTTGTGAACGGGAAGAAGATAATGATCAAAGGTGTGAACCTACATGAGTTTAACACCCACACCGGGCAGGTGGTAGACAGAGAAGTGATGCTCCGCAACATCCGGTTGATGAAAGAGCTCAATATCAATGCCGTGCGCACTTCACACTACCCTCAGCCACCGTTATGGTACAAGCTTTGTGACGAACATGGTCTCTACCTGGTGGATGAGGCGAACCTCGAATCGCACGGGCTGGGTTACGGACCCGACAATGTATCCAACTTCCCCGAGTGGCACGCACAACATATGGATCGCATTATCCGCCTTGTGGAAAGAGACAAGAACCATCCATCGGTCATCATCTGGTCGCTGGGCAATGAGGCGAGTAACGGTAAGGCATTCTTCGATATGTATGACTGGGCCAAATTGCGTGATCCGGGCCGTCCGGTACAATACGAGCAGGCTTACCAGCGTGACAGCAACACAGATATCATCGCCCACATGTACCCCTCCTGGGAGAATATGAAGCGGGATGCGGCAAAAGATCTGGGACGTCCCTATATCATGTGTGAATACGCCCACGCCATGGGCAACAGCATGGGTAATTTCCCGGATTACTGGGAGCTGATGCGCAGCAGCAAGAACATGCAGGGGGGATTCATATGGGAGTGGTACAATCACGGTTTTCCTACCCGGGATGAGCAGGGCCGTTTTTACTGGGCTTACGGAGGTGATCTGAATGGTTACTCCCAACCCAACAGTGACAACTTCTGTATGGACGGGATCATGACTCCCGATCAGCAATATATGCCCCACACACATATTGTGAAAAAAGTGTACCAGAATATTCTTTTTGAAGCGAAAGATCTTGACAAAGGGGTCATCAGCGTGATCAATGACTTCAGGTTCACAGCGCTGACCAGTGGAGATTACAACTATAAGTGGGTATTGCTGAAGAACGGTGTAGCTGCAGGTGAAGGATCATTCAACGTTGAAGTACCTGCACATTCGGCCAGGGAGGTCACGCTCGATCTGCCTGCAATAGTGCCTGAAAAGGGTGTGGAGTATCACCTCCAGCTGTTTGCTTACAACAACAGGGGTGATCAGCTGATCCCGTACGGCTTTGAAGTAGCCAGGGAGGAGTTCTCTTTCGGTGGCAATCACTGGTTTACTGAAGCAGCAACAACTGGCACGCTTAAGGTATCCCAACTGGAGAACAGGGTTACGGTCACCTCAGGTGAAACGGAGTACCAGTTTCTCACAGCTGACGGGGGCTCGCTGTTAAGCGCCAACGTAAACGGACACCCTATCTTCAGGGAGCTGCCCCGTCTCAACTTCTGGCGGGCACCCCTGGACAATGATTTCGGGTCGGGAGACCAATACAACCTCAGCCTCTGGAGTAGTGCGGGACATAACGTCATCAACAGATTCCTGGAGATGAGTGAGGATGAGAAAGGGGTATCTTTCGCCTACCGTGTCAAACTCAGAGGAGTGGAAGCATTCGTCGACATCACCTACACCGTCAACAGCGATGGAAGCCTTACAACAGATCTTCATTATCAGGCAGAGAGTGACGAACTCCCTGAGATGATGCGGTTTGGTATGTTGATGGCTCTGCCGAAACAGTACAACCTCTTCCGCTGGTACGGAAGAGGACCCCATGAGAATTACTGCGACCGCAACGCAGACACTTTCATGGGTATATGGGAGGGCCTTGTGGAGGAACAGGCCTACAGTTATTACCGTCCGCAGGAGACAGGCAACAAAACCGACGTACGGTGGCTCACCCTTAGTACCGGAGAAGGGAGCACCATTCGTGTGGAGGGAGCACAACCGCTCTCGGTGAGTGCCACTAACTACCGGCCTGAGGACCTGGACCCGGGCATGACCAAGAAGCAGCAACACTGGTCAGATGTCATCGCACGTGATGAGACCGTGCTCTGCGTGGATCTCTTTCAACGCGGTGTGGGAGGCCTCAACTCATGGGGTGCCAGGCCGCTGGACCGGTACAGGCACACTGAAAAAGAGTACAGGTACAGCTTTACCCTCTTTGCTACGGGGAATGAATAAACTCAGCTGGTAATAGAGAGAAGCCCGGACAACCAAAATTGTCCGGGCTTCTTTATGATGAAGTGAAGATGGAGGCAGATGATTGATGCTTGCCTGTATAAGATACAGGAAATGAGCGTTAATGGTTCAGTGTAACGCTTCCCTCAGCCTTTCGGTGGCATTCCATATCATATCATGCGTACCACTGCCTTCGTTTACGTAGGAGACAACCATCCTGGCGAAAGCAACAGCCTCAGTCAGTTGTGGCATCATCTCAGCTGATATAACCCTGTCTGCCTGCCTGAGCAGTGTAGAGAGCGGGTAAAGATCCTCGGGCTCCGGCAGATTACCTGGCCGCATGGTATTGATTGCGGCATTGAGTGCTGCAGCAGCCAGGTTGACTTCATTCTGGCTGTAGTTTTTCTCTCTGTTCTCAT
>JAAYGM010000103.1 GCA_012727735.1 Bacteroidales bacterium | reverse complement strand
CTTCTCTGTTGAGCAGCTCGTTGTATATCTCTTCGAAGGTTTTTTCGTAATTCATCTCGATTAATTGCTGGTCTGTCAGTAATCCTGTTTCAGCCGCAAAATGGTCAGCTACAAAATGGATTGTTCGCAATATTGCCTGCAAATATACAGCTAAAAGGGTGTGATCATACTCTTTTTTTAGTTTTTTTCTTATCTTTATCCTCTAAATAAGAAAACTTAAAAAAGAGGGAAATGAGAAAATTGTTGTTTAGCCTGGCAATAATGATTGGCGTTGTATTTACATCTACAGCCGATGAGGGAATGTGGATGCTCCAGCTGCTGAAGCAGCAGAAATTGTCTGAGATGCATGCGCTGGGGCTGAAGCTGGAAGATTATGATATTTACAATCCCGACGGTGCATCCATCAAAGATGCCGTCGTGCAGTTCGGAAGAGGTTGTACGGGCGAGGTGATCTCATCGCAGGGGCTTGTGCTCACCAATCATCATTGCGGTTTCGGGCAGATACAGCAACACAGTTCACTCGGGAATAATTACCTGGATGATGGCTTCTGGGCCATGCGTCAGGAGGATGAATTACCCAATCCGGGGCTTACCGTGACCTTTATCGATCAGATAGAGGAGGTGACCGCGTGGGTGAAGGAGTGCCTGGTACGGGACAGGGAGAGGGACAAGGAGGGCATTTTTTACCTCTCTCCTGCATATCTGAATGGTCTCGCCCGCGAGAAAGCGGGAGAGCAGTTCCTGAACGACCACCCGG
Source organism: Bacteroidales bacterium (assembly GCA_012727735.1). Classification (GTDB taxonomy): domain Bacteria; phylum Bacteroidota; class Bacteroidia; order Bacteroidales; family Dysgonomonadaceae; genus Proteiniphilum. Next base: position 14,693 of record JAAYGM010000103.1, on the reverse strand, counting down.
GTACAGAGGTTGAGATCAAACCTTTCTTCGAGGGTAATCAGTATTACATGTTCACCAAGAAGGTCTATTCCGATATCCGGCTGGTGGGTGCCCCTCCCAGCGCCATCGGGAAATTCGGTGCTGACACCGATAACTGGATGTGGCCGCGACATACGGGCGATTTCTCCCTCTTCCGTATATATGCCGATAAGGAGGGCAATCCTGCAGCCTTCTCCACATCAAATGTACCACTGAAGCCGAAGCGCTGGCTGACAATCTCAACCAGAGGGGTGGAGGAGGATGATTTCGCGATGATCCTCGGCTTTCCGGGAACAACGCATAAATATTATACCTCATGGGAGGTGGCTGAGCGCAGAGACATTGACAACAGCGTCCGGATCAGGATGCGGGAGGTACGTCAGGATGCCCTGCTCGAGGAGATGCTGCATGATCCGGCGGTGAAGATTCAGTATGCATCCAAATATGCCGGTTCCACCAATGCATACAAGAATGCCATCGGTACCAGCTGGGCTATTGATATGCATAATTTTGAGCAGGTGAAGCGAGATCAGCAAAACAGGCTGGCAGAATGGGCAGACAGGAAGAATAAGCCTCAGTATACCGATGCCCTAAAGGAGATAGAGTGCATCGTCAAAGAGCGTGCCGATCTGCGTTACAGAAGCTGGATGCTGAATGAGGCTGTGAACAGGGGTGTTGAATTCTCTACGATACCCACCGCCATAGCAGAGCATCTTGTCAAGGCGCTGGAGGATGACGACCAGGCGGAGGCAGAAAAGCTGCTGGTGCAACTGGAGAGTGCATACCATCAGTTTGCGGATAAAGACTACAACCCCGGGGTGGACAGGAAGGTTTCAAAGAAGATGATCGCTGCCTATATGCAAGCAGTTCCCGAGGAGCACTATCCCGGAGCGTTCCATCTGATAGCGTCTGATTTTGAAGGTGACAGTGATCGGTTTGTGGATTTTCTTTTTGACCAATCACTTTTTGGCAGTGAAGAAAACTTCCGGCGCGCTGTCTCCGGCGCAACGCTTATTGAATCACTCCGCAATGATCCTATGTTCCTTTTTGCAAAATCGGTACGAGACGAAGCGGCATCACTCCGTGCGCAGCTGGCCTCTTACGATGTGCCGCTGTCGCTTGCACGACGTACATTTATGGAAGGCATGCTCGCCATGGATGAGCCATACACCCATTTCCCCGATGCCAACCTCACCCTGCGTATCTCCTACGGGAAGGTGAAAGGGTATCAGCCGCGCGATGGCGTTGTTTACAAGCACCAGACAACGATTGAAGGTGTGATGGAAAAAGAGGACCCCGATAACTGGGAGTTTGTGGTGCCTGAAAAACTGAAAGCGCTTTACAGCACCGGAGATTTCGGCCCGTACGCCATGCCTGACGGTAAACTGCCGATTGCTTTTGCAGCCACAACACATACCACAGGTGGTAACTCCGGTAGTCCGGTCATGAACGGAGCGGGTGAATTGATCGGTCTCAATTTCGACCGTAACTGGGAGGGTGTTGGCGGAGATATCCAGTATCTGCCCGATTATCAGCGCAGCATCATCGTAGATATACGTTATGTGCTCTTTGTGATTGACAAGTTTGCGGGGGCAAAGCATCTGGTGGAAGAGATGGAATTGAGATAAAAAAAAAGGCGTTAAAAAAGGAATTATTCCTGAAAAAGTGTTATACTTGTAGGAGATATTCATGCAATAAATTAATATTATGAAAGCAACAGTTGGTTATTTGATGTTTATCTGCATGCTTGCTTTCGCTACCGGTTGTGGCTCATCGCAACGTGGTGTTTCAGGTAAAAAGGCAGAACGGGTGATCGGATTGTGGGAGGTGAAGGCGATTCATAACAGCAATGAGCCCGGATATGAGGAAACGCCTCCCGGAATGTTTAAGATGGTTTTACCTGACGGGAAATTTATGAATTTCATCTCTACAGAAAAGGGGGCAATTATCACGGTAGATGGCACTTACAGGTTAGAGGGCGATCTGTATACGGAGGCGATTGTGAATTCGTTCAACAAAACACAGGAAGGAAAACAGAATCCCTTGCAGATAAAGTTATCGCAGGAGAATTTTATGTACCTGCGCTGGTTTCAGCCCATCGATGAATTTGGGGTGTTACAGAACCGCTGGATTGAGGAGATCTGGCAGCGTGTCCGCATTGAGGATCTGGAGGTGAGAAATGTTGATTTGCAGCAGGAGCTGAGGTCGTTACTCAGCAATGAAGAGGTGATCAGACAAGTCATAGAGTAGAGAAGTAAAACAAAAATGGCGGCCGTATCAGGGTCGCCATTTTCGTTTCAGGGCAGTGGTCACAAATTTTGCAACGCGGCATCCAGGTCAGCTTTGATATCATCAATATGTTCAATACCCACCGACAAGCGCAGCAGGTTGGGATAGACACCAGCAGCCAGCTGAGCTTCCTCCGGCAGCTGCTGATGGGTGGTGCTGGCGGGATGGATGATCAGCGTTTTCGCATCTCCCACATTGGCCACATGGCTTATCATTGTGAGATTATCAATGATCTTGGCTGTCTCCTCTACATCCCCTTTCACAAAGAAAGAGAGCACACCACCGAAACCGTTGTTCTTGAGGTATTTCTTTGCCAGCGTATGATATTCGCTGCTTTCCAGTCCGGGATAATTCACCTTCTCTACCTTGGGATGTGCTTCCAGCCATCTGGCAATCGCCAGTGTGTTCTCATTGATGCGTTCAGCACGCAGTGAAAGCGTTTCGAGTCCCTGCAGCAGCAGGAATGAGTTGAAGGGGCTGTTCACCGGTCCCAGGTCACGCAGTCCCTCTACGCGGCATCTGATGGCAAAAGCAATATTCCCAAAGGGCGACTTATCACCGAAGGTCTCCCAGAAGTTGAGGCCGTGATAACCCTCCGATGGTTCACTGAACATCGGGTACTTCCCGTTGCCCCAGTTGAAGTTGCCGCCGTCGATGATCACCCCTCCCATCGAAGTGCCGTGACCGCCAATCCACTTTGTGGCAGAATGCACCACCACGTTGGCGCCCCATTCGATCGGGTTGAAGATGTATCCTCCCTGTCCGAAAGTGTTATCCACAACCAGGGGGATATCATGCCTGCGTGCCACCGCCGCGATCGCTTCCATATCAGGGATGTTGTACTGCGGGTTGCCGATTGTTTCCAGATAGATTGCTTTGGTCTTATCGTTGATAAGCGATGCGATACTATCGACATTGTCACCGTCGGCAAAACGTACTTCAATACCCATGCGGGCAAAGGCAACTTTAAACTGATTGTATGTCCCGCCGTAGAGAAACGACGAGGATACGATGTTATCACCTGCTTGTGCGAGATTATTCATAGCAATGAATTGAGCTGCCTGTCCCGAGGAGGTGGCAACAGCTGCCACACCCCCTTCCAGGGCGGCCATGCGTTTTTCAAATACGTCGGTAGTTGGGTTCTGCAGCCGGGTGTAGATATTCCCGAACTCTTTTAATCCAAACAGGTTCGCACCATGTTCTGCACTTTTAAATGTATAAGCTGTGGTCTGATAAACAGGAACTGCTCTGGCCCCTGTGAACGGGTCCGGTTCCTGTCCCGCATGAAGCTGCAGGGTTTCAAAATGTTTTTTTCTCATATTTTACAAAATTAATATCCTGCAAAAATAGGAGAAAAAATAAGAATATGTCACAAAGGGTGACAGATAAGTGATAAATTAACACTTATTCAGAAAAGAGTCTGCTTCTGGCCATCATGCATGCACCCACAATGCCTGCCTTGCTTTTCAGCTTTGATGAGACAATCTGACTGTCTTTGTTTACCAGGTTCAGCGAATATTTCTTGACTGAGCTGCGTATGGGCAGCATGATAAAACCTTCTGTTTCAGCAACCTGACCTCCTATTATCACCAGCTCCGGATTGAAGATGTTGATGAGTCCTGCAATATATTTCCCCAGTTTATATCCCACCTCTTCCACAATCTCAATGCAGAGCGGGTCCTCCTGGATGGTTGCGTCGATGATATGCGTCAGTGTAAGCTTGCTGATATCTTTCACCTGTTCGGTAAGAATGGTGCTTTCACCTTTCAGGATGCGCTCCGAAATAATTCTGTGAATGGCTGATCCTGATGCTTCTGTTTCGAGGCATCCTTTTTTCCCGCAATGACAGAGAATTTCATTTTCGAAAATGGGGAAATGACCAAACTCACCCGAGAACCCTGATTTACCGTAGTAGGGTTTGCCATCAATGATGATACCAATCCCGAGACCCCATCCGACATTGACAAAAAGCACATCTTTCTCGCTTTCCACAACACCCCTCATATATTCACCATAAGCCATGGCGCGGGTGTCGTTGTCGATGCCGACGTTGAAATTAAGTTTTTTCGACAGTGTTTCACTGATCGGGTTTTCGCTGAAATAAAAACTACTGTAGCTGTATCCCGATTCGGGATTCACCCGTCCGGAAATATTCAGGTTGATGTTATATATTTTCTTCTTCAGCTCGCCTGTCTTGTCGATGAATGTTTGAATGTGACTGCAAAGCAGATCGAACGATTCGGGCGTGTTTTCATAAGTGTAGGAGATACCCATCTCGCTCTCAACAATTCTCCCCGTGAAATCCATCAGGGCAATATTGAGGTGATGCCTGCTCATATCCGCTCCCACAAAATAGGCAGAGGTAGGTTTCAATCCGTATAAGCTGGGGTGTCTTCCTCCGGGTGTGTTTATTTTTCCGAATTCAGCAATCAAACCCTGATCTATCAGTTCGCCAATGAATTTGGTGACGGTGGGAACACTCAGGTCAAGCTCTTTGGCCAGTTCGGCAATGGTGTCATTGCCCAGGTTGATAAAATGGGATATAATGTCTTTCTTAATCTGTATGTTCTTAGGACTTTTGTCGCTCTTAAAAAAATGATTCTTTACCATGATTTCATAATCTTAGTTAATTAAAGTTGGTTATGTGAATGATTGTCTGGTTACGTGTTTGTCCAAATAAGATCCATTTTATCTTCCTGATTAATTGTTTAGATAGCTTGATTATCTTTAAATTATAAAAAATATATGTCAATCCACAAAATTACGAAATTTTTTGAATAAACAAAGCCAGAATAAATAAGATACGCTGATATTCAACTTTTCACTTCATTTTTTCATTTTTTTCAATTATTTCTGCATCTTTGTGAAACAGAATGAAAGAAGCATGCAGAAGTCAGAATTTGTGAGTGTTGATTATTAACTATAAACAGATTAGCCGTGAATTACTTTTACCTTGTACCCGTTGCTTCAATAGTTGCGCTCTTTTTCGCATACTATTTCTTTAAAACAATGATGAAAGAGAGCGAAGGCACCGAAAGGATGCAGACCATCGCCCGCTATGTACGTGAAGGCGCCATGTCCTACCTCAAACAGCAGTATAAGGTTGTGACGGTGGTGTTTATCATCCTTGCGATACTCTTTGCCGTGATGGCCTATTTCGGATTACAAAACCAGTGGGTCCCCTTTGCTTTCCTCACCGGTGGCTTCTTCTCCGGCCTGGCCGGTTTCTTTGGGATGAAGACAGCAACCTATGCATCTGCCAGGACGGCCAATGCCGTGCAGCGATCGCTGAACAGCGGACTGCAGATTGCTTTCCGCTCCGGTGCGGTGATGGGGCTGGTTGTCGTGGGACTGGCCCTGCTCGATATCTCAGCATGGTATCTTGTCCTGGACTATTTCGTGGATGATGCCGACGGAGGGCATAAGCTGGTGATGATCACCACCACCATGCTCACCTTCGGCATGGGTGCCTCTACCCAGGCGCTCTTTGCCCGTGTGGGCGGGGGTATCTACACCAAGGCGGCCGATGTGGGAGCCGACCTGGTGGGGAAGGTGGAGGCAGGTATTCCCGAGGATGATCCGCGCAATCCGGCGACCATCGCCGACAATGTGGGTGATAACGTGGGTGATGTGGCCGGTATGGGTGCCGACCTGTATGAATCCTATTGCGGCTCTATCCTCTCTACGGCGGCGCTGGGAGCTTCGGCCTTCGTGCTCAATCCCTCCATGCAGCAGAACGCTGTTTTCGCCCCCATGATCATTGCTGCGATTGGTGTCTTTCTCTCCATCATAGGAATTTTCATTGTCCGCACTAAGGAACAGGCAACGATGAAACAGCTGATGGATGCACTGAACAGAGGAGTGAACGTGAGTGCCCTGCTCATTGCCATCAGCGCTTTTGGTATTCTCTATCTGCTCGGTTTCACCAACTGGGTGGGGTTGTCGTTCTCCGTGATCTCAGGGCTGCTGGCAGGTATTATCATCGGGCAGGGTACGGAGTACTTCACCTCGCACTCTTACAAGCCTACGCGTATGATTGCCGAGAGCGCGAAGACAGGTCCCGCCACCGTGATCATCTCCGGTATGGGTACCGGTTTTATCTCCACCGTGATCCCGGTAGTGACCATCGTGATGGCCATCCTTATCTCCTATCTCTCTGCCATCCGCTTCGATGTGAGCAACATGATGGCAGCGGAGAACCTGAGCATGGGGCTTTACGGCATTGCTATCGCGGCGGTAGGGATGCTCTCAACGCTGGGTATAACCCTTGCGACAGACGCTTATGGTCCCATTGCCGACAATGCGGGCGGTAATGCCGAGATGAGCGGTCTCGATCCGGAGGTGCGGAAACGTACCGATGCGCTGGATGCACTGGGTAACACCACCGCTGCAACAGGAAAAGGATTCGCCATCGGCTCAGCCGCGCTGACAGCCCTGGCGCTGATGGCATCCTATATGGAGGAGATCCGTATCGGTATGCTCCGCCTGGGTAAGGACCTCCTGGTATTCGCCGATGGTGAGACCGTGGAGGTGGCCAAAGCCAGCTTTGTCGACTTCATGAGCTATTTTCAGGTGACACTGATGAACCCGAAGGTGCTGGCCGGTATCTTCCTGGGTTCCATGATGGCTTTTCTCTTCTGCGGGCTGACGATGAATGCAGTAGGCAGGGCAGCACAGCGGATGGTGGAGGAGGTACGCCGCCAGTTCCGCGAGATACAGGGGATCATGACAGGTGAGACCACACCCGATTACGCACGGTGTGTGGAGATCTCCACCAGGGGAGCACAGCGTGAGATGCTGCTGCCTTCATTGCTGGCTATTGCCGTTCCCGTGCTGGTGGGACTGTTGCTGGGTGTTGCCGGTGTGATGGGCCTTCTGGCCGGTGGTCTGGGTGCCGGTTTCGTGCTGGCTATTTTTATGGCCAACTCGGGCGGTGCCTGGGATAACGCGAAGAAATATATCGAAGAGGGCCACCTGGGCGGCAAAGGCAGCGAAGCGCACAAGGCGACCGTGGTGGGAGACACCGTGGGTGATCCCTTCAAGGATACCTCCGGACCGTCGCTCAACATCCTCGTGAAGCTGATGAGTATGGTCTCCATTGTGATGGCGGGGTTGACAGTTGCCTGGAGCCTGTTGTAAGTATGTGTATGTTTAGTGATTATTATCATATTGGATGATTTGTCATTCAGCTTTTTTTCGTATATTTGATGTCTGAAAAAATCACCTGATTAGGGAGAATCATCAACATTCAAATACAACAAATTATGAGCTTTTTAACGAACGACAAATTAACAATTGTAGGAGCTGCCGGTATGATCGGTTCCAACATGGTGCAGACTGCTGCCATGATGCGTTTAACACCCAATATCTGTCTCTATGACCCCTTCGCTCAAGGGCTGGAAGGTGTAGTGGAAGAGATGCGTCATTGAGGTTTTGAAGGTGTCAACTTCACTTACTCCACCGATGTGAAAGAGGCCTTCACAGGATCCAGCTACATGATCTCTTCAGGTGGTGCACCCCGTAAAGATGGGATGACACGTGAGGACCTGCTGAAAGGAAACGCTGAGATCGCTGCACAGCTTGGTAAGGATATCAAGTCTTACTGCCCCGATCTGAAACATCTTACCATCATCTTCAACCCTGCCGATATCACCGGACTGGTGGCACTGATTCATTCAGGCCTGAAACCTTCACAGGTGACTACACTGGCAGCGCTCGACAGCACCCGTCTGCAGAGTGAGCTGGCAAAACACTTCGGTGTGGAGCAGAGCAAGGTGACCGGTGCCCGCACTTATGGCGGACATGGTGAGCAGATGGCAGTATTCGCCTCTACCGCTAAGATAGATGGTAAGCTGCTGACCGATCTGATCGGTACTGAAGCGCTGACCCATGAAGCGTGGGCCGACCTGAAACAACGCATCACAAAAGGTGGTGCCGCCATCATCAAGCTGCGTGGCCGCTCCTCATTCCAGAGCCCTTCCTATACCTCTGTAGAGATGATACGTGCAGCCATGGGTGGTGAATCATTCCGCTGGCCTTCCGGTTGCTATGTGAACGGTCAGGGTTTCGCGCATATCATGATGGCGATGGAGACCAGTCTCGACAAGAACGGTGTCTCCTTTGGTGAGGTGAAGGGTACCGACACTGAGATCGCTGAGTTGCAACAGAGTTACGGCCACCTGGTGAAACTGCGTGATGAGGTGATCGCCATGGGGATCATTCCTGCCACCGATCAGTGGAGCAGTGTGAATCCGAACCTGTAATACAGCACTTATATATATTGAAAAGAGACGGCTTTGGGCCGTCTCTTTTTCGTTCTATGATTGCTGAATCACTTCTGCTCATACGACAACAACCGCTGATCTCCTTCCAGCTTGCGCAGTTGGGTGATATCCTGTGTCACCTCCACCACGCCCAGGTATTCACCCTCCCTGCTGCGCACGGCGGAATATTCGATATAGACAAAGCGTGTTTTCATAAATGATGACATCCAGAAGACAGCCTTGTTCTCTTTGCCGCTCTTGAAATCAGTGATGATCTGCTCCACGATATGGACGCTGCCGGGCGGGTGGCACATGCGCACATCGCGGCCGATGATCGATCTGTTGCGCTCGAAGACACGGTTCGGGCTGTGGGAGAAGAAGCGCACCTTGTCGTTCTTGTCCACGAAGGTGATGTCGATGGGGAGATGCAGGAAGAGCGCCTCCAGCTCATCCAGATTGAATGCTCCTGAGGAGAGGCGGATGGCGTCGGCCGCCACATACTCCTGCTTCTCCGCCTTCATGCCTGCCGGCTTCCACTCCTCCTCGGGGTCGATCAGGCAGTAGCCGAATTCGCCCGTCTCCGTGTATACCTTGTACCACTCCTCTTCGGTGAGCGTATCCATCGCCATCGGCAGCAGGATCTCCTCCTCCTTCATGATCATCCCCTCCAGCATCTCCACGGTATGATCGAGCATCAGCTGAATGACCGACCGCAGCTCCTCTGCACCGGCGATGGGTGAGGAGAGTGCCTCGTGGGCATTTTTCAGCAGCCCGCGTGTCTCATCGTGCTTACCCCACATCACCTTGGGAGGCCCTGTGATCAGGTGCTTCTCCAGAAATGGGAAGAGCAGGTACTCTTTCCGCTTGTAGTGCTTGTCGATATCGGAGAAGTTATTGAAGAGTGTGCGCAGCTGCATCACGTAGCCGGGCACCTCCCTGTCGCCGATCTGCCCGATCTTCTCCTTCACCTGTCTGTAGCGCTCTATCTCCTTCTGTATGGCGATGTTCTCTTTCCTGAACGTATCCACGGGATGTCCGGCAGGAACAGGCGCCGCCCCCTGCAGGTCGATGCTGCCGTCGAGCACCGCCGTATGCAGATCGCAGAAGTCGAGGATCTCCTCCTCTGTCAGCGCGTTGCTGTTGATCAGCTCCTGCTCCACCTCCACCACCTCATTGTAGGGGATGCTTTTCAGCACCTCGATCAGCCGCTGGCGCAATACCTCCGGGTTATCTCCTTCATGTAGTCTGAGGAGGAGATGGCGCAGCGTCTCCTTGCGCTGCGTTGAATTATTGATAAGTTCGCTCATAGTTTTATGTTGTTAACTGTATTAATCACTCCTCTCCCCTGATCATCGTGAGCAGCATCTTGAACGGTTCTACCGCTGTCAGCGCATGCGGGATGTTGGCAGGCATGATGATGCAGTCGCCCTTCTTCAGCAGGTGCGGGTTCCCGTCGATCCGTATCTCAGCCTCACCATCCAGCACCTGCACGAATGCATCGTAGTTGGCAGTATGTTCTGTCAGCCCCTGCTCCTTGTCGAAAGAGAAGAGGGTGATGTTCCCTGCCTTGTTCTTCGTCACCTGTTTACTGATCACTCCTCCTGAAGTGTAATCGATGGAATCTTCCAGTGCGATCACTTTTGCTTTTTCGTATGTTGCCATAATTGTTCTTTTTATTGATGATATGCAAATATACTATTTAGAAAGAGTATAAACTGTAACATGGGTTACATATACGGCACAATGCTGATATTTAACATTCAGGCAAATTATGCGCTCAGCATCACTTTCATATCTTCATCCACGTTGGTGATGCCCGTGATGCCGAAGTTGTTCACCAGCACATTCACCACGTTGGGGGAGAGGAACGCCGGCAGTGTGGGTCCGAGGTGGATATTCTTCACTCCCAGGGAGAGCAGTGCCAGCAGGACAATCACCGCCTTCTGCTCGTACCATGCAATATTGTAGGCAATGGGCAGGTCGTTCAGATCATCCAGGCCGAAAGCCTCCTTCAGCGTGAGCGCGATCTTCACCAGCGAGTAGCTGTCGTTGCACTGTCCGGCGTCCAGCACACGGGGTATGCCGTTGATATCACCCAGCGGCAGTTTGTTGTAGCGGTACTTCGCACAGCCGGCGGTGAGGATCACCGTATCTTTCGGCAGTTTCTCCGCGAACTCGGTGTAGTAGTTGCGACCTTTCATGCGGCCGTCACAGCCGCCCATCACGAAGAACTTGCGTATCGCACCCGATTTCACTGCGTCCACCACCTGATCCGCAAGAGCAGCCACCTGGTTGTGAGCGAACCCGCCCACGATCTCACCTGTTTCAATCTCCCGGGGTGCCGCACACTGCTGCGCCTGTGCAATCAGAGCCGAGAAATCTTTGGGCTGTCCATCTTTCCTGTCTTCAATATGTTTGAACCCTTCAAAACCCGATGCCCCGGTGGTATAAACCCTGTCGCCGTAGGTGGATGATTTTTTCGGAGGGACAATGCAGTTGGTGGTGAAGAGGATCACACCGTTGAAATGCTCAAATTCCTCCGTCTGCTGCCACCACGAACTGCCGTAGTTACCCACGAAATGGTCGTACTTCTTGAATGCCGGATAGTAGTTTGCCGGGAGCATCTCGCTGTGGGTATAGACATCCACGCCGGTCCCTGCGGTCTGCTTCAGCAGCTCCTCCATATCTTTCATGTCGTGGCCGCTGATGAGGATGCCCGGGTTGTTACGTACACCCAGGTTCACCTTCGTGATCTCGGGGTGGCCGTAGCTGCTGGTGTTGGCCTTGTCGAGCAGCGCCATCACCTCCACACCATACTTTCCTGTCTCCAGCACCAGTGCCGTCAGCTCATCGGCGGTCACCCTATCGTCGGTGATGGCCACCAGCGCACGCTGCATAAAGGCATAGATATCATCCTGTTCATATTTCAGGTTGTAAGCGTGCTCAGCATAAGCAGCCATCCCCTTCAGTCCGTATGTTGTCAGCTCACGCAGCGAGCGGATGTCTTCATTCTCACTTGCCAGCACACCCACTTCAAAGGCTTTATCTGCCATCTCCTCTTCGGTCTCACCCGTCCAGAGCGCACCATCCCAGGTGATCTCCTGCAGGTTGCCACCCGCGGCGATCAGCCGCTCTTTCGCTGCATTCCTCATCTCATAGGCCATGAGAATGCGTGTGATGAACCTGCTCTTGTCGAAATTGGCGTTGGTGATGGTCATGAAGAGACTGTCGGTGATGAACTTGTTGATCTGTGGAATCTCTATTCCCAGTGCTCTCAGGCGCACGGTGTAGTGCGAGATCCCTTTCGAGAGAAACATCAGCAGGTCCTGCAGGTTGGCCACATCGGCTGTTTTACCGCATACACCCCTGATGGTGCAACCCTCATTCTTACTCGTCTCCTGACACTGATAGCAAAACATTTTTTCCATTATTCTTTCTGTTTATAATTTGATGTTCATTTTTATAGGAGCAAAAGTAATCTACCCGTTTTGCAAAGGTTGTAACCCAGGTTACAAACCGCCTCTTTAACCAAATTTAATGGAGCGCTTCAATTTTCGTCTTATCCTGTTCCGGTAGTTGCATTTTGTTGTATCTTTGTTTCTAAACGAATAACATGTCTGCTTACGATCTCTCATCCTGTCCGCTGTTCTTTCATCTCTCTCAGAAAGAGGCAGATGATATTCTGGAGCGTGCTGTCTCAGAGGTGCGCAGGGTGGAAAAAGGCCATTACGTGGTCCGCCAGGGCGATACCATCAATCATCTCTTCCTGCTCATGGAGGGGCTGGTCCGCACGGAGATGGTGACCAAAGAGGGCAATGTGCTGGAGATAGAGTTCATTGAGCCTGTGAGGCCACTTGCTCCGGCATTTCTTGTTGCCACAGAGAACCGGTTTCCGGTCGATGTGATCACCACCGAAACGGCCGATTTCTATGTGATCCCCAAATCATTGTGGCTGAAAGAGATGATGTTGAATGAGACGCTGCTGACCAACTTCATGAAGGTCACCTCCAACATGACCGTCTTCCTCTCAAAGAAGGTGCAGATGATGTCTATCAAGAGCCTGAAAGGAAAGCTTTCCCTCTATATCCTGGAGAATACCACACCACAAAAAGATACATTTACCTTAAAGCGTACACAGACACAGCTGGCTGAATATTTCGGTGTACAGCGTCCTTCACTGGCCCGTACCATCGCGGAGATGATCCGTGAGGGTTGGATCTCGCTTTATAAAAGAGAGCTGAAGGTGCTGGAGCGAAACAAGCTGGAAGAATTGGTGTGAGAGGATGTGTCTTTCATCAAATGCATCAATTTACTGCTGAAAAATGCAAAAAAAGATAATAAAAGTATATATTTGCAATAGAAAAGAAAAAAGTTACATATTTTTTAATTTATATCTTAAGTCATGAGTAATCAACTAACCAGAAGAAAATTTTTTAAAACAGCCGCCATCGGTGCAGTTGGTGTTGCTGTATTTCCTCAGTTTCTTGCTTCCTGCAAGCAGAACAAGGGGGGTGCCGGAAAAGCAGATGACGGGATCATTCGTCTTGGATTTATCGGACTGGGACAACAGTCCATGTACCTTCTCAGCGGATATCTCGGCATAGAGGGAGTGAAGGTTGTCGCCGGGAGCGATGTCTATGGTATCAAGAGAGAGCGCTTCCTGAAGCGGGTGAATGGGCATTACGCCGGGGAAGAACAGCCGGAGGCCGTGGAGGTGTATGAGAACTACAAGGATCTGCTTGCACGTGAAGATGTAGATGCTGTTGTGATTGCCTCACCCGATCACTGGCACGCCTTTATGGCGATCGATGCATGCAATGCAAAGAAAAACATCTATCTGGAGAAACCGCTGACCTTTACCATTAAGGAAGGTCAGATGCTCAGGAAAGCGGTGCGCGATAATGGAGTAGTGCTGGGTGTAGGCAGCCAGCAGCGTTCCGATGCCAACTTCAGGCATGCCGTGAAGATGGTGCAGGAGGGTAAGATCGGTAAGATTGAGCGGGTGAACGCCTGTGTAGGCGGACCTCCCAAGCCTTACGATCTTCCGGAAGAGACAGTGCCTGCCGACCTCAACTGGCCGCTGTGGCTGGGACCATCTGAGTTCCTGCATTACAACCCCGAGCTCAATCCTCCCATCTCACTCGATCCCGAGCAGAACGAGCAGTACTGGGCTGCCTGGCGCTGGTACAAGGAGGTGGGTGGCGGCTTCACCACCGACTGGGGTGCACATATGTTCGACATCGCCCAGTGGGGACTGGGGATGGATGAGAGCGGCCCCGTGGAGATCATCCCCGCCGGTTATGAAGATACGAAGTATCTCACCTTCAGGTATGCCAATGGTGCAGTGATGACTGAAGAACCCTTCAACGAGCAGCATACTAAAGGTGTCAAACTCTGGGGTGATAAGGGCTGGATTGAGGTCTCCCGCGAGCATTTCCTTGCCTCCGACGACAGCCTGCTGCCAGCGGTTGCGGAAGAAGCTGAAGGTGCGTATGAAACGAAGATCCCTCACCTGGAGAACTTCATTAACGCGGTGAAAACAAGCAGCGATCCTGAGGTGCCCGTGGAGATCGGACATCGTTCCTGTACTGTCTGTACGCTGGGCAACATCGCCTACGATCTGGGACGCCCCATTAAGTGGGACCCTGCAGCCGAGAAATTTGTGGATGATGCTGAGGCCGATGGCCACAGGTTGTTCAGCAAGAGCTACACTGAAGGGTACACACTCTGATAAGTGCATGCTCTATTACACGAAAAAAGATTGTCTCACAAAAATGAGGCAATCTTTTTTTATGACCAATGGCTATCTCATGGTTGAACAGGAGAGGGGCACATCTGTTAGCATTGCTACTCCTGCACTTGCCTTCTGTGATCAGCTCTTCCTTTCAGGAACAGACGAGACGGTTTCCTTCACCGCCAGCTCATCGGGCATGGTAAGCACATCCCTTAGTCTGACATGCTGTTCCGGAAGTGTGCGGAACATCTTTGGTTTGTAGCCGTTGTAGGATACCTTCATCAGTTTATTCACACTGTTGTAATTGGGAAATGTAAATTCACCCTGTTCATTGGCCGTGGTTCCGGCAATCAGCACGGAGTCGGGCAGGGAGTAGATTGCTACTTTGG
>JAAYGM010000102.1 GCA_012727735.1 Bacteroidales bacterium | reverse complement strand
GGTGTCTTCAGTCGCGCTCACTCCCGACAATTAAAATGAAGATAAGCATGTAGAAAGCAGATTGCTTCCTCGTTTGGACGAGGGTTCGACTCCCTCCAGCTCCACAGAGAAATATAATTTTCGGGTATGAGTCTGTAAATTAAATATTTACAGGCTCATGTTTTTTTCACAAAGTGGAGAGATAATCAATGATTGTCATTCACAAAGGAGCACATGCCCGTGGTGGTTCGTAAATAAAACAGATGATTGTATGGTTTCAGCAGATGGTTTAGCGGTTGAGTTCGGAGGAACGACACTTTTTTCGGATGTTTCTTTTGTCATCAATCCCAAAGACAGGATTGCACTGATGGGTAAAAATGGAGCCGGCAAATCGACCTTGCTGAAGATTCTTGCCGGCGTACGTACACCGACCCGCGGAAAGGTCTCTGCACCCAAAGATTTCAATATCGCTTACCTGCCGCAGCATATCAAAACGGAGGATAGCCTGACTGTTTTCGAAGAGACAGCCAGGGCGTTTGCACATTTGCATGAACTGGAAAGCAGCATTGCACACCTGAATGAGCAATTGACCATCCGTACAGACTATGAAAGTGACAGCTACATGCAGCTGATTGAAGAAGTGTCGGCGCTGAGTGAAAAATTCTACAGTATTGAAGAGACCAACATCGATGAGCATATTGAGAAAACATTGTTCGGACTGGGGTTTGAGCGGGATGATTTCAACCGCAGCACAGCTGAATTCAGTGGTGGCTGGCGCATGCGTATTGAGCTGGCCAAGATCCTTCTGCAAAATCCGGATGTGATCCTCCTCGATGAGCCCACCAATCATCTGGACATTGATTCGGTGCAGTGGTTCGAAGATTTTCTGATTCAGACAGCCAAAACAATCGTGCTCATCTCGCATGACCGTGCATTTGTAGATAATGTGACCACCCGCACCATAGAGGTGACCATGGGAAGGATCTATGATTATAAAACCACCTACTCCCATTACCTTGAGCTCAGGAAGGAACGCCGTGAACAACAGCAGAAGCAGGCTGAGGAGCAGCAGAAGATGATCGCCGCCAACCAGGAATTTATAGAGCGGTTCAAGGGGACCTACTCCAAGACACTGCAGGTGCAATCACGTGTGAAGATGCTGGAGAAGCTGCAGATCATCGAAGTGGATGAACAGGATAGTTCAGCCCTGCGGCTGAAGTTCCCGCCCGCACCCAGGTCAGGCACCTATCCTGTGGTGGCTGAGAAAGTGGGGAAAAGGTATGATGAGAAAATTGTCTTCACCAATGCCGACTTTACCATTGAACGGGGACAGAAGGTGGCTTTTGTGGGACGTAACGGGGAAGGGAAATCGACCATGGTCAAATGTATCATGGGTGAGATTGCACATGAGGGCATACTGACGTTGGGACATAACGTGAAGATTGGTTATTTCGCACAGAACCAGGCTTCCCTGCTTGACGAAGAGCTCACCGTTTTCCAGACGATTGATGATATTGCAGTGGGTGATATACGTACGAAGATACGTGATATCCTGGGGGCATTTATGTTCGGACGGGACGATATTGACAAAAAGGTGAAGGTGCTTTCAGGGGGTGAACGTACACGCCTGGCAATGATTAAACTGCTGCTCGAGCCGGTGAACCTGCTGATACTCGATGAGCCGACCAATCACCTTGACATGCGTACGAAGGATATTCTGAAGCAGGCGCTGGCTGACTTTGACGGAACGGTCGTCGTGGTGTCGCATGATCGTGATTTTCTGGATGGTCTTGTGACAAAGGTTTATGAATTCGGTCACCACAAAGTGACGGAGCACCTGGAGGATATCTATGGTTTCCTGGCGAAAAAGAAAATGGAGCACCTGCGTGAATTAGAGCGCAAAGCCAGCCAGAAATAAAAGCATCACGCAACATACCCATGAACCCGGGGGCAGACGCAGTGGAGATGCTTCATATATAACAAAAAAAAACGCAGAAAATAATCTGCGCTATGGGATGAAATGCTGTATGAGAAGCTATCTTCTGCGTTCGTTATCCTGTCCGCTTCTGAAATTGGTGACCTCTTTCTGGATAAAGCTTCTTTCGGCTTGCTGTGCCTTGAACAGCTTCTCCGGCGCAAGCACTTTCTCGAATTTTACTGAGTACTCCTTGTCGAGAGCTGCCTCTTTGATTTTCACATCCACATCATCCTCAAGCATTCTTCTATATTCTGTGTCAGAGATGTTGCTGTTGTCTTTTATTCGCTGCACCTTGTCTCTGTGACGTTTATGCAGGTCGAATTTTTTTTTCGTCAATTCGGTACTCAGTGGGAAATATTTGTTGGCTTCATCCTGCGTAAGTCCTGCTTCCTTCTTTACAAACTCCATCTTCCTTTTCTCGAAATCTGCCATATTCATTTTTCTGTTCTGGGCAGAGAGGGTGGAGAACTGTAATGGTAGCAACAGGACACACACTATCAATATAATACTTTTTCTCATAGCAAGTTTTCTCTAATAAAGATGTATGATACTTTTAGTTTAAATAATACTGATTATACATATAATCAAAATAACTGTCATCGATGATTTGTTCCTCGAGATACTGATAGAACTCCTCTTCGGTAATCTGTACAGTTGACCAGTAATTCTCAGCCTGGGGTGATCCCGTCAATGTTTGCTGTATGGCTGTATCACCTGACGCCATAGTGCTTTGCCCGTTTTGCTGGGTGAGAAAATTGATGGTGATATATAAACCAATAAACATGGCTGCCATGTAAACCCACGGTTTCACTTTGTCCCATAATGGTACGGTGCGGGGTTTGACTATCTCCTTTTCCGGCAGACGATTCATTATTTCTTCATTGAACTGCGCGAAATAATTTTCGGGTACTTTAAAAGGATTTTTGCTCTTCTCTATTTCTCTTAGTTTGTTAATTTTTGTTTCCATACCTTTCCTTTTTTGCGCTGTACTGATGAATAGACATTTTGAAGGGTAAAAGGTTTAATTGGGTTCACCTAAGAACTTTTCAATTTTCTTTACGGCGTGATGATAGGATGCTTTCAAGGCTCCGACAGAGGTGCCGAGGATGTCGGACATCTCTTCATATTTCATCTCCTCGAAGTATTTCATCTGAAAAACGAGTCGTTGTTTATCAGGGAGCGTGAGGATGGCTTTTTGCAAAAGTAGCTGTGCTTCATCCCCGTCGAAGTACTGGTCGCTCTCAAGCGTGTTGATGAGGAACGAGTCATCTGCATCAATGGATACATTGTTCTGGCTCCGCTTCTTGTTCAGGTAGGTGATGCTTTCGTTGATGGCAATACGGTACAGCCAGGTGGTGAGTTTGGCTTCACCCCTGAAATTTTCCAGGTTGGTCCATGCTTTGATGAAGACATCCTGAAGAATGTCGTTGGCGTCATCGTGTGACAACACCATCTTACGTATCTGCCAGTACAGTCTTTCGCTGTATTCTGAGACAAGCTTTGCGAACCCTTGTCTGCTTGTGCCCGGGTTTCGTAGTTGTTCCAGTAACTGTTCCTCGTTGTTCATTTCCATATATGTGGAATTCAGCGCAAAGGTATAGGTTTTTTTTAACTTCTGTCTCAGATGTTGTCTCCTTTTTCCACCCAATTGATGAAATTCGCTGCCGTCTCACTGTTTTGCTGCCACCATTCCAGTGATTCGGGATAATAGGAGACACTGATGTATCGACAGAAGGTATCGTAGAAGGTAGATTCATTGATGTGAGCGAAGAAGGGAATGTAAAATGTCCATAATATGCCCTCCTTGGATCCTTTACTCTCTTTTACGAGCACTTTAATAATCTCTCTGTTGACCGTTTTAAAAAGGGTGAACTCATCCTCCTCTTCAGGGCTGTTCTGTAGTGAGTCAAGTGTGGTGGCAATGGCATGGTATACGAAATTACGGTTCAATCCGTCCTCTATGCTTAATGGCGGAATTGCATCGGGATGAAGTAAATTGTCCGGCAGGTTACGCATCATCTGTTGCTGAATAAATGATCTCTGCACCGGTTTTGGGTCTTTTTTTATATGCATCAGGCTGAGCATCTCTTCAAAAGCATTTTTTGATCGTTTACTGTCGGGTTCCAGCAGGAGGAACATCTGAAAAGAGAGGATGCTCTGCACCCATAATCCTTTGTCGTTAAGCGCATAGGCGTTTAAAAGAAAAGCACCGCTATGCGTTTTATCCAGATCGATTGCTTTCTTCACATGATTGAGTGCATTGTCCACCTCTCTCTTTTTGTAGTAGTTGATCGCCATATTGAAATGCAGCAGGTATTCATCCCCGTTCTTTTTCAATCCTTCCTGAAGCAGCTCAATCGCTTCGTCCACCTTATCCATCTCCACGAGTGCCTCACTCTTCACGGCATACGCACCGGGAGAAAGATTCTCGTTGTTGGATTTAATCACAGTGGTACTAAACTTCGCCGCGTTTTTAAAATCTCTCAGAGCAAGATAGGATAATGATAATTCATAGGTCGCCTGCACATTTTTCGGCTCAAGCTTCATTGCTTCATTATACTTCTCAATAGCTTGTTTATATTCACCACTGTCGTGCAATATCACTCCTTCCTGAATGAGCTTCTGCACTCCGGAATCTTGCCCGGTAAGAAGGAAGGTGAAGGAGGCAATCAAAAAGATGATTAAAAGTATGGTTTTCTTCATTGTTATGCGTTTCTGTCCGTTTTCACCCGGCACTTCGCCAATGCCAGATGCCTGAATAATGCCATTGAATGAGAACGGGTAATTTTCAACTGAGGGCTAAAAGTAGATAAAAAAAAGGATTTCGGTGATTGAATTGAGACAAATTGGGCTATTTGTAACACTTATAAACAATATACAGACATTATTAAATTGTTTTTTACATTCTCAGAAAGCAAATAATGTATTACTTTTGTCTGAACAAATTGTTGTCCCGGATTTCACTCACCTTCATAAAAAAGATATAACCAGATGCAATATATACAGGTTCAGTTCAGTGCTGCTCCCGCTACCGAGATTATCAGAGACATCCTTTCAGCACAGCTTGCTGAAATAGGGTTCGAAACGTTCGTTGCAATGGCAGGGGGACTGGAGGCATATGTTCCTGCATTGCTCTTCTCAGCTGAGAAAATAGATGAGATCCTGTCCGGTTTTCCGATGAAAGCAGTGATCACCTGGCAGTCCAGAGAGATGGAGGACAGAAACTGGAATGAAGAGTGGGAGAAGAACTATTTTGAACCGATCGTGATAGCCGATGCATGCTGTATCCACAGTTCTTTTCATCACCCTGAAGGAGCGTTCACCTACCGTATCGTGATCGACCCCAAGATGGCTTTTGGTACGGGACATCATCAGACCACAGGGCTGATCCTGAAAGAGATCCTCTCCATGGATCTGACGACGAAATCGGTGCTCGATATGGGGTGTGGTACGGCTGTGCTGGCTATTCTGGCATCGATGAAAGGAGCTGACCCCATCACCGCTATCGATATTGATGAGTGGGCATTTAACAATGCGCTGGAGAATGCGCAGTTGAACGGAACAGGCAATATCCGTGTGATGAAGGGTGGGGCAGAGCTACTGGGCGATGAGGCGTTCGATGTGATCTTTGCCAACATCAACAGGAACATACTCTTGAATGATATCCCTTCATATAACTCTGTCCTGAACAGGCAGGGGGTGATTATCATGAGTGGCTTCTATAAGGAGGATATCCCGGCCATTCGTCACAGATGCGAAGAGGAGGGGCTTACATTCAGCCATTTTACAGAAAGAGATCAGTGGGCAGCGGTGACCTTTGTGAAATGATTTGTTTTTTGTTTTCATTGAAATAAGCGCTACCTTTGCACTGCTTTTTTACAAACAATTTTAGGTTATTTAATAATGGAGTGGTTCATTGAATTAATTACCGGGTCGGGTATTGCTCATTCGATCCTGGTACTTGCGCTGGTTATTTCAGTCGGGTTGTTGTTAGGAAAAATTAAGATTTTCGGTATCTCTCTCGGAACAACATGGATACTTTTTTTCGGCATCTTTCTGGGCCATCTTGGTCTGGCGATTGATCCGGATGTGTTGCATTTTCTGAAAGAGTTCGGATTGATTCTTTTTATCTTTTCCATCGGGATGCAGGTAGGTCCCAGCTTCTTCTCATCCTTTAAACAGGGTGGCATAACCCTCAACCTGCTGGCGTCGGGTGTGGTGATCCTTGGTGTGATCACCACTGTGGTTATCCATCTGGTCACCCAAATACCCATTGCGACCATGGTGGGAATCCTCTCGGGAGCAGTCACCAACACCCCCGGACTGGGAGCGGCACAGCAGACCTATACCGATGCAACGGGTGCTCTAGATCCCAATATTGCGACCGCCTATGCTGTTGCCTATCCGCTTGGTGTGGTGGGCATTATAATGAGTCTCGTCCTGTTCCGTTATATCTTCAGGATCAATTTTGCCAGAGAGAACAACAGGCTGGATGATCAGGATGAATCGAAGATGACCGAAGCACATATGTTCTCACTACAGGTGAAGAATCCCTCTCTCTTCGGGAAAAATATCAGGGAGATAAAACAATTGATTGAGAAAGAATTTGTGATCTCAAGGGTGTTGCATTCCCAGACAGGATTATTGGCCGTTCCTCAGACAAACACGATGTTGTATGAGAACGACAAAATGCTGGTGGTCTCAAACCTGAAGAATATTGAAATGATTGAAGCGTTGATAGGCCAGCGCATCGACATGGACAGGGAGGAGTGGAACAAGCTTGATTCACAGCTCGTCTCCCGTAGAATCTCCATCTCAAAATCGGAGATCAACGGACGATCAATAGGAAACTTGCGATTGAGGAATATGTTCGGTATAAACATCACGCGTGTGAACCGTGCCGGTGTTGATCTGATAGCCGATTCCAGGCTACAGCTGCAGATCGGTGACCGTGTGACCGTAGTGGGATCTGAAGAGGCGATAGCCAATGTGGAGAAATTCCTGGGGAATTCGATGAAACGACTGAGAGAACCCAACCTGATTTCCATTTTCATTGGTATCGCATTGGGCGTACTGGTGGGAAGCATACCTTTTATGTTTCCCGGTATACCACAACCCGTGAAGCTGGGTTTGGCAGGAGGCCCTCTTATTGTTGCCATTCTGATCAGTAAGTTCGGTCCCAGGTACAAGCTGGTTACTTACACCACCATGAGTGCCAACCTGATGTTGCGTGAGATCGGTATCGCCATATTCCTTGCCTGTGTGGGGCTGGGTGCCGGCGGTAATTTTGTGGAGACCGTCATCAACGGTGGTTATACATGGATTGGTTACGGTGTAATCATCACGGTGATACCGTTGCTGATCATCGGCATCATTGGAAGGAAAGTTTGTAAACTGAACTACTTCACGCTGATGGGGCTCCTGGCAGGAAGTATGACCGATCCCCCGGCACTGTCTTATGCCAACACAACTGCAGGAAACGATATCCCCTCTGTGAGCTATGCAACCGTTTATCCGCTGACGATGTTTCTCAGAGTGATCACGGCGCAGTTGCTGATCCTTATCTTCCTGTAAGAGAATAGTTAAAATAGATGCGGATTATCTTTATCCCGCAATCGTTTGCACTGGAATCTGAACAAAAGATCCCTTTCTTAAGCCTGTGCGTTTATAAAACGTTGTAGATTTGCCCTTAATCTGCAATAATTTAATACGCATATCATTACAGAGATACTTGTCATGTAATAATGGACTTAACGAAAGGATCTGAATGGCTCTTCTAACATTTCAACTCAACTACCATACCATGTGGGGACAGCAGGTCTGTCTCTGCGGATCATCTACTGAACTGGGTCAGTTCGATGAGGCAAGGGCACTGCCCCTTGCCGCCGATGGTGACCGGTGGTTTACCGAGGTGAATATTCCGGAAACGACCGATATTCACTACTACTACTTCATTCGGCAGGGTGAGAGCACTCTCCGCCGTGAATGGGGACACCACAGAAAGTTACATATCACCAAAGGCAGAAAGGAATTTCTGATTCAGGATCTCTGGAAAGATCAACCTTATCATGCCTATCTCTACTCATCGGTTTTCACTGAGAGTATTTTCGCTCACAGGAAAGAACCTCTTCCCGCAAAATATTATTCCCATACAGTGCTGTTAAACGTTATTTGCCCCTTTGTGAACAGGGAGCAGAGACTTGTTATCAGCGGCGAGTGTGATGCGCTGGGAGGATGGGATGTGAAGAAAGCCAGGGCGCTCTCCTGTCTCGATGAAGGAGAGTGGCAAATTATGCTTGATGCAAAAACAGTTCCCCCAAAGAGCGCTTATAAGTTTGTGATCGTGGATGCGGCCACAGGTGATGCTGTTCACTGGGAGGATGGCGGAGACAGAATACTGATTGCGGAAAAGGCTCAGAAAAATAATACTGTTTTCGTGGAGATGGCACTGCAGTACCATCACCATCATTTCTCCTTCAGGGGAACGGGTACGGCCATACCGCTGTTCTCAATAAGAACGAACGATAGTTTCGGTGTGGGTGACTTCACTGATCTCCGTAAGATGATAGACTGGGCGTCACTCACCCGCCAGCAACTGATTCAGTTGTTGCCGGTGAATGATACCACGTCCACGAAAACATGGCGCGATTCGTATCCCTACAGTGCCATTAGCATCTATGCGTTGCATCCTGTCTATCTTGGATGCAGGGATTATCCCCTGAAAGAGGAAAAAAAATGGAAAGCATACCTCCGGGAGGCAGAACGACTGAACCTGCTGCCTGAGCTCGATTATGAGAAGGTGTTGAAACTGAAGAGCGATTATAGCCGTGATCTGTTTCTGCAGGATGGAGAGACGGTTTTGTCATCTGACGAATTCAACCTGTTTTTTGAGAAAAACAGATACTGGCTCTTCCCTTATGCCTGCTATTGCCATTTGCGCGACAGGTATAACAGTGCCGATTTCAGGGATTGGGGAGAGTACAGCAGCTACGACGAACAGCGCCTGGAAAGGATGCTGGAGGTATATCCGGATGTGAAAAAAAACTTATCGTACTGGTATTTTGTACAGTTCCTGCTACACAAACAGTTCTCCGGTGTGAAAGAGTATGCGCACGACAAAGGTGTGTCGCTCAAAGGAGATATTCCCATAGGAATCAACCGTGACAGCATAGATGCCTGGACCACTCCCCACCTGTTTAATATGGAGACCCAAAGTGGTGCTCCCCCCGACGACTTCTCCTTCTTTGGCCAGAACTGGGGCTTCCCAACCTACAACTGGCAGGCCATGGAGGAAGATGGTTTTGCCTGGTGGATCAGCCGTTTCCGCAAGATGGCAGACTATTTTGATGCTTACCGGATTGATCATATTCTGGGTTTCTTTCGCATATGGGAGATACCGCTTCATGCTGTGCAGGGATTACTGGGTCACTTCAGCCCTGCATTGCCTTACTGGGAGGAGGAGATCAGTCGTGCCGGTATACCTTTCGATGAGGAGAGGATGCTGCAGCCGTTCATCCATGAGCATTTTCTGCCGGATATCTTCGGTGAACATACCGAAGAGGTGAAAAACAGCTATCTGGATATCTCCGGTTGGCAGCGCTTCAGGCTGAAATCATTCTGTGACACACAACAAAAGATAAAACGTCTCTTCGCTGATGCTGCCGATGAGAAGAGCAGGCGTATCTGCGATGGTCTCTATGCACTCTGTACCGAGGTGCTGTTTATTCGGGATCCACAGGATCAGCATCGTTTTCATCCGCGCATCACAGCGCAGTACACCTACTCATACCGATACCTGGATGAGCAGGTGAAAGCGTCCTTCAACCGCCTCTATAACGACTTCTATTATAATCGTCATAACTACTTCTGGCGCGAGCAGGCAATGAAAAAGCTGCCCGCATTGATCTCTTCCACCTCCATGCTGGTATGCGGTGAAGATCTGGGGATGGTGCCCGACTGTGTGCCCTCGGTGATGCATGAGCTGCAGATGTTAAGCCTGGAGATTCAGCGCATGCCCAAAGATCCGAAGGTGATGTTTACCGATCTGCAAACGCTGCCATACCATTCGGTGTGTACCACCTCCACACACGACATGTCTCCCATCCGTTCCTGGTGGAGTGAAAACAGAGAGGTGACACAACGTTATTACAACGATGTGCTGCACCACGATGGCATTGCACCTGATGAATGCAGCAGGGAGCTATGCATGGAGATCATTCACAATCATCTGCAATCATCTGCCATGTGGGTTATCCTGCCCTGGCAGGATTGGTTGTCGCTCGATGAAGAACTGCGTAATCCGGACGCAGGAGCAGAACGCATCAATATACCCGCGAACCCCGAGCATTACTGGCGTTACAGGATGCATATCTCACTGGATGACCTCCTGAAAGAGCAGGATTTCAATCAGTTGATCGGAGGAATGAACAGAAGCTGATTCTATTGATAAGACTTCATCCGATTCACACACAAAAAAAGAGACGGTCCGTAATGAACCGTCTCTTTTCGTATTTGGATGAACCTGGTTTTATGCTTTTCCTGCACTGCCAAGTACTTTTTCTGTTTTGTGCATGTAGAGCTCTTTCAACGCGTCGCGGGCCGGTCCCAGATATTTGCGGGGATCAAACTCAGCCGGTTTGTTGGCGAACACTTCACGAACAGCAGCGGTCATCGCCAGGCGTCCGTCGGAGTCGATGTTGATCTTACAGACAGCCGATTTGGCGGCTTTACGCAATTGTTCTTCGGGTATACCGATGGAATCACTCAGTTTGCCTCCGTATTTGTTGATTGTTTCCACATATTGCGGTGGTACGGAAGAGGAGCCATGTAATACAATGGGGAAACCGGGTAAAAGTTTTTCAATCTCTTCCAGGATGTCAAAACGTAACGGGGGTGGAACCAGAACACCATCTTCATTGCGGGTGCACTGCTCAGGAGTGAACTTGAAAGCACCATGTGATGTGCCGATGGAGATAGCCAGTGAGTCCACACCAGTGCGTGTAACAAAGTCAACAACTTCGTCGGGTTCAGTATATGTGTGGTGCTCTGCCTGTACATCATCTTCAATTCCTGCCAGGATGCCCAGCTCACCTTCAACAGTGACGTCGTGCTGGTGCGCGTATTCAACCACTTTTTTGGTGAGTGCAATGTTTTCTTCATAAGGGAGATGTGAACCGTCGATCATCACTGAGGAGAATCCGCTTTCGATACAGTCCTTGCATAGTTCGAAGCTGTCGCCATGGTCGAGATGGAGAACAATGGGAATCTCATATCCCAGTTCTTTGGCATACTGAACGGCACCCTGAGCCATGTAACGCAATAATGTCTGATTGGCATATTTACGTGCACCACTGGACACCTGCAGGATCACGGGTGATTTGGTTTCAACACATGCAGAAACGATGGCCTGTAATTGTTCCATGTTGTTGAAATTGAAAGCGGGGATGGCATAGCCACCGTCGACAGCTTTCTTAAACAGATCTCTTGAGTTTACAAGACCCAATTCTTTATAACTTACCATTGTACTAATTGTTTTTAATTTGGTTGAAATTCTTAATTAATATTACAAAAATACGATTAATTATGTTATTGAAGAAATTTTTATCTGAAAGAGTCTATAAAAATGATTATTTATAAGTGAAAAAAACAAAATCGGGTCGGTTTAGAAATTACCCGGAATTGATTGCGGATCTGATTTTTATTTTTATTTTTGTACACAGAACAACATTTTCAAACGTTAGTCCTGTAGAAGAGATCCTGAAAAGTTTCAACACTTATTCTAATATTAGAAACTACATCAATTTCATTATTATTATTATGATTATAGGAATACCTAAAGAAATCAAAGTGCAGGAGGGGAGGGTCGCTATGACTCCGGATGGTGTGTTTGAGCTTACAGGCAGAGGACACAAAGTATACGTACAAAAAGGGGCAGGGGCAGGAAGCTACCTGCACGATGAAAGCTACCGGAAAGCAGGTGCTGCCATTCTTGACACGATTGAGGAGGTCTATGCCATTGCCGATATGATCGTGAAAGTGAAAGAACCCCTGGAAAGTGAATATGGCCTGATCAAAAAAGATCAGGTGGTGTTCACCTATTTCCACCTTGCATCCAACAAGAAACTGACAGAGGCAATGATCAGCAGTGGTGCTGTTTGCATCGCCTATGAGACGGTGATCGACAAAAATGGTGCACTGCCGCTGCTCACTCCCATGAGTGAGGTGGCAGGCCGCCTCTCTGTGCAGCAGGGAGCGAAGTATCTGGAAAAACCGCAGGGTGGAAAAGGGATCCTGTTAGGTGGTGTTGCGGGTGTAAAGCCGGCCAACGTGGTGATTATTGGTGCGGGAGTTGTGGGACACAATGCCGCACAGATGGCTGCCGGCCTGGGTGCGCAGGTGAAGGTGCTTGATATCAATTTAAACCGGCTCCGGTATCTCTCAGAAATTCTTCCGCCGAATGTGGAGACGCTTTACTCTACCAATATGTCCATTACCGAGTCGCTTAAAACGGCAGATCTGGTTATAGGAGCCACTCTGATGGTAGGGGCAAAAGCCCCGCACCTGGTTACACGAGAGATGTTGAAAGGGATGACACCCGGAACAGTAATGATTGATGTCTCAGTAGATCAGGGGGGCTGTTTCGAAACGACTCATCCCACGACCCATACAGATCCAACCTATGAAGTGGACGGGATTATCCATTATTGTGTAGCCAATATTCCCGGAGCTGTACCGATGACTTCTACCCGTGCGCTCACCAACGCTACCTTGCCCTATGTGATCAAACTGGCTGATAATGGGTGGGAAAATGCATGCAGGCAGAATCCTGATCTTCGCTACGGATTAAATATTGTAAAAGGAGAAGTGGTGTTCAAGGGGGTAGCCGACTCACTGAATTTACCCTACAACGAGTTGAAACTTTAATCGCGTAATTGCATTGAAAAACTTTCTGAAAGAGTCTGCAGCACCTTAACCCGACAAATTGGGGGACAAAAGATAGAAAAAGAGTTGAATCGCTAAGATTAACTCTTTTTTCTTTTGTAGATAAGGAAAATTTATTTTCCTTTGTTTACGTTATTTATAACTTTTTTAAATAGAACCTGATTCACAGCTAACAATGGAAAAATTAAGCAAGGAAACCGAAGTACAAATAGAATTAAGCGATGAGATAGCTCAGGGTATTTATTCCAACCTGGCAGTTATTTCCCATTCATCATCGGAATTTGTCGTAGATTTTATCCGGGTTGTTCCAGGTGTATCAAAAGCAAAAGTCAAATCAAGAATCATCCTCACGCCTGAACATGCGAAGCGATTAATAATGGCGCTGAAAGACAATATTGAAAAATTTGAGCAACAAAACGGATCGATAAGCATTCACAGTGATCCCGGGTTTTTACCTCCTATTGGAGGTATCGGGCAGGCCTGAGCGTGGTACTCTTTAAAAAATCACACTATTTATGGTATCAGAGATCAACAGACCTCAGGAAAGATTTAACTGGTTTAAAATGTTCTGGACCGGTTTCACCAATATGAGCCGCTTAAGCAAGACATTATGGATTGTGGCGGTAGTGAAACTGATTATCATGTTTTTTATTCTTAAACCCTTCTTTTTCCCGAATGTATTGAACACAAAGTATGAGGATGATGCCGACAAGGCACAACACGTACGTACTGAATTGTTTAAAAAGGCTCCGGTAACGGAATAATCTAAAAAAAAATAAAATCTATGGATCTATTAAGTGCATCTGCCGTTAACTGGTCGCGGGCACAATTCGCGCTTACAGCCGGTTACCACTGGCTGTTTGTCCCTCTCACCATCGGGCTGGGACTTATCATGGCAATTATGGAAACCCTCTATGTGAAGACAGGGGATGAAAAGTGGAAATTCGCGACAAAATTTTGGCAGAAAATATTCGGGATAAATTTCGCTATAGGTGTGGCTACAGGGCTTATTCTGGAGTTCCAGTTCGGAACAAACTGGTCTAATTACAGTTGGTTCGTCGGTGACATTTTTGGTGCACCACTGGCAATTGAGGGCATTTTCGCCTTCTTCATGGAAGCTACCTTTATCTCTATCATGTTCTTCGGATGGAACAGGGTGAGCAAAAAAATGCACCTGGCATCTACATGGCTCGTCTTTGTGGGTGCTTCTCTCTCCGCCTTCTGGATTCTGGTCGCCAATGCCTGGATGCAGTACCCCGTAGGAATGGAATTCAATCCTGAATCGGTGCGTAACGAGATGAACGATTTCTGGGCCGTAGCCTTCTCGCCGGTGGCATACAACAAATTCCTGCACACCACATTCTCCTGCTGGGCTGTAGGAGCTGCGTTTGCCACAGGTGTTTCCGGCTGGTATCTCCTCAAAAATAGACATACCGATTTTGCCATCAAAAGTATAAAAATAAGTGCCATGGTAGGGCTGGTGGCTTTTGTGATGCTGGCGGTTACCGGCGACGGTTCTGCCTATCATGTGGCACAGAAGCAGCCGATGAAGCTGGCGGCCATGGAGGGGCTCTATGAAGGAAAAGAGGGTGCCGGACTGGTGGCCATTGGGATGCTTAATCCTGCCAAGACGGTATACAACGACGATGTAGATCCTTATATTTTTAAGATTGAACTACCAAAGCTCCTTTCACTGCTTGGCTACAGAAACATCAATGCATTTGTTCCCGGTATCGCCGATATTGTGGATGGTGGTTATACCCTCCAGGACGGTACCACAGCACTCCCTTTCGAAGAGAGACAGGCACGTGGCCGCAGGGCCATACAGGCGCTGGCCGATTACCAAACGGCCAGGGAGGAGGGCAGAGACACCGATGCCGCCAATCATGAGACCATATTGCGGGAAAACTATGCCCACTTCGGATATGGTTATCTCGAAAACGGAGAGGATCTTATTCCCAATGTGCCTCTCACCTTCTATAGCTTCCATCTGATGGTGATGATTGGGATGTACTATATCCTCTTCTTCATGATTATCCTCTATTTCATCTACAAAAAAAGCATGAATACTACCCGGTGGCTGCAGTATGTTGCCTTGTGGAGTATTCCGCTGGCTTACCTTGCCGGACAGCTGGGATGGGTTGTGGCTGAGGTGGGGCGTCAGCCATGGACCATACAGGATATCCTGCCCGTGCAGGCTGCAGCATCGGCTATCTCGGCAGGGAATGTAAAAACTACTTTCTTCATGTTTGCAGTGTTGTTCACCGGCTTGCTCATCGCTGAGGTGACGATAATGGTTAAACAGATAAAGAAGGGTCCCGATACAACAACAACGGATGAAGCCTGATCACTATGCTGAAAAGAACAGATTAAAAGAACAGAACTATGATAACATATGAATTTCTTCAACAATATTGGTGGTTTATAATGTCACTGCTCGGGGGATTGCTTGTTTTCCTGCTTTTTGTGCAGGGAGGGCAGTCCATGATCAACTCCCTCTCAAGAAAGGAAGATGAGAAAAAACTGCTGGTGAATGCGCTCGGGCGTAAATGGGAATTTACCTTTACCACACTGGTGACCTTTGGCGGCGCCTTCTTTGCCTCTTTCCCGCTCTTCTATTCCACCAGCTTCGGAGGTGCTTACTGGGCTTGGATGATATTACTTTTCTGCTTTGTTTTACAGGCGGTATCCTACGAATTTCAATCCAAACCGGGCAATATTTATGGTGCGAACGTATATCGTGCTTTCCTCTTTATCAACGGGGTACTTGGAACATTCATCCTCGGCGTGCTGGTAGCCTCCTTTTTTACAGGTTCGGAATTTACGATGGGAAAAGGAAATATTGCGGGACTGGGTACGGTGGGACCTGTAATAAGCCAGTGGCAAAATCCGCTGCACGGACTGGAACTCTTTGCGAATCTGCGTAATCTCACCCTGGGGTTTGCGGTGCTTTTTCTCGCCCGTACCCTGGCAAGTCTCTTTTTTGTGAATCGTCTCAGCCATGAGGTGCTGGAGAAAAGATCCCGTAAGTTTGTTCTATACAATGGTGCTCCCTTCGTGGTGTTCTTTCTGGTTTTCCTGATCTGGACCCTGTTAGCCGAAGGGTATGCGGTAGATCCGGGTACGAAGGAGATCTATCTGGAGAAGATGAAGTATTTGCATAATTTCATTGAGATGCCACTGGTGATGATACTTTTCCTGCTGGGTGTTGTAGCTGTTCTGTATGGTATCTTCCTTACTGTGTTCAGTGAGAGATTCAAAAATGGAATCTGGTTCTCCGGAGCAGGAACAGTTGTAACCGTAACCATGCTGTTTCTGGTTGCAGGTTATAATAATACGGCCTTTTACCCGTCATCAGCCGACCTGCAGAGTTCACTGACACTGCAAAACTCATCATCGAGCGAATTTACGCTCTCGGCAATGGCAATAGTTTCTCTCTTTGTGCCTGTCGTGATAGCATATATCTTCTATGCCTGGAGAGCACTTGAGAAAAAGAGGCTAAGTCTGGATGATCTGAGCAGCGATGGTCACACCTATTGATTATTCTATTTCAGAGAGAGGGGATGTATGCAAAATACACCCCCTCTTTTTATGTAATGGAGACATTTTTCATCACTTAAAAATGCATAGTCTCAATAAAAAGTGTAATTTTGTAATTATTGAATACTTTTAAATCACTTTCTCTATGGTGAGGAAAAATGGAAAATCAGTTTATGCGCTGGTTCTGCTTGCATCCTTGTTGCTTATTTCGTGCGATAACAGCGGACGGAGTATGTTTAAAGCAAGGAACAGTGTCGCGTTTGACACAATCAGGGTGGGGGCACGCAATCACCTCGATGGCGATACAGCGAATCCCTTTTGCGATATAAGGATTGAGTTTATCTATCCCGTAAGCAGTCAGAAGACGAGTGTGGATACCTTGCAACAGTTTTTCGTAAGAAGCATGTTCGGCACATCTTACGACACACTGCGACCTGCTGCTGCCGTGGAGGCGTACAAAAAGAGTTATATAGACAATTACACCTACGATGCGAGCACCTACCGGGAGAGTGCGAGTGACATCCGGGAGCTGAATGCGATGATTCCGGATATCGACATCTCCGATAGTGAGCATGCAGCAGAAGATATCTTTTATTCCTATTTTGAAAACTTATCAGATTCCATCGTATACAACCAATATGGTATCCTTTCTTTTCAGGTGAAACAATCCAATAACAAGGGGGGGGCCACATCCTACACCTCATTCCGCAATTATGTGTTCAATCTGAGCAGAGGTAGTCAGGTGGCGGAAAACGAAATATTCAATGCCGGCTATGATACCGCTTTACAGGGACTTATTGTTGCATCGCTGCTGGAACAAAACAACGTGAAAACAGTGGCTGAACTTGAGGATCTGGGCTTTTTCGGCATTCAGGAGATTGTACCCAATAAGAATTTCCTTTTGAACAGAGATGGAATCATTTATACATACAATAAAGGAGAATATTCTGCCTACCAGCTGGATGCACCAGAGGTTTTTATTCCCTACAAAGCAATCCGTTCCCTGCTGAGAGAAAACAGTATTGCTTCTAAACTGGCCGATTTATAGTGAAAAATATTGAAACCTATTTCCCTGCACTGACAACGCTGCAGAAGAATCAGTTTGAGGCATTGTTCGGTTTGTATTCCGAGTGGAACAGCAAAATCAATGTGATATCACGTAAGGATATCCATCATCTCTATCTGCATCATGTGCTGCATTCTCTTGCCATAGCCAGATATATCACTTTTACACCCGGTACCTCCATCATGGATGTGGGTACTGGTGGTGGTTTTCCGGGTATACCGCTTGCGATTCTTTTTCCGGAAGTGAAATTTTTATTGCTTGATAGTATTGGGAAGAAGATCAGAGTGGCGGAAGAGGTAGCCGCGGCTGTAGGCCTGACCAACGTGGATGTGGTGCATGCAAGAGCGGAGGAGGAGAAGAGACTGTTCCATTTCATAGTGAGCCGTGCGGTAATGCCCCTGCCCGAGTTGATCAGTATCACAAGAAAAAATATCACCAACGAGGAGATCAATGCCATACCCAACGGTTTTATTTGCCTCAAGGGAGGAGACCTCTCTGCTGAAACCGCTCCGTTCAGACATATCGTTGAAGAGGTCTCTCTCTCCAGCTACTTTGCAGATCCCTTTTTCCAGACGAAGAAATTAATTTATGTTCCCCGGCGTTGATCTTTTATCTGCCGTCTGACTCCTGTTAATCCAAAAGAAAGCGCTATTTTTGTGCTATCTCTACTCAATTGGAATAAGGTTGTGTGAGAAATCATCAACGTAAAATAGAAGTATGAACCAAAGGTCGGCTTTAGCTAAAGTTAAAACATTCGAATTTAATCCGTTAGGAGTGAATTGCTACCTGTTGTCGGATGAAACAAAAGAGTGTGTTGTGATTGATGCCTCCGCGTTTTATGCCGATGAGAGAGAGTTGCTGCTCAACTATCTCCTCGATCATGATTTTGTGATAAAGCATCTGATCAACACCCACCTGCATTTCGATCACCTTTTCGGCATCAATATGCTTGCTTCCCGGTTTGATCTGACACTGCAGTATCATGAGGCTGATGAATTTCTGCTTGAGGACATTAAGAGCCAGCTGCAGATGTTCGGACTGCCGAGTACAAACATGAATTTTAAGCCGGAAACGGGACATTATCTGATAGAGGGTGACGTCATTACTTTTGGTAATCAATCACTGAGCGTGATTCATGTGCCGGGGCATTCACCCGGGAGCATCGTCTTTTACAACGAAGCAGCCGGTACCCTTTTTAGCGGAGATGTGCTTTTTCATTCGGGCATAGGACGTACCGATCTTCCGGGTGGTGATTACGAAGAACTGGTGAATAATATCCGGACAAAGCTTTTCATCCTCCCTGACGAGACTGTTGTCTATCCCGGTCACGGACCTGCAACCACCATCGGGTACGAGAAAAAAAACAATCCTTTTGTCGGGTTGGAGCGTTAGTCTCCCTTAGTCCGGATTTTTTATCCCGGCAGAGAGGATGAGATGATATACAGTATAATCGATTGATATAAACAATATCGTTCAAATAATGGAAATGGAACAATTCAAAAATCGTCATATCGGCATCAGTGAAGCCGATAAACAGAAAATGCTTGAAGCACTCGGCATGTCAGGCATCAATGAACTGATTGATCAGACTATACCTGCCGACATACGGCTATCGCAGCCACTGTCGCTTCCTGCACCCCTGTCAGAGCATGAATATGCGGAGGAGATTGCACACATCGCTTCCCAAAACAGGATTAATGCATCCTATATAGGTATGGGGTGGTATGATACCATCACTCCTGCTGCTGTCTACCGTAACGTGTTCGAGAACCCGGTATGGTATACATCCTACACTCCTTATCAGGCTGAAATATCGCAGGGGAGGCTGGAGGCACTGCTCAACTTCCAGACTGTTGTGAGTGAACTTACAGCATTGCCGCTTGCGAACAGCTCACTGCTGGACGAAGCAACCGCTGCTGCTGAAGCTGCTTCCATGATGTATGGCCTGCGTAGTCGCGGTCAGGTGAAGAGCAATGTGGAGACGCTCTTCGTGGATGAAAACATTTTCCCTCAAACACTGGCTGTCCTGCGCACTCGTATGGGGCATGCCGGAATCGAAATCGTTACCGGAGATTACCGGAGTTTTAATTTCAATAACCCTTGTTTTGGGGCAATCGTACAGTATCCAAACAGTAACGGCAGTGTGGAGGATTACCGTAGCTTCGTGGAAAAAGCACATGCTTCTGATGCGAAGGTGGCTGTGGCGACCGACCTGATGGCACTGGTACTGCTCACACCCCCGGGTGAGTGGGGAGCTGATATTGCCTTTGGTAGCAGTCAGCGTTTCGGGATACCCATGTTTTACGGCGGACCATCTGCTGCATTCTTTGCCACGAGAGAAGAGTATAAACGTTCCATGCCGGGACGCATCATCGGCATCTCCAAAGATGCATACGGTAAAGAGGCGTTGCGCATGGCTCTTCAGACACGTGAACAACATATCAAACGTGAAAAAGCCACCTCCAACATCTGTACCGCACAGGCGCTGCTGGCGACCATGTCGTCGTTCTACGCCGTTTATCACGGACCGGAAGGATTGAAGAGGATTGCCCGCCGCATTCACTCTGTCGCCTCGCATGTAAGTACCGAGCTGACTGAAATGGGATACAGGCAGCTGAACGCCACATTTTTCGATACCCTTAAGATTGAACTGCCAAGAGAGGTATCTCCTGAGGATATACTGAATAACGCAGAGATGCGGGATATCAACCTGCGTTATTTTGAGACAGGTGAGATAGGTATTAGTATTGATGAAACGACGAATGATTACCGGGTGCACGAGCTGCTGGCGCTCTTTGCCATGGCGGCAGGCAGTGCCAAGGTGTTCATGATTGATGAGCTCCCTGCGAAGGTTACACTGAAAGAGGGGCAAATCAGAAAATCGTCTTTTCTCACACATCCCACCTTCAACATCTACCATACGGAGACCGAACTGATGCGTTACATCAAACGACTTGAGAGAAAAGATATCTCGCTGGCACACTCCATGATCTCTCTCGGCTCCTGTACCATGAAGCTGAATGCAGCATCTGAGCTGCTGCCGCTGGGTCTTCCCGGGCTACAGCGCCTGCATCCGTTCGTGCCGCTGGATCAGGCTGAAGGATATACACAGATGATTGATGAGCTGGAGGATATGCTCTCTGTGATCACCGGCCTTGCGGCGACCAGCCTGCAGCCTAACTCAGGTGCGGCGGGAGAGTATGCTGGTTTGATCACCATTGCCAGTTACCTGGAGAGCAACGATGAGGGACACCGGAAAGTGGTACTCATTCCCGCCTCAGCACACGGTACCAACCCTGCCAGTGCTGTGCAGGCCGGGTTCAGGCCTGTCACGGTTGCCAGCGATGCAAAGGGAAACGTGGATATGGATGATTTACGCAGTAAGGTGGAACAATACAGAGATGATCTGGCGGCATACATGATTACCTATCCCTCTACACACGGTATTTTTGAGACGGAGATAAAAGAGATGTGCCGGCTTATCCACGATGCCGGTGGACAGGTCTACATGGATGGAGCCAATATGAACGCACAGGTGGGTTTAACCAACCCGGGAACCATCGGTGCGGATGTGTGTCATCTTAACCTGCATAAGACATTTGCCATCCCTCATGGTGGTGGTGGTCCGGGTGTTGGCCCCATTTGCGTGGCAGAACATCTTGTACCCTTCCTGCCGGGTCATCCCGTGTCATTGCCAACAGATAAAAACTGCGTTTCATCAGCTGCCTATGGCAGTGCCGGTGTGCTCGAAATCACCTATGCCTATATCCGCATGATGGGTGCCGACGGCTTGAGGGAGGCAACGGAGGCGGCTATACTTAACGCGAACTACCTGGCAGAGAAGCTGAATGATATCTATGGGATAGTCTATCGTGGAGCAAACGGAAGGGTAGGTCACGAGCTGATACTGGAGTGCCGGGGCCTGAAGGAGGTGTCGGGAATTACAGAAACAGATATTGCCAAGCGTCTGATTGATTACGGATACCATGCTCCCACGCTTTCTTTTCCTGTGCATGGCACCCTGATGGTGGAGCCTACCGAAAGTGAAAGCCTGACTGAGCTGGATCGTTTTGTGGATACCATGAATCAGATTCATGAAGAGATTATCGAGGTGTCACGTGGTGAGTACACCCTGGAGGACAATGTGCTGGTGAATGCTCCCCATCCGGAGTATGAAGTGGTGGGCGACGCGTGGAATCATTCCTACCCGAGGAGCAAGGCAGCCTATCCGTTACCGTTTGTCGCGGCGAACAAATTCTGGGTGAACGTTGCACGTGTTGACAACGCCTATGGTGACAGGAACCTGGTCTCCTGCCTCTGCCAGATGTGAGTTAAGTAGTGATCACATCAACTCAGGCAGTTCACCTTTTTCAAACGACAGCATGGGAGAGGCAGAGATATCTTTTTTAAATGCATTGATCACTGTTTGATTCGGATCAGTGAGAATCACCTTGACGCGATTATCCATCACATCGGGGTAGGCGCCGGCAAAATGAAGCATCACGGGATGATCCTGAGGGATGGATCCGTCTGACAGGAAAGCATCGATCTTATCCATCACCTGCATCATCTGACGATAGGAGTATTGAACGGTCTCCACCTTGAAATCATCTCCTCCCAGGATCCTGCCCAGTCTCTGCCTGTGGCCTTCGGGATCGCCCGTGACGGCAACCACGAACGTACTGCTGTTATCGATAAATGAACCGCCATAGTAGTCGGGGTAGAGGTCCGGGTCTGATTCCCTCTCCATCCAGTCGGCACTGAAAAATTCCATCAGCTTTTCATGGTATGCCAGTGCACGTTCGTTTTTTCCGGCTGTACTATCAGATTGACCTGTTGTTGACGCTGCTTCGGCGAGATGGTTTCCCTCATTGTTCTTCTTCTGTTGATTACAGGCAACAGAAAATAGGAGAAGTGACGATAGAAGTAAAATTGCGTAACTGTTTTTTTTCATCATTCAAATTTTGCATTGACATTTATCCGACTTCGTTTATAACAGATAAACAAAGCTTTTGTTTGAAAGGAATTATCTATCTTTGTCATATATAAACCAGTAAAACTTATTGATTCTGATGCTTCATAAGGCTGTTAAATATTGTATACTTGTTGCGCTGCTCTCATTTTCTATCTTATCGTGCGGTAAAGAGGATGCAAGTGAGAATGCAACCCGCCTGCGTGTCAAACTGACTGATGCCGCATCGCTGGTGATTAAAGAGCTGTATATTGATATTCAGCAGATCGAAGTGCTTGTTGCAGACACCACAGGCATTGAGGGAGAGTGGGAGATACTACAGTTCACCGGTGGTGAGTACAATTTACTGAAGCTGATGAACGGGAATAGTGTACAGCTTGTCGATCAGTATTTTCCGGCAGGAGGAGTCCTGCAGAAAATGAAATTGATTTTGGGTAACAATAATCGGCTGCTGACCACTACAGATTCGATTGTATCGTTGAATATCCCATCCGAAATGACAGATGGGATCATTATTGAAAATGTGAATGCCGACCTTCTGGCCAATATCATCACCAGTGTCGTAATTGATGTGAACGCCGCTATGTCTGTCCGTGAATCCAATGGGACCTATTTCCTGCAACCCTCGGCGAGAGCTTTTCCTGAAACATTCGGCGGCTCACTGCGTGGTTATGTTGCACCCAGAGAGGCGGATGCTTTTGTGGCTGTCGTGCAGGATACAGATACATTTCTGACGCTACCCGAAGGGGAGGGCGGCATGTTCCTCTTCTCAGGATTGAACCCGGGCAGCTGGGAGGTGCACATCATTGCCAATCCTCTTTCCAACTTCAGGGATACCATTTTTACAGAAACCATTGAACAGGGAAAGATCACTGAAATCACACCTAAGCCAATCCGCCTTAAGCCGTTACAACCATAACTCACCTCACCGTTATTATTGCCTTTTTGTACTTCTTTATAAATCTTAACCGCCTTGCCTGAACATTCATGTTGCCACGGTCTGGTAAATTATTCTGAAGTCGGTAATCCGATGGTAAGGTGGTTGATATTGGGGGAGATTTGTTAAGGAGAAGCAGATTGAGAATTTAATTTATTTTCACACCTGCAATCGCACAATCATCACCATCTTTATTATCTTTGCATTAACAATCGGATATTAGATTGAATAACGAATAATTTTAAATACTGAACAGATATGAAAAGATTCCATTTTGCATTGATTTTAGCCGCCCTGATGGTTTTAGGTACATCCTGTAAACCTAAACAAAGTGCTTACAAACAGGTATATGAAGCCGCGAAAGAGAAAGAAATGCAACAGACTGCTTCTCAGCCTACAACAGTGGTGAAAGATGCCACTTCCCTTCCCCCGGTGGAGGTATCTGTGAGAAAGGAAAAAGTGGAACCTGTTTATCCGACAGACGCTGCAGGATTGAAAAAATTCAGCGTGGTCATCGCGTCATTGAGCGTCAAGCTGAATGCCGAATCTTTGAAAACCCGCATGGAGAACGAAGGGCATCAGGTTATTCTGGCTCAGAACGAACAGGGGATGTACCGCGTGATTGTGGCCAGTTATGACGATAAGGAGCAGGCAGCTGCTAAACGGGAAGAAGTATATAACAACTATTCAGCACTGGGCAACACGGATTATCTGAGAAAAACCTATGGCGTTCCTTTTAACGACCTCTGGATTCTGGAAAGACAATATTAATCAAATTTCGTCAGACAAGAAAAGCTGCCCGTTACAGATAATGTGGTGGCTTTTTTTATGATAATAGTGATATGAAAGTACGATTCTTAGGTACGGGCACCTCTACCGGCATCCCTCAGATTGGTTGCCGTTGCCAGGTTTGTAACTCTTCTGATTCACACGATAAACGACTGAGGACATCTGTTGCAATTGAGGTGGATGATAAACTCATCCTGATTGACTGTACACCTGATTTCAGACAACAGGTGTTGCCGCTTCCTTTCAGAAAGATTGAAGGGCTGCTTTTCACCCATGAGCATTATGACCATATGGGTGGTATTGATGACCTCCGCCCGTACTCGGTCTTCGGCACCGTGGACCTTTATATGGAAAAACGTCTGGAAAAAAGCCTCAGAGAGAAAATGCCCTACTGTTTTTATGAACATAAATATGGAGGTATACCGGATATTCGGGTGAAGCAGATTGATGTGGACGCTTCTTTTTATATAGATGGCATAGAGATTCTCCCCATTCGTGTGATGCATTATAAACTGCCAATTCTGGGATTCCGTATTCGCAATTTTGCTTATCTTACCGATGTGAAAACAATTCCGGAAATTGAGCTTACAAAACTTGTTGGTGTAGAGACGCTGGTTATCAGCGCACTCCGTAAATCATCGCATATATCGCATCTGACACTCGATGAGGCGTTGAAAGTCGCAGACAGCATAGGACCGAAAGAAACCTGGCTAACCCACCTGAGTCATGAAATGGGTTTACATGCTATGGTGGAGCGTGAGCTGCCTCCCAATGTTCACCTGGCGTATGACGGACTTGAATTATCGGTCTGAAGTCTGTTTGTTTTGATTTTTTTAACAAAATAAACACAGCTTTTTTCTTTTATTTTCGTCTTTAATTTAAACTGATTGTTATTATTGTCAATTGATTATTACATTTGTATGAAACTTATGGGTGAATAGCGCAGGAATTTTACAAAATAATAGCCTGTTTGCGGCTGATCAAAGAAAAAGCACGGAAAAGTGTACAAATGAGGCTGAAAAATTCTTTTACAGCATTAAACTATCGGAAAAGAAATCAGTCAGATAAATTGACAGATAAAATTATTTACGAACAAACATAATATGGGGAGAGATTATGAAAACGAATAAAATCTTACTAGCTGTTTTAATGATAGCTGTACCCTTCTTCGGTTTCGCCCAGGAATGGGATGATATTTATGCAGACCCTAACAGCAATGAACCTGTAAGAGTTCAACGTGAGCCAATGGAACCACAGAAAAAGAAAGTGGTCGTTGTGCAGGGTGACGCATCCACCATGGAGGTAACAGCCCGGGAAAGAGACATCGACGAATACAATCGCCGGGGTGATAAAGAGACGCTTTCTGATGAACAGGCTTACGCCAACGACACCATTGATTACGAGGAATATGAATATACAGACAGAATTGTCCGTTTTCATGATCCCGAATCAAGCATCAAGATCACCGGTGCAGATGAAGTTATTGTCTACATGGGTGACGATAATCTGTATGAAGGTTACAACAGCCGTGGCTGGAATACCAATCTTTACTTTGGGATGGGATGGGGCTCCGGATATTACCCCTGGTATGATCCCTGGTATTACAGCAGCTGGCGCAGCCCCTGGTATTACGGCGGATGGTACGATCCCTGGTTCTATGGTTACGGAGGTTACGGATGGCACAGTCCCAGGTATTACAGCAGCTGGTACAGTCCTTGGTATAGTCCGTGGTACTCCGGTTTTGGAGGTTATTACGGGCATGGTTACGGAGGTTATTACGGGGGTGGTTACTCTCACGGCTTCTATGATGGTTATTACAGCAGTCTGACTCAAAACCG
>JAAYGM010000101.1 GCA_012727735.1 Bacteroidales bacterium | reverse complement strand
TATGATCGGTTGTTTCCTGGGAAACGCAGACAAGAAGACCATCCACGCGCAGATCGATAAGATTTTTGATATTATTTCTTTCAAAAACTTCTTTCTCACGTGATACGGTAAGAATGACATTATAATTATGCTCTTTTGCTGTATCTATAATACTGTCAACAAGGTAAGAAAAGAAACAATTTTCGAGATCAGGAACAACAATTCCCAGTATAAAAGTTTTTTGAAGTGATAATTGTTTGGCAATGAGATTGGGAGAATATCCCATTTCTTCTACAGCCCTATTGACCTTTTCCTTCATTTCGGCAGAAATGTCAGGATGATTTCGCAGGGCTTTTGAAACAGTGATACGTGAAACGTTTAACCTGGTTGCAATGTCCTGTTGAGTTATATGATTTCTGATACTCATTTAAATAATACTTGAGCGAACTGATGCAGACATCGTCTCCACGTCTGAAATTCGTGGGCGGTATTTTGGGAGTCGTAAAATTGTGCCTTAATGCCCGATTTCACCAGTAGGTCCTGGACTTCTTTCTGACGGTTGTGGAATGAAGCTTCTTCGGTGCCGGCGCCAAACCATAGTTTAGCTTTCTGGTTGAATGCAGGTCCCTGTTCGAGCACTCCCTTAAGCAGGTCAGTATAGTTGTTAGGTACACCGCTGAAAATACCCAGGTGTGAAAATGTATCCAAACGGTTCAGTCCGATGGTAAATGTCTGCATTCCACCCATAGAGAGTCCGGCCATGGCACGGTGTTCGCGGTCAGAGATGGTGCGGTAGTTAGCATCAATATCGTGGATGACCTCATTGATGAGCATCTCTTCGAACGCAGACCATCTGGCATTACCGGCCGGTGTCTGGCCGGCCTGGTTGGGCCGTGTGGCGAATCCGTTATTCATAACGATGATCATAGGAAGGGCTTTACCCTCAGCTATGAGATTGTCAAGGATGAAATTCGCTTTGCCGGA
This sequence comes from Bacteroidales bacterium, assembly GCA_012727735.1. Taxonomy (GTDB): domain Bacteria; phylum Bacteroidota; class Bacteroidia; order Bacteroidales; family Dysgonomonadaceae; genus Proteiniphilum. The sequence continues at coordinate 1,126 of JAAYGM010000101.1, read as the reverse complement.
ATGGGTCCATTCCATTTCCAGTTCTCCGGCCCCGTGCTGAAGATAGAGTACAGTGTAGCGGGTACTGTTATCTTTGTCATATCCGGGGGGAGTATATACATACATACGCCGGAACGATCCGGTCACCTCTGAATAGAACCAGTGTTCCCGGACGTCTCCGTGGGGTACATGTTTTGCATGGTAGAAGTCCTCTCCCGGGGAAGGGACCTCCAGCACACTGCAATAACCGTTAGAGTAAAACATGTCGCTACCCGGATCGTACACCTTAGTCCCATCCACAAGCATCCAGTAAACCTGGTATCCCGGCCTTGGATTGGGGACGATAACATTCCAGAGACCTGAGGCATCTTTCTGCAGATCATATTCTACAGGCGGTTCCATATGGAGTTTGACCGACTGTGCTGTCTCAGGGGCCTTGAACTGAAACCACACTCTGCCATCCTTATGTATCTTGGGGAACTGAGAGAGTCTGTGAGTCGTGATCGCCTTCTGCCAAGCGGAATCATCCTCCATTATAAAAAGGTCTGACTGATTCGTCTGGGCAAAACAGGTGTATCCTGTTATGGCGGATATCAACAAAATCATTTTAAGTGTGTGATTCATTTTGTACCTCCTTTTAATTACGTGTGAAACTTACATGAGCAGAAACTCATAAAAGGGAATAATTGTATAATTCATGTAAGTTTCATACGGACAATGAAATAGTTATTAAATTACGTGTTAATATAAAGTAAATCTTATATATTTATTCAATCCTGAACCAGTCGAAATCAACGTAACCTCCGGGTGTTTTTGTAGAATAGTGGAATAATCCGTAGCGATAGCCCATGAAATGAGGCATTGAATATTCCATCTTAAGCTGTGTCCCAATAGCTATCCAGTTTTTGCCGTTGAGGCTGTAATAAAAATCTGCCACATCGGCAAGATCCCTGAAATTGCAGTCAGCACGCAGATATACCTTTTTTTGTGTCAGTGGAATGATTTCTGCTTCAACCGGAGAGCCGGTTTGCGCATTGACCATCACAATAGATTTCTTTCCTCCTTCGTTTTTTATACCCAAAAGACCATATTTCCTCTGCAATAAAATAAGTCCGGCAAAGTCGCCTTCTTTCATGTTTGTTATATC
>JAAYGM010000100.1 GCA_012727735.1 Bacteroidales bacterium | reverse complement strand
GCTTGCGCAATATCTCCGAGGAGAAGGTGTTCATCGGCATCATCCTGCCCCGGAACTGTACCGGCAGTGCTCCAAAGCGGGCTGCATGTGCTTCCGGTATCCTGTTTTGCTGCACTGCTTCGATGACAGAAAGTCCCCCCATCTGCTGCGCGACGCTGTAGAGCGGAAGAACGGTCAATACCAGTACTGCCGCGATCTTCTGTGCGTCGGCTCTTGTCTCCCTCAGTTGTCGTATCAGTTTGCGGAAGCGTGAGCCGGGTGTGATGAACATCAGAAGAAAACCAATCATCAGGAGGAGATAGCCGCTATAGGTAATGGTCCGTCCAGCCACATCCTTGTTGACTGAGAGGATGGTACCCAGCTCATCCTGATCGTAGGATGCCTGGAAGAAGCGATAACCCTTCACATCAAGCACGTTGTTCATAAATATCATCGCTTCTCTCACCTCCCCGTCGACATGGACACGGAGGTCGCTCTCATAGGATGAAGGGCTCTGTGAGCCGGGATAGCGGTTCAGGCGGAAGTCGATCAGCTCCAGCCGGAAGGGTAGTGTCTCGGCCCTGGTCCCCCTGGATGTATGCATCACCATCTGATCACTCATCTCCCCCTCGCGGATATGGACCTGCCCCTCTTTTCCGAAGAGGTATGTGGTCATCGCCCCTGCAAGTATCACTATCAGAGCGGCATGCACACTTATCAGTGCCCACTTTCCGCGTTTGAGGTAGTTGTTCCTGACAAGTATGATCAGGAAGTTGAGCACCATGAGCAGTTGCAGGAAGAGAAATAGAGGGGAGTAATATATCAGCATTTTCGCTGCCTCTGTGCCCATCCTCTTCTCCACGAAGGTGGCTGTCGCCAGTCCGGCGGCATAGATGAGCAGAAGCAGGATAGTGGCCCTGTAGGATGAGATGAATCGAATGATTTTGTCCATGCTGTAATATTGAAAAGACAAAAATAGGAAAATTAGCCGTGGTACAACAAAAAATGAGTGAAAGATTGTTCTCTTCCACTCATTTCTGTTTATTGAAACAAGAAAATCAGGCTTCCTCCCACTGTCTGCGCAACAACTCCAGCGCTGCGGGCACGACCACTTCACGGTCACCCTGACAGCCGCACTCGAAGCTGACATACTTGTCGTAACCCAGCATCTTCAGTCCCCTGAAACCGTTCACATAGTTGTCGGCATCACCATCTTCGCCCGGCATGCTGCGGCGCTTGCGGCTGGCTACATGCACATGCTGCAGATGTTCACCGGCCGAGAGGAACGCACCCATGTCGCTGTTCTCCTCCCAAACCATATGCCAGAAGTCGCCCATGCACTTCACGCCCGGGTTGTTGATGTCGCGGCAGATGGAGGCAGCATCACCCACCTGGCGGAGGTAGAATGCCTCCCTGCGGTTCAGTGGCTCAAGGATGACGGTGGTACCGTGCTCCCTGGCAAGGGTACCCATCTCATCAAACTGCTCACAGAGGAAATCGCGTGTCTCCTGTGTGTGCGGCATCACCGGCACCTGGCTGTTGAAGGCAGGTACGATGATCACACCTGTGGACTCCAGTTCACCGGCAGCGATGATCAGCTCAGCCATGCTGTCACGGCACTGTTTACGCACTGCAGGATCGGTTGAGAGAATGAAGCCGTCAAAGCCTGCACAGATGGCGCTCACCTTGATGTTACGCCCGCTGAGGGCTTCTTTCATCTCCTGCAGCCTCTCCAGCATTGCTTTGCCATGCGGTTCAAAGCCCACCACACCATGCTCTTCCATGTAATCGAACTTCTCTGTCAGGTTTGCTCCCGGAGCGGTTCCTTCCTGAAAGGAGAGGTTCAGCTTCGTCTTGCCGGAAGCCTCTTTATTATCTGTTCCTGCGGAGACAAAAGAGGAGCATCCGCCGATAGCCATGGCAGCTGAGCCGGCAATGGTTGTTTTGATAAATTTTCTTCGGTCTAGTGTCATGATCTTACTTTTATTTTGCACTTCCCGGTACAGGGGTGGTGAATCCGGACATATCCATCTTGCCGATGTTCATGTCGGCAGGTGTATAGTCCAGCTGTGAGGCGGTCATGGCATCCCATGTTGCTGCCTGTCCGGTGTAAGCCGACTCACGCCCCATAATGGCAGCCATATTGGATACAGCTGTCTCCGAAGCCTGTTCGATCGGTTTGTTACTGCGTATGCAGTTGATCAGGTTCACATGCTCAAGGGTGTAGGGATCGGTCTGTTTGAAGTTGGTTTTTTCTGCTTCACCGTCATATTCCCAGATCACGTTGCCCGCGAGATCTTTGATCACATGGTTACCGTTGCTCGACCAGGAGCCTTTGGTACCCTGGATAAACTCGCTCACGTTGTTGGCACAACCATCGATTTGACGACACATACTGTGCAGGTGAATGCCGTTTTCCATGGTGAAATCAATACTGAAGTTATCATACTGGTCGCCTGTCACCCTGCGCTGGCGCGAGCCAAAGCCCACTGCGTGCACCGGCTTCAGGCCTGAGAACCATGTGAAGACATCGATGTTATGCACGTGCTGCTCCACAATATGATCGCCCGACAGCCATTTCCAGTTCACCCAGTCACGCACCATGAATTCAAAATCGTTCCATCCCGGCTGACGATCACGATACCAGAGCATGTTCTGGTTCCAGTATACGGTGCCGCCGGTGATCTCACCGATAGCGCCGTTCATGATCTGCTTGTATGACTCCACATAACTGCGCTGATGGTGACGCTGTGTACCGGTCACCACGCTCAGGCTCTTGGCCTCTGCCTGCTTGGCGGCAGCCACAATGGTGCGGTATCCTTTCGCGTCCACGCAGATCGGTTTTTCGAGGAAGCAGTGTTTATTTTTCTCTACCGCATACTTGAAATGCTCTGCACGAAAGAAGGGAGGTGTAGCATCGATCAGCACATCAATATCACTGTCGATTACCTGTTTATATGCATCCAGTCCGACGAAACGCTTGTCAGCAGGAATATCGATATTTTTTTCCGATTTCAATCTGTCGGCAAGAGAATCAACCCTGTCCTGGAACACATCACCCAAAGCCACAATGGTAACGCCGCCGGCAGCATTAAGGAAGTTGATGGCAGCACCAGATCCACGTCCGCCGCAGCCCACAACACCTGCTCTCAGCTCTTTGCCATCGGCTGCCATATCGGGAAGCTCGGGAATATAATAACTCCCCGGTTCTTTCAAAGGAGTGCTTGCACCTTTTCCTTTTTCTGCTCCACCGCTGCAGGATGATAAAAAGCCGGCCGAACCTGTTCCAATAACACCAACTGCTCCTGCCACGGCAGAAGTTTTCAGGAATGATCTTCTGGTTAGATTATTTTCTTTCTTCATTTGATTAAAATATTTAAATAAATTGCGTTTATGTTTTAGGTTTTAATTGATCCTCATGGTTGAATCAGGTTCACACACCACGCGGAATCCCACTGCTTTGATATCTGAATACCACCATATGCTCTTCGGCTGCTGCGGGTCGGTCTTCAACCAGTCATCATGGTGTGTATGACTGCGAGCGGCGCTGCGCACGTCGGCAGCATCGGAGTTGTAGTGTCCACCGCGCACCACCCACTCATCACCCTCTGTCACCATTGGGTTGGCGGCGACACCTGATCGTTTATCGTACGCTTCGGGATCATATCTGTCGGCACAATACTCCATCACATTTCCCAGCATGTTCTTTAAGCCGTAAGGATTGGGCAACACCAGGGAGGGAGGCTGTGTGCGACTGCCGCTGTTCTTGTCGTAGATCACGTAAGCGCTGATACTGTCGGTTTTAGGCTTGAATATATTTCTCATAAACCCATGTTCAGAGAACTCCTTCGGACTACCGGGGAAGAAATAGGGCGACGCTTTGCCACCGCGGGCAGCATACTCCCACTCCGCTTCGGTAGGCAGGCGGTATTTTTTGCCGGTCTTCTCCGAAAGCCACTGACAGAAGGTCTCTGCAGCATAATGTGTCATGGTGATGGCGGGACGGTCGCCCTGTCCCCATCCCTGATCGGGAAAACCAAACGGTGCCGTGGGTCCGGAAATGGCATCCACATCCATCGCCTTAAGATTATTCTCATACACCACCTCGGGAGGTGTGCGTCCTTCGCTCATCGTCGCAGCATAGAAAGCCCAGTACTGATCCCAGGTAGTCTCCACCTCAGCCATAAAGAAGGGATCGAGTGACACCTCGTGAAGAGGAGACTCATCCGGATTGCGGAACGGCTCTTTCTCAGGGCTGCCCATGGTGTATGTGCCGCCCCTGATGGCCTTCATCTCAAACGAGACCATCGTTCCGGGTATCTGTTCACGATAATCGGCAAAGCGGGTTACTTCAGTAGGTTCTTTAAAATAGAGAGAGGTATCCACATCATAAGAAGCTGCCATTCCCGGGATACCGGTCATCTGCCCATGTGCGTAGTTGGGATTGTAGTGTCCTGCATCGAGGTGACAGCTGATGCATTGCAGATCGAGCTTCTCCCCATTCTCCTCGTAGTAGAGATGTGCAGTGACCCCATCGTCCGTCACACCCTGCGGAAAAAGGTTCTGATGGCATTTCACACATGACTCGTTGGGAATATATTTCACTGCGTGCTCCAGCTCAGATTTCATCTCCCAGTTAAAGTCGGCGGTGTCCTTGGTGAGATAACCCCACAAGTCACGGGCACCCAGTACTACCTTGGCAGAATAATGATCCCAGGTGTTGTCCTTCGGTGGAAGATGGCAATCCACACAGTTGACCATCACCCCGCTGCCATTATTGACATGAGTGGACAATCTCCAACTCTCTTCGGCATGCGGATGCACATGACACATCATACATGATTCGTTGCTGGAGAAATAGACCGATGTCTGATAAAATGCAGCAACAATGATGACTCCTATGATGATTCCTAATGAAAGGATGAACCCTTTGCGCCGGTAATATTTTTTTTTGGGTTTGAAGTTTCTTTTTGATTTGCGAGACATTATTGTATTTGATATAAAGCAGTAAGTTATAGTTTAAGTCTATTAAATAGAGTGAATAGCCTATAAAAGTACAAAATAATATGATATTTGAAAAAAATATAGTGTAAAACTGACTTTTTTTAGATGTAAATTATTATTCAATGCAATTAAGTCACCATTTTGTATTAACTGCCCCACAATTCTCACGTTGTTTCAGTCAATATTATTCTTTTGACTCAGACATTCACCTGAGGGAATGTATCATCCGGGAATTAAACAGACTGTCCGAAAACAAAGTTAACCATCGCTGGTTATTTCATTTCCGGACAGTCTTACTATTTATCAGTCTCCGTATTGCGGGTTTTGTTCCAGATTAGGATTACGACGAATTTCATCCTGATGAATAGGAGCAAAATACATCTTATCCATCCATTTCCGTGTTTCACGACTGGAGAGATCGTTTACATAATAGTAATAATCATATTTCTCTTCATTGTGAATATAGGGTTTCATAGATGTCTGACCAGGTTTTAAGATCCCCTCAACGATAATCCCTGTCAAAGGCTTGTTTCCGGATTCGGATGCGATCATCCATCTGCGGACATCAAAATAACGATGCTGTTCATAAGCAAATTCAACACGCCGTTGCTGGCGGACAAAATCACGCATATCACTCTGGTTAAATTGTTTACCCCGAGCCGTCAGCGCTGTGCGGGTATCTGTCAAATCAATACGTCCACGAAGGATGTCCATCCATTCTGCTGCTTCCTCCAGTTCATTCAGTTCTACGCATGCCTCCGCTGCAATCAGGTACATTTCGGCTAATCGCATATAGACATGGGGTACCGTCTGTCTGAAATACTGGGCATCTATGGATGTGTCAATCAGTTTCTTCTCATAATAACCTGTCCATGATCCGTTCCAGTCTTCGATAGGTCCCTGACGCGTATCCACTCCCCACATCGAACGCCGTACCACTCCATCACGGTATTCAATTTCCACATCACCATTTGTCACTTCATATTTTCCTGCCTGCAGACGTCCCAGGGGTGTGGGATCCAACGTTGCAGCATCGGATGGACGCGGACGTCCCCATGTATTACCATCGGTAGCTACGGTGGCATAAAAACGAGGTTCACGACCATTATAGGGATTTCCTTTCTGGAATTCTCCGGGGATCGTCATTCCTTCGGGCATGGAACCGTCCTCAAACTCAAATGCCATCACCAGGTCCTGTGTTGGAGTTGTTCCGGCCCAGTTGTGATAGCCATTCGGCCCATGCCATAACCCCATTCGATTCTCCGAGCCGATAGATGTGTGATAATTACGGACAAACATCTGTTCGCTGTTTTGTACATCTGTCATAATGGCTTTGAATTTTTCAGCTCTTTCCGTGTTAATACCACCTCTGCAATCGATTAATTCGAATGGACCCTCTTCGATTACTTCGATAGCGGCATCCCTGGCCGCACGATAGGCAGCCATACGATCACCATCGAATTGATTGACCGCTAACGTGTTCACAGTGCGGTCAGCATAAAGCGGGCTGGCCACATGCAGTAAAATACGTGCTTTTAATCCGGTTGCCACATATTTGGTTACACGTCCCCATTCCGAGGAACCAACGTTTTCAGGGAGATATTGCTCAGCTTGTTCCAGATCACTTACAATAAATTCCAGACACTCGCGCATGGTGTTACGCGGTTTTTTCATTTCCTCTATCTGATCGAGGGAGAAATCTTCCGTCACGATGGGAACACCACCGTAGCCACGTATCAGTTCATGGTACATATGTGCACGCATATAATAAGCCTCCCCTTTCATACGTTCCAGATTATAGCCTATCTTTTCAGGCACATTGTCAATATTATTGATGATAATATTTGCAAAACGTATGCCTTTGTACCTCAGCTCCCACTTAAAAGGGTTGTTGTTATCGTTATACCATTGAAGATTACTCCCTGAAATGGAAACCGCTTCTACAATATCTTTTTGTCCGTAGTTATGGGTGAAATAAGCATCATCGGTCAAACCGTCGAGAGAATGCTCTTTTGCACCCGGATGGATATTGTTATACAAGTCATTTACGAATGCCTGTGTCAGGGCAGCATCGGTAAAGACAATCTCTTCGGTATAGGAAGTAGAAGGAACGATATCCATAAAGTCTGAACAGGCGTTCAGAACAATCGCTAAAGCCAGAACGATTGCAGCTGTTAGTTGTTTTATATTTTTCATAATTGCTTAATTTTAGAATGTTACAGAAACACCGACATTCCAGATACGACGTTGCGGATATTCACGACCGGTATCATTGGCTTCCGGATCTTGTACTTTCACATTGTCTAACGTAAATAAATTAGAACCATTCACATAGAGACGCAGTTCCTGTATCCCTACATTCCGGATAGCCGGCAGGTTGAAGGTATATCCCACTTCCATATTTTTCAACCGCAGATAATCTGTTTTGAACTGATAGTAAGTGTTCTTCTGGTCAGTTCCCTGTTTCGCCCAATATTCATTTTCACGGTTATAAGCACGCGGATGTTCCACCATCGGGTTTTCCTCCGTCCAGCGATTATCGTACATAAACTTGTAGTAGTTACCTGCTTCACCGGCTCTTTCACGCCAGATATAGGTGATACCGCCTGTAGCCCCCTGTAATAAAGCTCTCAGGTCGAAATTGTTCCAGCGAAGCCCCATGGTAGTACCGAATACAAATGTAGGTTCTGAGTTCTTGTCAGCACGGACACGGTCATCGGCATTAATCACCTTGTCACCGTTTGTATCTACAAACTTGATATCCCCGGTACGGGCATTAGGCCAGTGCGGATAGTTGTCCAGCTCATCCTGTGTGTTGAACACACCGTCAGCGATATACCACAACTCGGTATTTACCCGTTTTCCGGTCCTTTTCTGATAATCAGGTATTCCGGGAGTTTCATCCCAGAATATCAGTTTATTCGTCGAATAGGTCATATTGAAGGCCACATCATAATCCAGTTTACCTGCCTTGTCAGCCCAGGATACCAACCCTTCAATACCTTTGTTTGACATCTCACCGATATTTTCCCGAGGGAGCGTTATACCTGAGATCTGAGGCAGGGAAGCATTCCTGTAAATCAACATGTTGGTACGTTTCTGGTAGAAAAGGTCTGACTCCACACTTAACCGGTTATCCAGGAATTTAAACTCGAGCCCAAGGTCGTAGGTCGTTCCCACCTCCCATGTGATATTCGGATTGGGTGTACGTGTCGGATAGAGTGTCTTCTGAAATGAGGAGCCGAACATATATTCGGTACCGAAACCGTAGGTATTTAGATATTGAATACTTCTGTCGAGATTTCCGTCGGTATCTACCAGATAATCGTTGCCGGTCTCGGAAACAGAACCACGCAGTTTGAAATAACTGATGAAATCGAGATGTTCCTTCCAGAAAGGTTCTTCGGAAGCACGCCATGCGGCAGATACACCCGGGAAGAAACCGTAACGTTTATTTTTCGGGAAACGGTAGGAGCCGTCGTAACGGAAAACAAACTCAAGCAGGTATTTTTCAAGATAATTGTAATTGGCACGACCAAAATAGTTGATACGGCTCTCTTTCCAGGAGTAACCCTCTGTTTCCATATCCGTTACCGACCCGTTATTGATCTCATCCAAAGCGTCGGAGATAAAGTATTTACGGGTGGCCCTGACCATACGCCATTCATTTTGTTGTGCTTCCACACCAGCTGTAAGTCCGAAATTATGATTTCCCACAGAGCCATCATAATTGGCCACCAGGTTGGTCATCCAGTCAGTTTGTTCTTCTCTTCTTTCCTCCAGTTGTGGTTGAGAAACACCTTTTAACGCAGGTGTCAGCGTATGTTCCGGATTACCATTCCAGGTATAAAGGGTAAAAGGTTTTTCAAATCGTCTCCGGTTATTGAAATATTGGTCATATGATGCGGTGCCGATAAGGCTTAACCCTTCAATTCCGGGCACTTTCAGGGTTGCCTTCAGTGTGTTCTGGATGTAATAGGCCTTGTAGATATCCTCTCCGGTTGCCGGAGTGGCACGCACAACAGGGTTATCACCATATTCAATATCCGGGCCCGGCTCACCGCTGGGCCAGTAGGCCGGCAAGATAGGCTTACTGCGGACCATGGCACTGAAGATGTCGGTTGCCCCGCGGGCAGGATAATTGGTTATCTGAAGACGATTCACATTCCCGTAAGAGATATCGAATGCGTCGTTCACTTTCATATCCAGATTGATGCGCGCACTGAACTGATCGTAACGATTCGCAGATTTCTTATAGATACCATCCTCACCGTTCGCAGCCAGGCTGACAAAAAACTTGTAGCGGTCGCTACCACCAGTGATACTTACATCGTGCCGGTAGATGGGTGAATACTCTTTAATCGTTTCCTTATACCAGTTTGTATCCGGATGTCCCCAAGGATCGCTGCCGTCCTGGTATTGTCTCAGGTCATCATCCGAGTAACGGGGGTCGCGTCCCGAATATTTATCAATTTCATTGACCATTGTGGCATATTCAAAAGCATTGGCAAGCTCAGGGATCCGCGTAGGTTGTGAGAATCCCATGCTTCCTGAATAGGTGATGGTTGGTTTACCCTCTTTACCACGTTTGGTGGTGATCAGGATGACACCGTTGGCAGCACGTGAACCGTAGATGGCTGCTGCAGCATCCTTCAACACAGACATGGATTCAATTTCATTGGGGTTGATACGATTCAAACCACCTGCACGTCCCGGCACACCGTCGATAACAATCAACGGATCTTTAAAACCAAGTGAGTTCGTACCACGAATGCGAATGGTGGTTCCACCCCCACCGGGTTCATCTGAACGTTGATAACCGATCACCCCCGGCATACGACCTAAAATGGCGTTTGAGAGGTTGGTCGTCGGTGATACTTTCAGATCGTCACCGGCAACACTTGCCACAGAGCCTGTTACAGTCACCTTCTTCTGCGTGCCGTATCCCACCACAATCAGTTCATCCATCATCTGTGATTCTTCCAGTAGTGTCTGATTGATCAGGGTTTGTGTACCTACCACGGATTCTTTGGTGACATATCCGATATAGGAAAAGAGAAGTACGGAATTCTCACCCGGCACTTCTAGTGAGTACCTCCCGTCCATATCCGTTACGGTTCCGATAGCAGCATCTTTCACCACTACATTGACACCGATCAGTGGTTCCCCGTTTACATCACTGACCGTTCCCGTTACTTTTACCTGTGCTGATAAAGTGTAAGAACAGAGGGTAAGAAACAGTAACACTAAAATTTTCAAAGAGTTTTCAGAAAACTCACTTTTTAATTTGAATTGTGTTGATTCTTTTTTCATGTTTTCAGGAATAAATTAATAGAATTACGATAACTTTAATTTAAGGATGCAATCAATTGCATTCGGCGCACAAGATCAATCATCTGACCATAGACATTCTAATTTAATGATTCAATTATATCCTGCTCTTATGTAGATTTTCACGGAATAGCAAGACAAATCCCAATGTGAAAACGACGGCCATTATCAGAGGCACAATCCAGATTGCCGTCCAGTTGTAGACATTCCCGACTGTGTAACGGTCTACCACATTCCCTGCAATCAGCGTACCGCCATATTTACCCACCCCGTAAGTAGCAAAGGCAATCAATCCCTGTGCCGAGTTCCTTAGTGATGCAGGTGCCTTCTCATCCACATACAACTGGCCGGCAACAAAGAAAAAGGTGAAACAGAAACCGTGTAAAGGCAGCACACCATAGAGGAAGGCTTTCTCAGCAGTGAAGGCTCCGATGGTAAAGAATCCGTACATGATGATCCATGCGATCATTGCAGCAACAATACTCCCTTTGTACCCAAGCTTCCTGAAAAAGAAAGGAAAGGAGAAGAGGAAGACAACTTCCGCTATCTGTCCGAGGCTCATTGCCGCCGCTGCATTCTCGATCCCTTCACCAATAATAAAAAGATTGGTGAAACTGTCGTAAAATGCCAGCGGTATACAGATGAGTGCTGAAAAGATAAGAAGTATAAGAAAAGATTTTTCTCGGGTCATCTTAAATGCATCAAACCCCAGTATCTGGCGGACAGTCACCTTCTCTGGTGTTTTCACGGGTGCCTTGTATGGCAGCACGAGTGCATATAGTCCCGACAGTAAGGAGATTCCAGCACCAATAAGAAATGGCGTTGAAAAAGTTTCAAGACCCATCGCACTGATGATAAGACCGGCAGAAATCCATCCGAAGGAACCGAACAGACGAATTCTGGAAAACTCTTTGGTTGGCTCAGCCAGGTTGGCAAAGGAGATAGCGTTGGTGAGCGACATGGTGGGCATGAAACAAATGCTGTAGAGTAGCAACACAGGGAAAAAGAGCGTGAAGTTATCGATCCTGGTCAGCCATAAAAGTAACACTGAGCCGGTTATATTCAGGAACGCAAGCACCCTGTTGGCTGAAAAAAAGCGATCGGCAATCATCCCTACAATAACAGGAGAAATGATGGATGCTATGGCTGCGGTGCTATAGGCCAACCCAATCTGAATTCCGGTAAAATCAAGTGTTTTACCCAGGTAGGTCCCCATTGTGACATACCATGATCCCTGAATGAAGAATTGAAAGAACATCATCAAGGAGAGTTGAAATTTCTTGCTTTGCATAAAAAAAAAGATAAAGAATAATTACTTATGGAAAGACAGGTATTAGATGCGGGGTATCTTCCGCAACAGCCGTTTGTTATTCATGTTCAATCTATTTAAAGATTATTGATTTATATAAAATCCTGACTGCAATTCCGTTCATTCATTATCTTGTTCTCTCTGAATCAATGGTGAAAAAAACGGAAATAATAAGTGTACATTAAAACTGTCAAATAAACACTTAATAATTACACAAAGAAAGAATAAATTTTTTAATTATCATTAAATATAAATACTTTTTATTAAAATAAATTTCTGATATAACAAATCAATACAAAAAGTCTTCCATTTATTAAATTCATTTGATTCTCACCACTGATTATTGTAATTTTGTTTAGTTTTCAAATCAACCGGACATCATAATCACTTCCTAGAATAGAAAGAAATGAAATTATTTTTAAAATTATTTTTGTTAATATGGGTTACTACAACCTCAATTCAGGCACAGAACAGACCACCTGAATGGGAGAACCCGGAAATTTTTGCCGTCAACACGGAGCAAACAAGGGTTACAGCTATTCCCTATGCTGATGTAAAGGGAGCCATTGCCGATGAATATGAGCACTCACCCTATTTTAAATCACTGAATGGTCGCTGGAAATTTCACTGGGTGCCAAAAGTGGCAGATGTACCTCACGGTTTTTACAAAGAGAACTATGATGACCGCAACTGGGACAGTATGCCGGTACCCGGCAACTGGGAGTTCAACGGTTACGGTATACCCGTCTATATAAGTGCCGGATTTAGTTTTTCGGCCAGCCCCCCTCATATAGACCGGGAGAATTCTCCTGTGGGGGCCTACCGTCAAAGCTTCACGATTCCGGAATCGTGGGACGGAAGGAGGGTGATTCTTCATTTCGAGGGAGGCACCAATTTCATCTATGTATATGTAAACGGAGAGCAGGTAGGCATCAACAAGAATGCCAGGAGCCCGGCTGAGTTTGATATCACCCCCTATATCCGTCCGGGAGAGAACCTTTTGGCCTGTCAGGTACATAAATTCAGTGACGGCTCTTATCTTGAG
>JAAYGM010000016.1 GCA_012727735.1 Bacteroidales bacterium | reverse complement strand
TTCGTCGGGCCGATAACGGCCAGACCGGGGTATTCCATTCCAAGCCCGGCGCTCAGCGGACTCTGAACCAGGGTGAAACTGTTGTAGGGATAATCACCTATCATGTTTGAGAAATCCATGATTGCCTGATTGGTATAAATTAAAGCTTTCTGCCACAATCGCGATTGACGGGCAGTAAGCATCACCCAGGTCGTAACCTCCCTGCCCGATTCGGGAAGCTTGATCATCCCTTTCATCACGTTGAATTGTCTGTCGGCAAACCAGGCAAAATCATGCATGTTCTCTCCCCTGTAATGCAGTGTTTTTGTAGTTGTGGATAATGGTACATGTTTTGTTTTCCCCAGCATCCTGATGCTCTTCCAGTCCGTGTCAGCAGCGAGTGTGTCAAGCCTGGCCAGTTCGGTGCTATCCTGCAGGTCTCCCGATGCAGCCACTGTGTAGTGCTCCGGCAGTGTGATCCTTACATCAAAATCTCCGAACTCGGAATAAAATTCTCCCTGATCCAGATAGGAGATGGGGTGCCATCCGTTCCGGTCATATACCGCTGGTTTGGGGAACCATTGTGTAATTTGATATGTCGGACCGATGTGACCCAGACGGGATGTGACACCCTTGGGTATTTTGACATGAAAGGGTGTGGTGATCAGGATTTCACCACCGGGAGGAAGAGGGGAGTTCAGCTTTATTTCACTGACATCGGGTTGGTCGGGAAGCAACTTCCAACTGACGGGGAGGTCATTTATCCTGAAGTCCAGAGAGTCGATAAAGCCTCTCAGTTCCGGATCTTTAAAGAGTTTTTGCTTTCCGTTGAATGAGAATATCTGTCTGGCTAAAGGGGTGTCATTATCTGAATAGGCATTCGGCCACAAATGGAAATACAAAACCCGGAGTGTGTCGGGCGAATGATTGATGTATTGCACCTCCTCGTAGGCACTGAGTTCGTGAAGCGAATCGTTGAGCGTCACATCGATTTTATAATTCGCCTCCTGCTGGAAATATCCCTGCGAGGATGCGATCGGATAATACAGGACTATAACCAGAAGCGTAAGCAGCAACTGCCAGTGTAAGTTGTTGTTTTTTAATGCCATCATAATCAGATATGTAATCTGGTTATTCTAATAAAGAAATCAGGGTGATGTAAATTGTACACAACCCTGATTCTCCTTACTCATACACAGAACTATTGAATAGATTGTGTTAAAGTAAAATCACCAAAAGGATGATAAGCAGCAGTAAGGAAATTCCACCAATATAAATGGCGGGTTCGTTGCGTACTGTTTCCTTAATCTCGTTGAGTTCGCTTTTCAGTTCGCTTTTTTCTGTAACAGTCAGTGCTGATTTGTCCATTTCCCGTATTTCCAGAACCCTCTCTTTCAGTATATTCACCTCTTCGGTTGTTAGTGTGGGTTCAGTTGCCACATTGTCGTTCGAGGTACCATGTGCTGCAAAGGTAGGTGCTGCACCCAGCGAAAATATCGCCAGAAGTACAAAAAAAATTGTTTTTTTCATTTTGTTTTGTTATTTAAATTATCGTTGTTATTATTTGAACGCAATGCTCTTGGTTATGCCAAAAACAAATGGCAACTATCAGTCTTGTTCAATGGATCCATCCAGATTTCAACATTGTAAAGATAGTAACGACGATGATAAAAACACTTACACATTGCTGATAATAAGTTATATATTTCACTGATACAACCTCTTTCTGTTGAACTGTAACTTTTTCGCAATAAACAGGTTGACAGAAATTTCATTTTCGGATTTAAAAGGTAAGATTACAACTTTAACTTCAATGAAGTGTTTAATATAATAAGAAAGCTGTACAAAGAGATAAGGAGATCAAATCATGCGGAGCAATTACATTGCAACTTTTTCAAATAGGTAAAATGTTGTTCCTTTGCTTCTGTTTTCTCATTGAACAAGAAAATGAAAATCTACATCAAATACATGGTCAGTCTTCGCTGTAAAATGGTGGTGAAAGAGGAGCTTAGAAAGCTCGGACTTCATTTCATAGTGGTTGATTTAGGCGAAGTTGAAATCATGGAAGAGCTGACCCAAAGTCAACACGATTCATTGAACACTGCCTTGCTTCATACAGGCCTTGAGCTGATGGACGATAAAAGGGCAGTACTGATTGAGAAAATTAAAAATGTAATCATTGAAATGGTTCATTATACGGATGAATTACCCAAAATAAATTATTCAGAATATATCAGTAAGAAGTTGGATTATGATTATACCTATCTCTCCAATTTATTCTCTGAAGTAAAAGGTATTACTATTCAGCAATTTATCATCCATCATAAAATTGAAAGGGTGAAAGAGTTGTTGTTATACGAAGAGTTGACACTTACCGAAATTTCTTACCAGATGCAATACAGCAGCGTAGCACATCTGTCCAACCAGTTTAAAAAAATAACCGGCCTCACCCCTTCACAATTCAAATTACTGAAGAACAGACGTCGGAAAGCGATTGAAGATATCTGAAATAAAATGCAACCAAGAATGGAACAATATGCATCGCAATATGCCCGTAGTCTGATAGAAGCAAGTCTGGACCCATTACTAACCATTAGTGGGGAAGGAAAGATTATGGATATGAACAGGGCTACAGCCCATATCATCGGTCTGACATATAATGAGATAGCAGATAGTGATTTTTTCGAGTATTTTACTGAACCCCATAAAGCACGTGAAGTATATCAGGAAGTTTTTGAGAAAGGATCGGTAGCCGACTATCCCCTTACTTTGCGGCATATCTCGGGTAAACTGACCGATGTGCTCTTCAATGGCTCACTATTCAGAGATGATAAAGGAGAGGTATTGGGTGTAGTGATTGTGGCACGTGATGTAACCGATCAGAAACGCAAAGCCAAAGAGCTTACAGATTCGAAAGAATTCGCTGAGAAAGCGAATGAGGAAGCGCAGTTGGCGAAACATAATGCACAGCTTGCTACCAGGAAAGCCGAGGAAGCAGTGAGAGCCAAGCAGCAGTTTCTCTCGAATATGAGTCATGAGATCCGTACTCCTATGAATGCAATTATCGGTTTTACGAAGGTGCTGCTGAAAACCGAACTGAATTCAAAGCAAAAAGAATACCTCACTGCCATTAAAATGAGTGGTGATGCGCTTATTGTATTGATCAACGATATCCTTGACTTGGCTAAAGTGGATGCCGGCAAGATGACCTTCGAACAGATACCTTTCAGACCGGAGTTATCCCTTTCTGCCATGTTGCATCTGTTCAAACAAAAGATACAGGAGAAAAACCTGAAACTGGTGGTGGACTATGATAAGCATATTCCGAATGTACTGCTTGGCGATCCGGTGCGGTTGCATCAAATCATTCTGAATCTGGTGAGTAATGCAATCAAGTTTACCAACTCAGGGTTCATTAAGGTGAGCGTGACGCTGATAAATGAAGATAATGATAATGTCACCCTCAGGTTTTCAGTTTCAGATACCGGTATTGGCATTGAGAAACCCAAACTGGAAAAAATCTTCGAAAACTTTCAGCAGGGTTCGAGCGATAGTTCGAGACTCTATGGTGGAACTGGTCTGGGACTTGCGATTGTAAAAAAACTTGTTGTTTCTCAGGGTGGAGCCATTCAAGTGGAAAGTGAGATCAATAAAGGTTCAACTTTTAGCTTCACCCTCGATTTTTTGAAAACCGACAAGCTTCCGGATGCCGAGATTGAAATGATAGAACTGAACGGTGAAATAAAGAAAATCAGGGTACTTGTCGCTGAAGATGTACCGCTGAATCAGCTGTTGATGAAAACCATACTTGATGAATTTGGTTTTGAGTGTGATATTGCCGAGAATGGTAAAATAGCTGTTGAGAAACTGAAAGTGAATCTTTACGATGTTGTGTTGATGGATTTGCAGATGCCTGAAATGAATGGTTTTGAAGCTACAGAATATATTCGTAATCAGTTGATGTTGAAGCTACCGGTCATAGCACTCACTGCCGATGTGACCACTGTTGATCTGGCTAAATGTACCGCCGCGGGTATGAATGACTATATTGCCAAGCCTGTGGATGAGCGACTGCTTTACAGTAAGTTAGTGACACTGGTAAAACAAACAAGGACTTCGCGCGAAGAGGACACAGCATCTGATCTCAGTGAGATAAAGGGTAAATGTACCGATCTGGTTTCCCTGATGCAACGGACAAAATCGAACCCCGCTTTGATGATGGAGATGATATCACTTTACCTCGAACAGACGCCACCGCTGGTAGATACCATGAAGCAGAGCATGAAAAATCAGGACTGGAGCACACTTTATTCGGCTGTACATAAAATGATACCCAGCTTTTCAATTATGGGAATCAATCACGATTTCGAAGTGATGGCCAGGAAAGTGCAGGAGTATGCCAGTACGCAACAACAGAGCACCGGAATATCTGAGCTGGTGCTTCAGCTTGAAAATGTATGTACACAGGCTTGTAAAGAACTGGAGACAGAATACAAGGTTCTAAAAAACATAAAGGTGTAAAACGAACATCAATGTATTGTTCATCAGCAACTGTCTGATGAGGCATAAAATATAAATGAATCAAATGCAACATAAGATAAAACTTTTTCTTGTAGACGACGATGTGGTCTTTCTCCGGTTATTGGAGATTCAGTTTCTTGATCATGGTGATTTTGAGATCGAGACATACACCACCGGTGAGCTTTGTATAGAAAACCTCTCCCATAAACCGGATGTGATCATTCTCGATTATCTGTTTGACCACTTAAACATGATAACGATGAACGGTATTGAAACATTGGATAGAATAAAGGAATATGACCCTGCGATAGAGGTGATCATACTCTCGGAACAGGACAAGATTGAAGTGGCGATAGAGTGCATGCATCACGCTGCCTATGATTATGTGGTAAAAAGTGAAACGGCTTTTATACGATTGCAAAAGATTATTACCAGCCTCTATGAGAACAAAATATTGCGAAAACAACTCACCTGGTATATGGACCGGATGTAAAATAATCATCAGTAAACTATGTAACATATTCGGTCATTGATGTAAATTCAATTCTTACTGTTGTTATATCTTTGTAATACCAGATTCTATTCATTCCCGTAAGCAAAAAGAATTATGCACAAGATAGAAAAAACAGAATTAGAAAAATCAAAATCGCATATTATTGTTGAAATCATAGAATATATGCACAATGCTGTACTCAGTAAGACCATTATAAAAAAATTATCGGGTAATATAACGGTCACATCTTTTGATGCAGGCGAAGAGTTAGCTGAGAGAATATCTCCTTTTGATACATATATCCAGATTATTGATGGTGTTGCCGAGCTGACAATTGACAAGAAAAATTTTAAACTTAATTTAGGTGATGGCATAATCATTCCGGCTCATTCACGACACCGTTTTGATGCCAACGAGCAATTCAAAATGATTGCGACAGTGATTAAAAGTGGATACGAAGATTAGATGATTTTTTCGTTTCACACTTTCTCTTCTTCTGCATAATCTTTCATATTATAAATAATAGAAAAGGACCGGTCCATTCAGACCGGTCCTTTTCTATTGTAAATGTGTGAATGATGTAACATTAATTTTGACATGTGTAATGTTAATTTGTGTAATCAATCGCACCTTTATGGTGATGTTGTTTCGGGGTGTAATGACTTTGATTAATCATTTTGGATAAGCGGACAAATCATTTAATTGAATATAAAAATGGACATTCTTGTAATTCTTCTTATAGGTGCGTTAGCCGGATGGCTCGGAAGTATGATTTTTAAAGGCAGTGGGCTTGGCTTACTGGGGAATATTGTGGTCGGAATTGTTGGCAGTTTTGTCGGATACTGGCTGCTCGGAAAAATAGGTGTAGATCTGGGTACAGGATGGGTTGGATCCATTCTGACAGGTGCTTTTGGGGCATTGATAATTTTGTTCGTGATTAATTTGCTTTTTCGAAGACGATAATCAATTCTTTCGGGAAAGTGATTCACTGCAAATGCTGCATTTAACCCCGCTCAGGTGTTGGTGTAAGTGAAACTGATCCTGATACTGGAGATGGAACAGTGATTTATGTAACAATTACGGTGGGCGATGTAATAAAAGCGCCTGTCGGATATCGCACCTTTGTACGTTAAAATTTCCCTGCCTGATCATCGGCGAGATTAACCAAATTTTACTAAATAAAATCCTAAACAAATGAAAGAAAAAAAATTTCTACTTAAACTAAAGGATATTTTTACGCCAAAGCGGAGAAGATATTCCGGCTTATTAAGTATGAGCTGTATCCTTATGCTATTGCCACTATTTTCGCAATGCGATAAAGATGACTACACGGGCGAGCTGGAAGGTATTTGTCCTGAAGTGATTGTCACTGATCCGGTAAACGGAGCAACCAATGTGATAACCAACAAGATTATCACTGCCACCTTCAATGAAGAAATGGAGTCATCAACCATCAACGAAAGTACATTTTTCGTGAAGAAAGGTGCTGACATCGTTTCCGGTCAGGTGACCTATAGTGGTACCACTGCTACATTTACCCCTGCTGCACTACTCGATGCCAATGCGGTATATACGGCAACGGTCACACGTGGTGCAATGGACCCCATGGGGAACTATATGCGAAATGACACTACCTGGAGTTTCAATACCGGCAACGCACCCGATGTGATCCTGACCGATCCTGTTGAGGGAGCTTCAAATGTTGCACTGAATAAGGCTGTTACGGCCGACTTTAGTACTCCTATGAATGCAGCAACGGTTAATTCAACATCTTTTCTGCTGAAACAGGGAACAACCGACATTACAGGGATTGTAACCTATCTTGGCGTGAAAGCTACTTTCACACCCACAGCTGATTTATTACCCAATGCAGTGTATACGGCAACCATCACAAATAGTGTGGAAGATGCAGCCGGAAACGCAATGATCAATGACACCACTTGGAGTTTTGCCACCGGTTCACTCTTGTTTGTTACAATTACCGATCCGTTGAATGAAGCCATTGATGTCCCCGCCTCTCAAACAGTGAAAGCCACGTTCAACAAAATCATGAACCCTGCAACCATTAACAATGCTACGTTTACCCTTATGCACGGAACTACTCCGGTATTGGGAACAGTAAGCTATAATGAATATACGGCTGAGTTCGTACCACTGACTGACCTGTTGCTTGGTGAGGAATACACAGCGACCGTAACTACCGGTGCTGTAGACCTGACAGGTAATTCACTCGCTGCCGATTACATCTGGACATTTACGACAAACGTCGTTGTTGTGCCCGTACTGCCTGTTGTAACCATAACAGATCCAATTGACGAAGCAGTTGATGTGCCACTGGATAAAGTGGTGACAGCGACCTTCAGCAAAACAATGGATCTTTCCACCATCAACTCCGCTACATTTACGCTTAAAAATGGTCTGTTACCGGTTTTAGGTTTCATCGATTATGCCGGCGTTGAAGGTACATTTACTCCCAACACGCCGTTGTTGCCCGGTACGCTTTATACCGCTACAGTAACCACCGGAGCAAAAGACCTTGAAGGGAATGCACTGGCTGCAGATACTGTGTGGAGTTTCACAACAACTGCTCCAGTTGATCAGTTGACTGTCGAATTATCATCTGATCCTATCGATGGTGGTGACACCAGCGGCGGCGGATTATTCAATGCCGGAGACTCAGTGACTGTAATGGCTGAAGCCAATGCAGGGTACTCATTTGATGAATGGACTGAAGAGGGTGAGAGTGTCTCCACATCAGAGAGTTATACTTTTGTGGTAAACGAAAACAGAACACTGGTAGCTAACTTTACCCTTGATCCTGTCGGTCCTTCCGGTCCGCTTGGAATTGATCTTGGTTCGGCAGCTGACTTTGCCATTCTTGCAGGTGCAGGGGTGACAAATACGGGAGTTACAACCCTTATTACGGGTGATGTGGGGTCACACCCCACCGCTACCATCGCCGGGCTTACCAGTGCCAATGTAATCGGCACCCTTTACACGGTAGCCGATCCGATAGTGGGAATTGCCAAGGTAGATCTAACCACTGCCTTCAACGATGGTCAGTCACGCACATTAGATGCCATCTCACTGCCCGGACAAATTGGTGGACTGACGCTCGCTCCAGGATTATATGTAAACTCTTCCACAAGCGGTATCTCAGGAACAGGACCTAACGGTATCCTCACACTCGATGCAGGCGGCAATCCGAATGCAGTATGGATCTTTAAAATGGGTTCTACCCTGATTACTGCTCCCGGAACAAGTATCGTGCTGGCGGGTGGAGCGCAGGCCAAGAACATTTACTGGTCAGTGGGTACATCAGCTACATTGGGGACCAACTCCTCATTTTTTGGAAATATCCTTGCTGACCAATCCATTACAATAAACACCGGTGCCACCTTGTTTGGCCGTGCACTTACACGTGTTGCGTCAGTAACCCTGGATACCAATACCGTAACCAAACCTTAGTTAATAATGTCAGCATGAGCCTGATCAATTGTGGTCAGGTTCATACTGATTTAAAAAACAGAACCAAATGAAAAAAAATAATTTCAATAAAATGCAAATCATGTTTCGAAAACTCTTATTCGTGTTACTGGTGTTGACAGGCATTGCCGCGACATTGACGGCACAGGAAGTGCAAAGGACGCAACCAAAATTCTGGATTGGATTTACAGGTGCTGCCAATTACAACATGTACACAGGTACCACCCAGAAACTGAACGAAACACTGATGGCTCCATCCGCTTTTCATGATGGCTCCGGCTTTGGCGGAATGGGAGCAATCCTGCTTGAATACCGTCCGGCACCGGTAATCGGTTTTATGCTTAACCTGGGCTATGATAACCGTGGCGGTACATTCGACCAGGTAGAGTCGCCATGTAACTGTCCCGAGGATTTAAAGACCGGGCTGAGCTATGCCACCATCCAGCCTAGTATTCGTATCTCACCTTTCGGACCGGATTTTTATCTTTTCCTTGGTGGATCGTACAATCACAATCTGAACAAATCATTCACCTACACTTTTGATCAGGATAACGGTGATAAGCTGAACAGTACCGTAGATGATTTCAGTAATATGCGGAAGAATCTCTTCTCTGCACATGTGGGGGTTGGTTACGATATTCAGCTGGCATCAGCCGATAGTCGCACCCAGGTAGCCTTGTCTCCTTTTATCTCCTATCATCCTTACTTCGGCCAGGAGCCGCGTGATATAGAAAGCTGGTCCATCTCGACCGTACGTGTGGGTATGGCATTTAAGTTCGGAAGAGGAACGGTCAACAAAAGAACTGAAAGAGTGATTGCTCCTGTCCCTGCAGATTTTCGCATTCAACCGATTGCTGAAAGTGATGTGAAATTCACTACCCGTGCACCGCTGACAAACCCGGTGAGACGTACCATCAACGAAACATTCCCGCTGCGTAATTACCTCTTCTTCGAAGAAGGTTCATCCGTCATCCCCAACCGGTATGTGAAGCTGAACAAAGAGCAGGCGCAACAATTTGATACGAAGAGTCTTCGCGACTCAGAGTATAAGAATGAGTCGGGTCGTTCGGAAAGACAGATGGATGTCTACTACAACATACTGAATATCTTAGGTTACAGGATGCTGCAGAATCCATCCGCGCAGATTGCATTAGTCGGTGCTTCAGCCGGTAACGGTGCCGCATTGGGAAAAGAGTATGCCGAGTCGGTAAAAAGCTACCTGGTAGATGTTTTTGGTATTGAAAGCAGTAGAATTGCCACTGAAGGGAAAGATCAACCGAACAATCCTTCGGAATCACCGGGTGGTGTCAACTTTCTGCCATTACTACGTGCAGGTGATCGTCGTGTAGAGATCGTGAGCAGATCTGTTGATCTGATGACTCCGCTGCAGATTATCGCGGTACAGGAAAATCCGATGGATAGCCGCGTACTGTTCACTACCACATCAGAGAAAAATCAACCGCTCAAATCCTGGAATGTGAAGCTGACCGATGAGAATGGGGCAACACAAAATTACGGCCCTTTTACCGGTGATCAGGAAAGTGTACCGGGTAATATGATCCTTGGCAATCGCAGCAATGGCAGATACAAGGTTGTGATGACCGGACATACCAGCGATGGTGTTGCAGTACAGAAAGAATCGACACTGAATCTGGTGCGCAGTGCTGAGCTGACAGAAGAAGAAGCTTTGCGTTACAGCATCCTGTTCGACTTCGACGAGTCCAGTACCGTTGCTACGTACGAGAAGTTTCTGTCAGATGTTGTTGCTCCCCGGATTGAAAACGATAGTAAAGTGATCATTCATGGTCATACCGATATTATCGGGAGTGAAGCGTACAACATGCAATTATCGGAAAAGAGAGCAAATGAGACCGAACGTATTTTATCGAATGCCGTTAAGCGGTCAGGTAAAAACAGGGTTGATTTCGAAACACGTGCTTTCGGAATGGATACCGGTAAAGCACCATTCCTCAATAAGCTCCCGGAAGAACGGTTCTACAACCGTACTGTCGTGATTGATATTGAAAAGGCGAAATAGTGAAAGGTTATCAATAAGTATAGTGATCCTCATGAAGATAGATTTTCATGGGGATCACTTTTTTGTTACCAGCTGCAACTGAGTGAATCTCTTGTAAATAGTGCCGATAATCTATTGAAGAGGTTTCTCCAGGATATTCCAAAGCGGATAACTGATCCTCACACCCACACCTTCAATCTTTTTATCAACAAAGCTCGTGAAAATGCCTGCTCTGCCCAAGCCAAGAAATCCGATGGAGTAACCACCCTCAAGATAGAGCTGTCGCTCCTCAGTGACCAACCCATGAAGGTGAACCGCTTCATCAAACGAAAAACGTTGCAGGAAGGGCAGGTTCTTCAGCAGGAGGTATTGTGACTGATAATTGAGATGTCCCTCCATCCACCAGTCGCCTGAAGCAGTGTAAGGTGGCAACAGGTTGAAGCTGCGTGTGAAATCGGATGGGGTGAACAGCATCCGGTTGTTGTTGAAATAGTGAAGATCGTTCATATACAATCTCTCTGATGATAAAAATGAACCACCCGAAAAATGATAATCGATCTGCTCGAAGGGAGAGACTTTGATCTGCTGAGAGACGGAGAATAAAAGCTTGTCATACATCGGCGCCTGATTATCGGCAAACAGGTTGAACCCCTTCTCATATCCTGCAGCGAATGTAGGATATTTGCTTGATGCGTACCATTTTCTGCCCTCTCTCACCCGGTAACGATAACGGGGTGTATAAGAGAGCCCCAGCGTTATCCCGGCTGCTTTATGTGGGGGGTACAGCCCTGCATCGGCAGGGATATTGGGAGGTGCTTCCCTGCCTGTGAGATTAAAGGAAGCGCGGTTGCTCAAGGGTGCACGTTGATCTATTTCCGCACCGGAGTAGAGATGCAGCCCGTTGGCAATATCAATGGAATGACTCGCTTTCAGATAGCGGCTGTCGTAATAACGGATGAAATTTTGTCCCAGGCTGAAGGCTGTCAGCGTGTTCATCAGCCTCGACTCACCGTTCAAGCTGTTCACATCGCGTGAGATATGCCCTGCAGTGAAATCAAACCGTCCCGGGGACATGGGTGCATAATTAATCGATGCAGCCACATGCCACAGCCATCTCTTGCGTGCAGTCGCATAAAAGAGGGAGGGAGAAAATGAGAATGCCCGGTTTTTATCGATGGCGTAATTGATTGAAACTGTTTGTCCCAGCCAGAAGCCATCCACGAAGTTATACTCCTTCAGCGCACCCGTCAATCCACCGTAGCGCAGCGAGAGGTTCGGGTTCATCTGCCACACACCCCCTTGCGTGATCTTTCCGAACAGGGTTTCCGGGTTTTCTCCGATCGATAGCACCACCTCGTTTCCTGCAGGCTCATTTTCAGTGATGGTGTCGTTACCCGCCAGGGAGTCTCTCCTCTGGTAGCTTCTGATCTCCTCAATACGAAGCGGCAGTTCACGTATGCTGGACCAGAAGGCGGTGTCTCTTCTCCATGCCAGTGTATCCACCTCCATCTGAACCTTTTCAATCTCTTTGATCTCAAGAGCTTCGTGTTGTTTTTGAATCTCTTCCGGCTCCACCATCTTATTCATCAGCTTCGACATCCTGTACGCTTCCCTTGTCGAGAGCTCCTCTTTCTGCGTCAGTTTTTCCAGTTCAGTAACGATTTTCTGCTGCCTGGGGGTTAACGGATCATCAGCCTGCACACCGGCAGAGGCAATCTCCTTTATGGTCTCAGGATGCCGGGATCCATCTACCTCTACCGAATTATACTTCATCGATGCGTAATATTTTCCCGATCCTTTCACGCCCATCGTATTCAATGTCAACGTCACATCGTAAGTGGTGGGCAGGTAGACGGCGGGCTTCACCTGATGGAAGTTGATGCGGTAATGCATGGTGGTACCCAGCTCACTGGTTGTAAGATCGGCAATATAGACGTTCCAGCTGTTCCCGAGGATGTATAGATAGCCGGAAAAGAGATCAGGATTCTTCTTCCGGGGTATCACTTTGATCTTGTTTACGATATGGTCGGGATGGTAGTCTACATCTTCCAGTCTGAATGCGTAAAACCGAAACGCTCCCGGGGCAAGTGGTGAGATTCTTCCGTCCAGCTCCCTGTTGTAGATGCTGGAAGTCATGATGCTGAGTCCACGGGTGACGTTAAACTCTTTGGGGATGGAGCTTTTCAACGCCACCACGTTTTGTGAGTATCTCTCCGGGGAGGTGAAGTGTATCTGGCTTTGCGACTCCATCACCAGGGGCTGACCAATCAGCGTATTGATGTCCAGATCGGAGGAGTTGACTTTCATTGCCCTCCTTAATATTCCCGGTATCTTATCGATCGTCAGACTTCCCTTGATGTAGGCCTCAGCGTGGTACTCACTGATCTGATAGCGGTAGTAGGGTGCATAGGCGATCGCTTTCCGCATGATGCGATAAGCCGGATCCTCATCACCGGCAACCACCACCACCTCATCCAGCATATAGGATGTCTCCTGCAGCACAATGCGCACCGACTGGTTGTGCTCTCCCATCGTGATGTTTTTGTTGATGCTTTCATAACCCAGAGAACGAAATTCACAGGTGTAGGTGCCCGGTGCGAGGAAGGTTTGGAACTCTCCCAGGTTGTCGGCGGCTATTCCTTTGGCGGTTTCCTGAATATAGACGGTAGAGTTGGGGACAGGGTCTCCCTGTTCATTGACAATCAAACCTTTGAGCTGTTGGGCCTGCAGGGTTGCATGCAATAGTAAACAACACAGCGTGTAGAGTAATGGTTGCTTCATGAGCTGATGTTTATTGAATAAAGAATCAGCAAAAGTAATTGTTTTTATCTTATTACCTGACAAGGCAACAGGATCACATGAGGAATATTTTTCAGAACGAGAATCAGACTAAAAAATAATTTCAACTCACTGATTAATACCGTTATCATTTCTCCCCGCCTTTGGGGAAAACATCTCTGGTGAGAATGGCGCTGTTATCGACAACAACCCGGGAAAACAGGAATCTGAAGATTGTACTGATTCGTCACGTCTCTTTTTCTCCCGATAAACCATGCTGGCTCGCAAACCATTTTTTTACTATTCGATAGTACCTGTATTCGTTGTGCCGTAACTGTTACGACGGTGACAATGATATCGTCATCATGCTATTCAGTGGTGATGACCAGCTCTTTTCCCTGCTTTAATTGGTCGTGTGTAATAAACCATCCGTCGACCGGTTCATCGCCATAGTTGATCTGTTGTATCTTCTTCCCCTCTCCATCTTTTCTGATGGTAAAGGTGGTCTTCTCATCCAGCCGGAACTTCACTTTATCGAACAGGGGAACAGAAACAATGTATTCGGGATCAGCGGGTGAATAGGTATATAAGCCTATGGCATTGAGTACGTACCAGGCCGACATCTCACCGGCGTCATCCATCCCCGCATAAGCCAGCTTATCGGCGCCCATATCGTAGAAACGGTCCATGATGCTGTCGAGCACGCATTGCGCTTTCTCCTGCTTACCGATAAAGTAATAGGTATAGGGAATACTGTGAGCCGGTTGGTTGCCATGACAGTAGTTGCCCATAAAACCGGTCATGTTATGTACCTCATAGCCTCTCCATGGCTCGGTGAAGAGTGAGTCTAACTTCTGTTCTACAGCCTTATGGTCCGGGTAGAGTGCAATCATTCCTTCCGGGTCGTGGGGAGCAAAGAAGAGCGAGTTCCAGGCGTTGGCTTCCCGGTACATATAGGCGAAGTAGGGATAATAGGGATCGAAATCATCAATCCAGCTGCCATCCTCAATCTTACCCCGCCAGAAACCGGTGGAGGGATCAAACAGGTTCTTATAATTTTCGGAATGTTTCATTAGAAAGTCATGATTCGCCTTATCTCCCAGCTCTCCGGCCAGCAGTGCCGTGGCATAATCATCATAGGCATACTCTACTGTCTTGGTGACCGCTGCCTTGTACTCATCCCAGGTGGGCACGTTGGTGGTGTCTTTCTCTGCAATCCATCCGTTTTCCAGATACTCATTCAGGTAAGGCCTTCCTCCACGACCCGGCACGGTGGCATTCTTCAGCAGCAGTGCATAGGCTCGTTCCAGATCGAACCCGGTGATACCACGCAGATAGCTTCCGGCCACAAACACCGAAGCGTGATCACCATGAAAGAAGGTAGGCATATAACCACCTCTTTTCTCTCCTTTGTCAATGATTGACCGGATGATATCGGTGGTGACATCAGGTGAGATCATACCCAGCAATACCAGCTTGTTGCGGTAGTCATCCCAGAAGGAGGGATTGGTGTAGTAACGAAATCCTTCGTTGGTCACGTTACCTCTCTCATCCGTGAAATCGCCGTTCACATCGCTGCGCAACGCAGGCCAGAGGAAAGAACGATATAAGGTAGAATAAAAAATACCCTTTTCACGTTCACTGCCTCCGGTGACCTTTATTTTTGATAAAAGATTCTCCCATACGCTGTTGGCTTCATTACGCACCTCAGTAAAGCGCTTATCAGTCATTTCGGCTTCCAGGTTCATCCTTGCATTCTCGACACTGACAAAAGAGAAGCCTATCTTCAGCTCGAGTGGTTCCTGTTTATTATTCTCAGCAAAGCTGACCAAAGAGATCTCATGATCCTCATCCTTCAGTTGCCGGATATCCTCTATGGGGTGACTGGAGTGTGCGTAGAAGTAGATCTTTCCATCCGCATCCTGAAAACCCGAAAAAACATGTTCATCCACTTTCTGAATCCTCCACTCTCTCACACGGTTGTTGGAACGTGTCATATCGGCCACAAGCTGCTTCTTTTCTCCCCTTGGATAGGTATATCTGTGAAAGCCGCAGCGCAGGGTGGAGGTGAGCTCGGCATCGATGCCGTACCGTTCGAGGAAAACCCGGTAATAGCCCGGGCTGGCCGCTTCATTCATATGGCTGAATCCGGAGGCATAATCACCCGGAGTCACTTCACCGGTGACGGGTAATATTGGCATATGCAACAGGTTCCAGTGTCCCTTGTTGGTGTGGGCAAATCCGTAGATGACCGTATCTTCATACTGGTAACCGGCACCACTCCTGAACTGTGTCACCGGACTCAGCTGTACCATCGCGTTGGGCAGGGAGGTGCCGGGGAAGACCTCGGCACCCCAGGTGCGCTCTTCCCATGTGCGTACATATCCAAGGTCTTCGGGTTCCCACAATGTGGCTGTCCCCAGCAAAGGATTGACATAGTCTGTAAGTTGTTTGTTGGTGGTGCAGCTGAGGGCAATCAGCAACAGGAGAACGGAGGTGAAAATCTGTTTCATTTGATTGATTTAAAAGTCTGTTAATGAGTGATTTGAAAGCGGATAATTTAATTTGTGATACCTCTTTCAGTAGCGATTCATCCGATGCAAATTTACAAAAAAAATATCTTGTGTGGCGTCCATGACCATCTCTTTTTCGAATCCGGCATAGCGTCCGTACGTGAACAGTTCGTCCACGTAAAGGTTATAGACAGATCCTATATTGTTTGTCGGGCGTCGTTCAACACAGTCATTCTTAAGACTGAATTTTGTCCTGCAATAAAAAGCGTTTATCTTTACACGATGAAAAAATTAGTGATTGCGGGATGCGGTTTTCTG
>JAAYGM010000002.1 GCA_012727735.1 Bacteroidales bacterium | reverse complement strand
GAAGGGGAGCTTGTTCACAGCTTCTGAGAAACGGAACATCTTCTCCATAAACCATACGTGGCTGGTCCTGGCCAGTGTCTCCACCTCACCCAGAGTTTCGGAGACCCTCCAGGCAGCAGCGCCGCCTCCGCCCGACTCTTGCGCGATGGTTAGCGCGATCCGTTCATCAAAGGCAGCTGCATATAGTGCCATTTTTCCTGCGAAGGAGCAGCCGGTGATGGCTAGGTGGCTTAAGTTGACAGGCAATTCGTCCCTGACGAGTTCAAGACCGTCAATCAGACGGCTGACGCCCCAGGACCAGGCGCTGTATGCACCCATGTGAATCAGTTCGGGGTAGAGCCGGTTGATCGGTTCTTCGCCTCTTTTCTGTTGCCAGGCCATCACCTCCGTGAAGTTGAAGCTGATCTGTGCGATGTCGCGGGAGGTGAAGAGGTCGGGGGAGAGGCTGCCGGAGCCTCTGCCGATACCAATCACGGCAGGAAACGGGCCCTCACCTTCGGGCAGGATCACATGGGAGGTGAGCGTCAGCGTCTCCCCATTCACGGTGATACGTACTTTCAACGTATCATTCACGTAGACGGCGGTGATGGAATCAGGGCGTTCCGGCTTCCTGCCGATTTCGTAATGCTGGATCTCCGCGCCTATCTCCATCCGTCTGCGGCCCCAGTCCGCAAACCGGGTGGATCGTCCGCTGCTGTCGGACCAGGCAAAAGGATCGGGTAGCGTTTCAATCACGGGCAGCTCTTCAAATGAGGGGAGTGAAACTTTAAAAGGGGCAACCGAATTTTCGGCATCATAGACCAGAGGTGCCTCCTGTGCTCTCACCGGCATCACATTGAACCATATGATCCATAATAGAAAGGCAGCTGAGGAGTAATAATTTGTTCTCATTGGGTCAAATTTTAACAGAAAGTGATGTTTTCAGTTTTCGGGTTGTAGAATGATTCTTTTGTAACCGACCAGCTCGTGAATACCCTTTATTTAAATTGCCACCAGTCAAAATTGAACAGTGTGTCTTCCGTACCCCTGAAAACGAAAAAGAGATCGTGGACGCCTTTCATTTTCTTCACTTTGCATGATTGCACAACCCAGTTTTGCCAACCTCCCGTGTTTGTCACTTCACAAACACCCAATAGCTCGCCATCGACAGCACCCAGGCGAATTTCAATTTTTCCACCCGTCGAAGCGCTGGCTACACCGGCTTTGAATCTCCTTGCACCCTTGCCAAAATCAACACTACGCACCTTGATGAATTCGCCATTGTCAATATTGGATAGATAAACTCCTGTTTTGTTATCTCTCATTGTCTTCAAACCCTCACTCCAGGCAATGGTCTCTGCTTCAACCTTTCTGAATGGATTCAAATGGGCAACGCTTTCCTTTACCCCTTCTTTTGTTGGTGTGATGAGCGGGATGCTGCCGTCGTCATTGTAGCTGAACTGCTCCACACTTACTGATCGCTTAAAGCCCTCTCCTTCCGACAGATCCTGATCGTGATAAAAGATGTAGGAGTTACCGCTGAAGTCGATGATACCCGCATGGTTGGTAAAGGCCAGCTGCGGAGCACGTTCCATGATGATGCCCCGGTAAGTCCAGGGGCCCTCGGCCGAGGGTGCCGTGGAATAGGAGATGTACTCCGGAATACCCTCTGCGGCGTAGACCATGTAATAAATATCATTGCGTTTGTAGAACCAGGGTCCTTCGGTATAGGTGGTTCCCTTTTTTCCGTCGCGTCCCTCTTTTGAACCAAATGCCGCCGCAGTCATCTCTACGGTAACGATCCCATTCTGACCAACAGTCCGGTCATATGAGATCATATCCTCATTTAGTTTGACGTACCATAATTGTGGGTTTCCCCAATACAACAAAGCCTGTCCATCGTCGTCAATGGCTACAGTAGGGTCTATGTCCTGCCAGATATGGTCGCTCTCTATCAGGCGTTTGCCAAGGGGGTCGCTAAATGGACCGGTGGGTGAATCGGAAACCAGCACCGCTATACCCTCACCATGAATGGGAACATAGAGGTAGAACTTGCCGTTGCGCTCTATACATTGAGGAGCCCAGGCGCCATTTGTTTTGTCCATCCAGGTGAAGTTTTTCAATGAAGCCACCACACCGTGGTCGGTCCAGTTTACCATGTCCTTCGATGAGTAGCAACGCCAGTCATACATGGTGAAAAAGTTATCTACAGTTTCGTCCTCGTCGTGAGAGGTGTACAGGTAAACCGTGCCGTCATGTACCATGGGTGCCGGATCGGCGGTGAAGAAGGTCTGTACTATTGGATTCTGGGCGTTTAAAGCCATCACGCACGATAAGGCTGACAACAAAAAATAGTTTCTCAATTGCATAATTAAATAATTTAAAGATTCACCCTTTCCACTCTTTCAGGTTAATCAGAACCTTCGGTGAGTGTAAGGATACTAAAACTTAAGTTCAACCATCTTCCCGGTGTAATGGACAACCTGGTCAAATGTCTCCACCGTTTCCATCCCGTTCGCTTTGTTCTTTCCGACACGCACAATATTAAACTTCCGCTGTGTCAGTACACCAGGAAATGAACCCTTGCGATCACTGATTGTAAGCGTTTCCTTCGCATCATTCCAGGTGAAGGTGATGGTAGAATACATTCCTTTTTCATAGTTATAGCTGTCATTTTCATCCTCATACAGGGTGAACACCCCATCAGCACCTTCGTAGATCCTCAGCGCCAGGTTGTCCCAGCTTTTCTCGGTTGCATATTGCAC
Source organism: Bacteroidales bacterium (assembly GCA_012727735.1). GTDB lineage: Bacteria > Bacteroidota > Bacteroidia > Bacteroidales > Dysgonomonadaceae > Proteiniphilum. Next base: position 2,392 of record JAAYGM010000002.1, on the reverse strand, counting down.
CTCAGGCCCTATAGGGAGAATGGTTCCGGCTTTAATGTATAAGGGGATGATATCGATCCCTGTTTCTTTTAAGATCTCTTTACCACCGTCAAATGTTTCATTTGTCCAGAAGTCATACCATCTGCAACCTGCAGGAAGATAAACCTTTGTGGTTTCCTTCCGGCTGAAATCAACCCCTGACCTCTTGTCTGCAGCGTCTCCATCTGCCCGTGACCACCCCTCTTCTTCGGCGCCTTCAATCATTTTCTCCGGGGTGTACTGCGCATGTACGACCGGAGCAACCAGGATGGATTTGCCGAACATGAACTGATCGTTGATGTCCCAAACATGCTTATCCTTTGCAAAGTCCATCACAAGGGCCCGCATAAAACTCGACTGCTTATCCGTCACCTCCCACGAGGTGGAATAGATATAAGGCAATAGCCAATAGCGCAGATGAATAGTACGCTCAATGGCATCGTAAATGGGCTCTCCCTTTTGTCCAAAATGATAAATCTCCCTTGATAGATCGGTGCCGTGTGAGCGCATCATTGGATTGAATGCACCGAATTGCAGCCAACGTACATAGAGCTCCTGAAACATCGGGTTTTTTGAAGCAGAACCGTCGTTCCAGGAACGATTGTATTCCCCTGCGAAAAAACCGCCAATATCGCTGTTCCAGTGCGGGATACCACACATTGAGAAATTCAGTCCTGCAGGTATCTGCTTGCGGAAGTTCTCCCACGATGAAAAGACATCACCCGACCATACATTGGCGCCATAGCGCTGCTGACCGGCAAAGCCCGACCGCGTGAGAATAAACACTCTTTTGTCTGAGGTGAGCGCCCGCTGATTGTCGTACACACCACCGACCGTAACCAGGGGATAGGCATTCCTTACCTTCCGGAATGAACCCACGGCTGTTGGGGTATCCATGTCCTCCGGTTGCATACTCAAATGGTCCGGTTCTGTTGAATCCATCCACCATCCGTCAATGCCAAGCTTAAACAGCCCCTCGTTCAGGTGTTTCCAGTAAATATCCCTCGCTTCAGGGTTAAAGGCATCGTAAACACGTACTCCGGAGGGATAGTCCATATTGGGAGGCCAGCTGGTAAGACCTGATTCGGGCCAGGTGCTGAAATTGTAAAGAGCCCCAATTTTTTCCAATTCACGATACTGCCTGGTGGCAGGGCCAAATGAGGACCAGACAGAGATGATCATATGTGCATTCATTGCATGAATTTCATCCACCATTGCCCGGGGGTTGGGAAATTCTTCGTTGAGGAATTCCATCGCATTCCACAGATAATTACTGCCCCAGTATTGCCAATCCTGAATAATTCCATCAATCGGCACTCCCAGCTCGCGGTGTTTCTTCACAACACCCACTGTCTCGTGCTGGCTCTTATAGCGTTCCTTGCTTTGCCAAAAGCCATAGCTCCACAATGGGAACATAGGCACCTCGCCGGTAAGATCACGCATCTCAGCAATAACCCCATCGGCATCACCTCCGTACATGAAATAGTAATCGATGCATTCACCCACTTCAGAACTGAAAGATGTTTCACCCGGCGTGTCTTTAAAGGTGGTGGGTGAATAATTGTCCCAGAACAACCCGTAACCTTTCACAGACTGAAAAAAGGTCACGAAATCCCAGGTGTTGTTCTGAACCATATGCACCTCCTGGTTACGTTGTGACATTTTTCCATTCTGGAGAATGCCAAGACCATATATGGGTTCGTCCTGATCCAGCATATAGGACTGGCTCACGTTATAGGTTGTTACCCCCGCATCGTCAAAATCGGTGAATGCAGCACTGCCCTCCTTTTCAGTCAGCAGTGTCTGACCCTCTGCGCCGCGGAAAGAGACTGTGCCGCTATTGAGGTTCAATGCCACTCCGATGCTTTTGTTTTTCAACAGAAGCATCTCTCCTGTTCGTCTCAGGGTAAAAGCCCCATCCTCCGGTGTTTTAACTACAGACAAACTCTCTTTCTCAAAGCTGTTTCCTTCGGGTGATTTCACAATCCGTACGATGGATGGTCCATAGAACTGAATCGCTATATCCATCGAATTGATTTGGGCCTTAACACCCAGTTCGGTCTTTTGATACGATTGAGCAAATACCGCAACTGAGAGCAGCATCAGCATACCTATCGCATATCCTTTCTTTTTCATCATTTAAAAGTTTTTGTTCACTGCAAAAGTAACGACTCCATCTCCCTGGCAGAGGAATAAGGCATCAGCACAAAACCGTAGGTATGTCCGTCAGCATCCGGCTTCACAAGATAGGGCTCATGGGGCATGGCTCCCCAGCTGTCATCACCGCCAACGCCCATCATGCGGTAATCAATATGCAGCTCTACCAGATCGCGTGGTTGAATATCATTCGCATGGCGCAGGTTTGTGTCCTTAT
>JAAYGM010000099.1 GCA_012727735.1 Bacteroidales bacterium | reverse complement strand
GCCGTAGGGATAAGCCAGTCCGAAAGCCACATGGGCTGCGAGGGTACGCTTCTCGTCGATCGGATAGGTGGGCGCAAAATCAATGTCTCCCTTCACGTACTCAGAATAGGGTAGACTGAAGAACTCATGGAATCCGTTATCGTTCAGCTCACCGCCACCCAGGCTCGTAGCGATGCGGGGCAGCCAGCCCGCCACCTCTATGCCGGTGCGGATGCGGAACGGTATTGTGGGCATGGCCCTCCGTCTACCGACGAGGTTGTAGTTGGTGTAGGTGACGTTGTAGGCACTACGCACGATTAACTGCTCGTCATAGCTGTACCGGAGAATGGGGTTAGCCTCCTCGCTCAGGTAGAGATCCTTGAAGCGCTGCGACGACCAGGGCATACGCACGTAGGTGACACCCACAGGCTCCAGCACATGCAGCAGCTTCCACTCCATGGAGGACCACTGGAAGCGGGTGGAGAGGTTGAAGAACTGACGGAAATACTCTGGCCGTTTCTGAAAGTTGGCACCGATGGAGAACTCAGTGGAGGCAGAGGCCTGATCCTGCAAACGTTTCATCACCCAGGGCAGCAGCAGCTGCGGGATGGAGAGAAACGCTTCAGCCCCGTACTCGTAGTAGCTGTTCTCCAACAGATCGAGGCTGTCGGTAGCACGGATAAACTCATAGGCAGCATTGAACCGCAGACGGAAGGTCTCTCCCCCCTTAAAGAAATTGCGGTGCTCATAGGTGATGTTGCTGGCCACACCCAGGTCGCCAGCCGAATTGGTACCGTCTACACCGAACTGCATATAGTGCAGGTTGCCCGGGTAGAGGGTGATGCGGGAATCGATTAGGTTGGAGTCGTTACGCTCAACAGGCAGCGTGTTGATGGTTGTCTGGTTCACCGGTCCCATGCCGTTGAGAGAGGAGTAGGTGCGCTCCACGATACGGTCGGAGTAGAGCCTCCCGGGGCGGATAAAAGTGTTGTAGTAGACCGCTTTGGGCAGCAGAAAGCGCTCTTTCTCTGAAATGATCTGCAGACCGCGGTACATGGTGGTGTCGAGTTGGTGATGATGTGTGGAATCATTGATCACCGTATCGGGCACACCGTTAATCACCGTCACATTGCCTATATTAAACTGTTGGTGCAAAGTGCTGTCTGTAGGGTTGTTGAGTGCCAGCGTTACATCGACCTGATGATCACCCACCGTGGTGTCGGCAAGGAAGTAGAAATTTTCTTTCAGGAAATTAAAATAGCCTCTGTTACGCAGCAGGGTGGTCATCTGCTCCCTCCCCTCCTCAATCACCGAGAGATCGAAGATATCGCCCTTCTTCATGATCTCCAGCCGGCGGCCGCTGTTCAGTATGTTATGGATAGTGGTGTCGGCTGAGCTGATGGTATCGCGGAAGGAGCGAATACGGTGTGGCTGATGTCCCGTCACATCGAAGGTGAGGTGCACTTTTTTGTCGGCTTTCACCACCGTGGTATCCACCTCAGCATTGAGGTAGCCCTTGTTGTTGAGGTGCATACGGATCTGCTCGGCTGAGATCTCACCCAGCTGTTCGTTGTAGAGCACCGGCGACTCGCCATACTTGAGTAGCTGACGGTTGAGCCAGGTGGAGTCATTGTTGGGGATGTTGTACATATGTAGCTTGTACTTCCCGACAATGGGCATGGAAGAGTTGGGTTTCTGACGGAGGTAAGGCTTCAGATCGGACCCGCCGATACCGCTCACGTCGGAATTGATATCCACCTTGTTGAGAAGATAGCTCCCCTCAGGCACCTTCTTGGTCACATCACAGGCGACAAGCAGAAGGAGTGACAGCAGAAAGAAAATATATTTTTTCATACGTTCGTTCTATTCTTTATCCTCTCTTTTCTTTATAAACCGGAAATCGAAAAGTTCACGGAAGCTCTTCGCCTCCTTTGTGACCACCACACCTATCCCCTGCGTGGTAGGTGTACGGCGGTAGAAGCGCTCGTTGGCACGGTTGAACGCCCTGAGCATAAACCAGTTGTTGATATCATACTCCAGCTCGAATTCACCCATGAATGCCTGCTGAGTGGCCAGCATGCTGTTGTCGCCGTAGCTCAGGTTGGTAGTGATGCGCAGGCGGTCATTCAGGAGTCGGGTGGAAACATCCACACCCATCCGTACATTGTCGAGGGTGCCATCCACCGACTCGAGGTTGGTGCTGATGGACCAGTTGTCGTTCAGGGCGCTGGCAAAGAGCGCATCGAGTCCCCGCGCAAGGGTGTTGGAGGCAAACTTCGTGAAGACCGATGAGCCGAAATTCATCTGAGGTGTTCCTTCTGAGGGGATAAAGCTGCCGGTGGTAGCCAGGTAGGCGAACTGCAGGATCTTGGTCTCCTCGTTGTTGATGAAGCTATTGACACGTTGTTGAATGTCGCTGGAGCTCTCGGGAAGCTCAATATCATACTGCAGATCCATCGCCTCCAGATCACCCCTGATCTCCAGCAGAGCGTTCACCGCCACGCGTGTGTTGGCCAGCTCGGTGCTGAAGGTGGGACTGAGTGCGGCCAGGTCGGCCTTCACCGGCAGGTAGGCGGTGATATTGAACTGGGTATTAAGGGGGTCACCCTCCATGGTGAGCCTGCTTCCCTCACGTATACGGAAGTCAATGGTGCGGAGGCTCTGCAGGTTATAGTGGAACTTACCATCGTTAATGAGATAATCACCATAGATACGTACGGGAGGTGTTGATTTGGAGTTGAAGTTGATATTGAGCTCACCCTCACCGCTCACCTCGAGGGCATTGCCGGTGGAGGGGTCGAGCACCACACCCGCTGTGAGCAATGGTGTCAGGTTCACTGTCGCCCGCATCACGATGGGGATGCCGCTGGATAAGCGGGAAGCAGGCTTCTCCTTCTCACCATTGTCCTTCCTCAGAAAGGAGAGTGAATCATTCTCCTGCGGTGTGTTGATATATACCACACCACTGTATTCCGCAGCTTTGGCTGTCTGTGGCAGCACCACCGTCACCTCCGACTTACTAGTACTGGTGAGGAAGCCGTCGCCGTAGATACCCGTGGGTGAGCCGGTAATATTGAGGTTACCCGACAGCTTGAGGTTTCCGTAAGCCATCATGTCGGTTCGGTTCTCATTGTTGAGTAGCATGAAGTCGTCCATCCTGATGCCGGCATTATAGACCATCCCGCCAAAGTTGGAATGTGAGAGTTTGAGGTTGAGTGTGGCCGTATGGTTATCCTGATCGCGTATCACCAGATTTTGCAGCCCCACGTTGTCGGGGTTGATATCTATCGTGTCGGAGACAAAGTAGGTGACATTGGTGAAAGCCACGCTCATCTCTCCCTCGTCAATACCGAGCCACCCATTGGTGACCGGTGCCGACAGCCCGCCGGTGATATGGATGTTGGCGTTCATTTCTCCCGAGAGCCGGCTGAAGATGCCTGCCGTGAGCGGCTGTATGGCGCTGAGGTTGAACTCATCCACACGGAAGGTGACATCCATGGGCAGAGGGCTCTTGTCGCCCAGGGGGATATACCCCTTGATGTCGAGATTGCGTTCTCCCTTGTTGATGAGATAGGCATTCAGGTCGAGGCCAGAGTAAAGCTGATCCCAGTTCCCCTCTATCGTCAGGGTGCCGATGGTATCGTTTGAGACAGTGATATTTTCGATGCGCAGGTCTTCGGTATGTACCATCGGGCTCTCCAGTGCCTGCCGCAGGAAGATATCACCATTGATGGCGCCGGCAAAGCCGGATATATTGAAAGCCGCGAGGATGTTGGCAAGTTCGGTGTTGTTGAAGTAGATGCGTATATTGTCGGCCTCACTTTTGGAGGCAACACCTTCAATACCCAGCAGCAGCATGTTCTCTTCACGCAGGCCGAAGTTATCGATGGTGATGTGATCTTTGCGGTAGGTGATGGTAGCATCGTTGAAGACTACCTGCTTGTTATTGAACAGGATGGTGGTAGGATGGATGCGTATGTCCGATGCCAGCTGATTCATCCCGTCGCGCAGGAAGTCCATGGTGATTAGCAGCTCGCCGTTAGAGGTGGTTTTGGCCTGCTGCAGATCGAAGAAGAGGCTGTTGTTCAGCTTGTCGGAGGCTGCATCGCTGTGCAGGCGGGCATTGATGAACCCGTTGTTCTGTACAAGGTAACTGTTCACGTCGAGTGCGATACCCGTGGTGGTGGTGCTCAGCAGCTGCAGCGTTGTTTCACGTATGTCGTTGTTGCCCATCATCAGCCGTGGGATACGGGCATCGATCTTCACCGACTCATCACCCGCCATGTTGACATTGCCGGTGATGGTGGCATGATCGACGTTGTAGAACGGAAGGCTAAAAGCATGGGAGAAATCTTCGGTGTTCTTGAGAAGGAAGTTGAACTGAAACCGGTTGATACCTCCACCTGTCTCTCCTTCCGGCTCTGCGATCACGGAGGGGAGGTGCGGATGGAGTGCCAGCATCATCTCCCTACCGATGCTGGAGAAGTAGTAATCGCCGTTAATCTCTGCCTCGAGGAAGGAGGACATGATCTGCAGCTTCTTCCCTTCACCGGTGTCGGCCAGCGCCTGCAGGTAGATGGCGCCGGGGTTGTAGATGAAGTT
>JAAYGM010000098.1 GCA_012727735.1 Bacteroidales bacterium | reverse complement strand
GGATAGGTCTATATCTGACCAAACAGGTGGTGGAGGCACTAGGAGGAAATATCTGGATAAAGAACAACAAAACTGCAGGCTCTTCCTTCCGGATAATATTGCCGCTGCACACCATCAACCCACAGTCACAGGTGCCGCAGGCTGTAAAGCGTTTCAACAACGATGAGGGAGAATTGAATGAGCAGAATCTGAGGGAATGGCAAAAGGATAAACTCACTTTTCTGGTTGTGGAGGACAACAGAGACATGTGTCGCTATGTATGTTCCCTGTTGTCTCCCTATTATAACACGCTTGAGGCCGGCAACGGGGTGGAAGCGTTTGAGATACTGGAACATTACAATGTCGATTTTATCATCAGTGATCTGATGATGCCTGAAATGGATGGCCTTGAGCTTTCGAGAAAAGTGAAGGAGAATTTCACCCTGTCGCACATTCCATTTCTGATGCTCACAGCAAAAACATCGGAGAAGGCACGTACCGACAGTTATCGCATGGGAGTTGATTCCTACATCGTAAAGCCATTCGATGAAAATATGTTAATCACAAGAATACGTAATATACTGGAAACACGTGAGAGATATCAGCAGAAATTTATCGATGAGATGTCGGTGGAGACACTCGAGATCAGCGAAGAGTCGAACGATAAAAAATTCATGGACAAGGTGCTGGAGGTGATGAAGGAAAATTATCAAAATTCCTATTTCGAGGTGACCGATTTTGCTGATACCGTGGGTGTGAGCAAATCACTGATGAACAAAAAGCTGAAAGCATTGAGCGGGAAATCAGCCGGTGAGTTTATCCGCATCTACAGGCTTAATCTGGCTTATAACATTATACTGCAGAACAAAAAAACAAAAAATAAGAATATTGCTGATATTGCCTATGAGGTTGGATTCAATGATCCGAAATATTTCACACGTTGTTTCTCCAGACAATTCAATATCGCGCCAAGTAAACTTCTGGAGAGATAAAATGAGGGAGATGCCGATAGCTACAATTATCTTTCACGCTGTACCTATTGTTAAAAGAAGAGGGTTGCTCATTTCTCCACCTTATTTAGTCTTTTGTCCACCATAGTTAACCGAACTATTCGAATCTTTGCAGTTATTAATGTATGTTTTTTTAGTCAAAAGTTGCTTAATTTTTTAAAATGCCTTGAAATTGTTATCTTAACCAAGCACAGCTTGTTCCCCGAGATGTCATAACCCATGGGAACCCGGCTTCTGCTCATCACTTTGCGGAATTGTTCCACAGAACTTAAATGTAAATTATAAAATATTACCGTATGAAAACAACAAAACTGATTAGAGGTGCTTTATTCGCATCAATTTTGGCAGCATTTGTCCTGATTGGGTGTGAGAAGCTGGAGACCTATACAATTGGTGCGCCCTCTGACCTGCAAAGCAGGATTGATTCAATTGCGGCCGAAAAGGCCAAACACACTACCGGTGACACCACTTACATCGACATTGCCACGGCGATCGTCGGTGCTGAGGATAAAAGCGCTGCCTGGTGGACCGCTTTCTCTGATTATTTCGCCATTCCTGTAAACAAACTGTTGCATCTGGAGTTTGTGAACCACTCCGGTGCTGAAAACTGGAACAACTGGAACCTTGCCATCGCCAATGAGGTTGCAGATCGTGATGGTGATGGTTACAAGGAGTATTTTGTATTACGCTCCGATGCATACGGCTGGGGTGGTACCATGGCGGAAGAGGGTTATGCCTACGATGCTGGCATGATCTCCTTCGACTATCCCGATGTTGATGGGGATGGAGATATATGGAACGACTTCCGCACCACCATGCAGGGTGCCAATGTTACTTTGGAAATAGACCACTCGGCTACCGGTAATGTGTTTGTAACGGCTACAGCACTTGGTACAAACGGGGTTGAGCTGGTGATGACTTACCAGCAACCGGTTTCTGCAGCGAAGGATATCGTGGCTTTCCTTGTTTGCGACGGCAGCTTTTTTGAGATGAAGGAGGCTTACCTTATTCCATCAAAAGTTACTGTTGTAGAAGATGTTGTGCCTGTCTCAATTGTTGTGGAGGGTGCTCCGGAGTTTGTGGAGTTTGGCAACGAGGACTTCTGGGGTGATGCCGTTGCAACGGTTACTTATGCAGACGGATCATCGGAACAGGTGGACACCACAGATGTATCATTCATGGTTATTCCGGATATGACTACCCTCGGGCAGAAGACGGTGGTCGTTTCATACAACAAAACAAAGCAAGGGGCCTATGGCCCGGCCGTAACCACCTTCTACACCCTGGAGGTGACCAACCCGGTTGCAAGTATGGAGATTTCGACCATGCCATATATCACTGAATATCATTTCTTCAGCACCGACTCCATCCTGTTCAACAGGCAGGGGCTCGTGGTTACCGCTACCTATTCCGATGGAACAACCGGTCACCTGGCCAACTCAGGTCTCAAATTCAGTAAGATACCGGCAGCCGAAGGCACACAAAATGCAGTGATTACCTATGTGGGTGCCACCAGTACGGTTACTCTCAATTGCCCGGTCACCCTGGTGAAGGGCACAAGTCAGGTAGGTTTTAATGACTTCTCTACTCCCTGGTGGAGCGAATTCTCTGACGATTATCCTGTTGCATCGGGTGAGAGCAAGTCGATTACCATGTATTGCTACTCCAACAATCTTCAGCCCTACCACAGCCCCAGTACCATTCTGCGTAAAGCGGACCTGACTGAATATGGGGTTGTCCGCATGGATAACTACGGATGGGGTGACGGCTATGCCACTGCCACCGCCACGTCTGACTGGAACTGGGATATTTTCGCATCCAGCATCAATGGCTCAAAGGTGGTGATCACTGTTACGAACAATGGTGACGACACAGCTGATATCCTTTACAATGTGACTTACGTGAATGGCGAAACCCATTTCCAGAAATATGAGGGCATCACAGTAGACAGTACTGATCTGACTTTTGCTCTTGTTTTAGAAGGGGCTTACCTTGTACTTGTTGACTAATTATAAAGAAAAAAAATATAAACTATGAAATATTCATTATTAATCCTGTTGGGATTACTGGTCCTCGCACCGGCAACATTCGCAGAAAGTAACGGCAATGCCGGCCAGGTGTTAACGACACAAGCAGGCGAGATCACGGTAAAAGGTAGAGTCATTGACGAGTATGGTGACCCGCTTCCGGGCGCAACCGTACAGCAACCCGGAACAACCGTAGGTACTGTTACCGGCGCCGATGGCAGCTTCTCTCTTTCAGTTCCTGCCGATGCTACACTGGTTATCTCTTTTGTGGGAACCAGAAGTGTTGAAATGAATGTGGGTGGCAGAACCGAACTGGGCGTCATCACCATGGTTCCGGATTTGCAGGTGCTCGACCAGGTCGTTGTTGTCGGTTATGGTACACAGCGCAAGGTAGATCTTACCGGTTCAGTGGCTGTGGTCAATACCGATGAGATGAAGAAGGTGTCCCACTCAAACATCTCAACCATGCTCGAGGGGAAAATTGCCGGTGTGCAGATCACCTCCGACGGACAACCGGGAGCAGACCCTACGGTACGTATCCGTGGTATCGGTTCCTTTGGCAACACCGCCCCCCTTTATGTTGTAGATGGTGTACCCATGGGAACAACCATCCGTGACTTCTCACCAAACGATATTGAAACACTTCAGGTGCTTAAGGATGCCTCTGCTGCTGCCATCTACGGTTCGCGTGCTGCCAATGGCGTGGTGATTATCACCACCAAGCAGGGTGTCAGGAACAAACCGATGAAGATCGATTACAGTGGTTACATGGGTGTCGATCAGGTGCGAAGTGGTGTATATAATGTGATGGACTCCCACCAGTATGGTGAGTACACCACCATGGCATACCATAACAGTGGTATGGATGTTCCTGCCGGATATAATCCTGCAAGTGAAAAGTATATCGATCCGGGCGTGGTGAACACAAACTGGTTCAATGAAGCGTTCAAAACAGGTGTTCGTCAGAATCACAACATCAACCTTTCAGGAGGTGGTGCCAACAATACTTACAACATCGGTCTCGACTACTACAAACAGGAAGGAACCATGGTAGGTGCCGGCCCCAACTTCGAGCGCTACACAGCCCGCGTGAACAATGTCATGGAAGCTAAGTTCATCAAGATTCAAACAAACGTGGTGTATAGCCACAGCGATCAGGATAATATGGCGCTCAGTAACGCCAACGAGTATGTGCAGGGACTCTATGGTGCACAATACCCGGTGATGGCGTCGGCGCTGCTTTTGCCTCCAACCATCAAGGCTTATGATGAATCGACCTGGGTGCTGGATGACAAAATTTCATCTGCATCACAATACAACTACGACTCACACGGGTTTGGTACATACTATGACGATGTACATGGCGACCTGCGTGTAACCAACGTGCTGCTCACCAACAGCCTGCTGGAGAGAAACGCTGTTGTTGACCGCATTGTTGCTTCCGGATCGGTAACGGTCGACCTTTTTGACATGGTTGGCAGGAAAAATGAGAATCACAAGCTTGATTACAAGCTGAACCTCTCCTACAGCAAGACCTTCGCCAAGGACTTCACCTTCGTGCCCGCATTTATTCAGAGTACCACCAACTACCTCGCAAAGAGCAATGAGACACTGTCGCAGGGCTATCGCAACTATAGTGATGCGCTGGCTGAGAACCTGCTGACCTACGATGGTAAATTTGGGCTCAGCCACTTCAATGTGGTTGTGGGTCAAACTTTCCAGCGTGAAATTTATCACACGCTCACAGGTAAAGGTGTTAACCTGCCTGAACCATACTATCTGCAGGTAAACAATGCTGAGGAAACATCAGCAACAAGTTTCGAGAGTGAGCACGTGCTGGCTTCCTACATCGGACGTGTCAATTACAATTACGATGAGAAATACCTTCTTTCGGCAACGGTACGTCGCGATGGTTCAAGCCGTCTCTCTTCATTGGACCGCTGGGGTTGGTTCCCGTCGGTATCGGCAGGATGGCGTATCGAACGTGAGAATTTCTTCGCTGTAGATCCATCGACTATCAACCTTTTCAAGCTCCGTGGCAGCTATGGTGAACTTGGGAATGAGAACATCGGTGAATACCAGTACATGGATGTGATGGCAAGAGGTGACTATACCTATAGCTTCGGAAATAACAAGATTACCGGATCATCCATCTCGAACTATGTAAACACTGCCATCCGTTGGGAGAAGAAGAAAATGCTCGATATTGGTCTCGACCTGGGTATGTTCAACAATCAGCTGGAGTTTACTGTCGACTGGTACAAGTCAACTTCAGAAGATCTGCTCTATAGTGTGGCAGTACCTGCCAACGCGGGAGCAACAAACGAAACGGTAACAATGAATGCTGCGACGATGGAAAACTCAGGCCTTGAGTTCCTGGTTACCTATCGCAACCGCCGCAATGCGCTGAAGTATGATATTTCCGCCAACTTCTCCACCTTAAACAACAAGGTGACAAAACTGGGTGTTTCAGGCGAACCGCGTACTGATGGTTATAGCCGCACCGAGGTAGGTCGTGAGGTGGGTTCATTCTACGGTTACGTCTACGAAGGTATCTTCCAGTCACAGACCGAGATCGATAGCCGTGTCAACTCCGAAGGCATGTACATCAACCAACCCGGAGCACAACCGGGTGATGTGGCCTATGCAGACCTTAACGGCGACGGTGAAATTACCAACGAGGACCAGACATTCCTGGGCAGCGGTATACCAAAGGTGCACTTCGGTTTGAATGCACGTGTTGAATGGAAAGGTTTTGATCTCAGTCTGTCGACCTATGGTGCTGCAGGTTTCAAAGTGGTTGATTTTGTAGACCTCACATTGCATAGCTCCTACGGTACGCTTAACAAGAGCGTTGATCTGCTGAATGCCTGGACACCGGAGAACACCAATACCAGTGTACCTCGTGTAGCCTACAAGTCTTCAGGTTCAATCACCAACGATATGTTCAGTGAGCGTTTTCTGCAGGATGCATCCTATCTGAAGATTGCCAACATCACTCTGGGATATAACTTCTCTGACAGATGGTTTGGTGGTTATCTGAACAATGTGCGCCTGTATGCATCAGCACAAAATCTGGGCACACTGACCAAATACAAGGGTTACAATGTGGATTTTGCCGGTGGTACATTTACACCCGGTTACAACTACTCTTCATTCCCGACGCCAAAGACACTGATGTTTGGTGTGAACTTTTCATTCTAAGACTATAATCATAAAAAGCTATCAATATGAAACGAGCAGGATGATCATTGTCACACCAACAGATGATTAAAGCAAGTTCAGTAAGATATCTTTAAAAATAAATATATTTATCATATGAAAAATTTAAATATCATCCTTATAATGTTGGCGCTTATCGGAGGCTTCACAGCCTGCAATGACGCACTCAATGTTGTAAACCCGAACAATCAGACAACGTACGATTTCGGCGAATCAGAGGCTGAACTTCAGGAGGCTGTCATCGCCTGCTACAACCGTGTTCGCCTCGAAGGCTCGTTTGCCCGTGTCGGTTACACAATGGATGCCGTACGTGGCGACGAAGTGTGGAATTCATCCCAGCAATGGTATCTGGAGTACGACAATCTCAACTCACCGGGAACGATTGATATCGGTGACCAATGGATATGGCGTGACTGGTACCATGTGGTGAATCGCACAAACTTTGTATTGTCGAAAGTAGATGCCGTTGAGATGTCACAGGAGTCATACAATGAGATCGCCGGGCAGGCACTCTTCCTCAGATCTTTGGCATACTACCACCTCTCTACCTATTATCAGACCGTGCCATTGATTACCGACTACGCCTCTTATTCTGATATCAACACCATGTATGCACCTAACAATACACAGGACGAAGTGTTTGACCAGATTGAGATTGACCTGGCCTTGGCGATGGAGATGCTTCCGTCACGCGATAAAGGGGGTGAATGGGCACAGGGACGTGCCACAAGCGGAGCTGCTGCGGGGTATATGGCCCGTGCATTGATGTTCCGTCATAAATTTGATGCGGCTTATACGATATTGAAAGATATCATCGCCGGTAAATTCGGACATTACGCACTCACCGCCGACTATGGCGATAACTTCAGGGAAGGTTCACCCTACGAGAATAATGTGGAGAGCCTCTTCGAGGTACAATTCATGGATTATGGAACAGGGGGTACCGACGAAGAGTGGACGCCGGTAAACATTAGTTCGGAGGCAACCCAGGGTCACGCCGTAGAAAGCAACTATGCTTCTCAGGAGTTGGGAAGCTGGGGTGACCTGGCCGGTTCACCATGGCTGTACAACCTGTTCATAAAAGAGTCCTCCACTGATGGTCGTCTCGATCCTCGTTTGTACTGGACGCTGGTGACCTACGAAGATGAATACAACAGCTATACCGACCAGAAAACAGCAGCCTATCCAAACGGTGATCCGCGCAGTAACATTGTTTATAAAAATGAGATTACTGAAACACCTCTGTCAAACAATGCACAAGGGGGTATATCAATTGCCAAGTTCACCAATGCAAGAAACAACATCTACAGTTCCATTACAAACGGGCTGCAGTGCGGCGTCAACCTCCGCATGATGCGTTACAGTGATGTCTTGCTGCGTGCTGCTGAATGTGAGAACGAAATCAACGGACCCACCCAGACAGCGATTGATTACATCAACCAGGTACGTCGCCGCGTAGCGCTGCCGGAGCTCAAACTTGCCGACTTCCCCTCTGCCGATGCTCTTTTCGAACAGATTGCAAACGTGGAACGTCCGAAAGAGTTCGGTTGCGAGAACGGACGTGGTATCGACCTGCTGCGCTGGGGATTTTTCTACGATCAGGGACGTCTGAATCAGCTGGTAAAGCATGGTTATTACAAGCGCGACGGCACTGCCTCAACCGAAGAACTTACCGCTGAAACAGCTGACGACTCGTCGTTCAATTATTTTTACAAAGGACATGAATATTTCCCTATCTATCAATCTACGCTGAATGCCAACCCTAACCTGGAAGGCAACTCAGCAAACAAGAATGAAGATAACGGTCCCGCTTTCAGGGAGAAGTACAATATTCGTCCTGTTGTACAATAGAAATTAATTGCTTAATTTAGAGACTTTCTTATCAACCTCTTTTTTGCATGTTGATAAGGAAGTTTCTAACGTAAATTTTAATGAGATGAGACGCAAGTATCTGTTGTTTTTATTCATCGGCATCACCGCCCTGCTGTTGGCAGGGTGCAGCAAGGATGACGGAATTGATCCCGGGGGGGAGAAGCCGGAGCCTGAACCCGGAAATGGAAACGGATGGACCATCCCGACCTACGCCGACGACTACTCGGCGATTGCCTCCTGGTCGAAACGGGGAGCGTGGAACCTGGCCAACGTGCATGACCCCTCAGTTGCTTATTACAACGGATACTACTACATGTATGGCACCGATGCTTCATACGGTAATGCGCACGAAGGGCATGGTCATTTTCAGGGCAAGCGCTCAACAGACCTGGTCAACTGGGATTGGGTGGGAGGACCCTTTTATGATGCCCCCAGCTGGGTGGCCGACTCGCTCAACGCCATCCGTTCGCGCATGGGACTCGATGTTATTGCCGGGGAGAATATCAATTATGGCTACTGGGCTCCTGTCGTCAGGCGGGTCAATGTGGGCGGGCAGGAGATCCTGCGCATGTACTACAGCATCATCATCGATAACTATATCAAAACGGGCAAAGACAATACGTCGGCCAACTTCGACGGCAGCTGGGTGGAGCGTGCCTTTATCGGCATGTGTGAATCGACCGATCCTGCCGGTGCCGTATGGACAGACAAGGGATACGTGACCACCTCCTCATCCGATCGTGGAAAAAATTACAGTCGCACCAGCCTCTCCAGTTGGGATGCCTATTTCTATTACAACGCGATCGACCCTACCTATATCGTAACACCCGGGGGGAAGCATTACCTGATATATGGCTCATGGCACAGCGGTTTTGCTCTCCAGCAGGTGGATGCAACAACGGGTAAACCGCTTAATATGCAAGGGGAGCCTTACGCTGACAGTGCGAGCGAGCTCGAGACACGCTATGGAGTGAGAGTGGGCACTCGCACAGCTGCGTCACGCTGGCAGGGTAGCGAAGCTCCCGAGATTATTTACAAGGATGGTTACTACTATCTGTTCATGGCCTACGACGGGCTTGATGTACCCTACAACACCCGGGTGGTCAGAAGTGAAAACATTGAAGGTCCCTACCTCGACATCACCGGCCGCAACTTCACCAACGGACGGGGAGACAGCTATCCGATTGTGACCCACCCTTACAAGTTCAATCTCAACCCCGGATGGGTAGGCATTTCACACTGCGCTGTCTTCAAAAAGGAAAACAGCAACGAATGGTTCTACATGTCGCAGGGACGATTGCCTGAGAACGTTGGCGGCAACGCATACTCCAATGCCATCATGATGGGACATGTCCGCCGTATCGTATGGTGCCCTGCATCTAAAAGCGAACCCGACAACCTCTGGCCCATCGCACTGCCCCAACGTTACGCCGCCGTACCCGATTACGGTGCCATCACCAAAGACTCACTTGTGGGAACCTGGGAACACATCAAACTGGAATACAGTTACGGGCAACAAAACAGGGCAACGGCTTTAACCCTCCATGCCAACGGCACACTATCGGGCGCGCTGACTGGCAGCTGGAGTTACGATGCATCCAAAAAACAGCTCTCCCTGGGCAATGTGATTGTCTGCGTTGAAAGGGAAGTGGACTGGGAGGCCAACCCGCGACGTGTTACGATTGTTTATGCAGGTACCGAAAAGATTCTGAATGCCACCTTCTGGGGAAAAAAACTGAAATAGTCAGTACCCGATTCACCAGGCGATAAGCAAATACAAAGAGGCCGTCTCATAATAAACCATGAGATGGCCTTTTTTTCAATCCCATTTCCTAAGCATCGCTTTATATAGTGCAAAACGATATATAATATTAGCCATTATTCGCTCTTTACATCTTCGGATCTGTTCGAAGCATATTCGAAGCATATTCGAACGATATTCGAAGGATATTCGAAGGAGTTATGGCTATACCCCTATGAATCTACCTGCATCACCTCCCGATTATTACTTTCACCAACACAAGACAATGAGGTTTCCCGTCTTTCCTTTTACCGTAAAAAAGAGAGACTGTCTCCATTTTGCGACAGTCTCTCTTTTATTCTAATCACCATTTATTGACGATTATTTTTGTCAATATCCGGGGTTGTTCTCCCATTTTACATCCCTGTTTCGTTGAATCTCGTTTAACGGGACTGATAGACTCTCACGTAATCTATCTCATAGTGTAGCGGAAAAGCGGCTTCATCGGGTGTGCCGCCGTGCTGACCGCCGATTGCCAGGTTCAGGAGCAGGTAGTGGGGTTGCTGGAAGGGGTTTTTAAAATCACCCAGTGATCCGTTGATGGTCTCACTCAGGAGTGTTTCGTTCAGCAGTTCCCCGTCGAGGTAGAGGCGGATAGCTTCTTCATCCCAGTCCATGCGCCAGATATGAAATTTATCGGCCCAGTGCGGATCTTTTTTGGTGAAATGGGTGAAGGGAGTAGCGGAGCTGTCCCACATGGCGTTGTAGCGTTGATCCGTCCCCCACGCGGTATTAGCCAGGATATGGGGCTCGCCGTCGATAAGGTAGTACTCCATGATATCTATCTCGCCGTTTGAGGGCCACTCCATATCAGTTCCCAGTGTCCATATGGCCGGCCAGGATCCTCCGGCAACAGGTATCCGTGCCCTGACCTCGAAGCGTCCATAGAGAAACTCCTTTTTACTCTGGGTTTTGATTGATGATGAGGTGTATCCGACATGGCTTCTGCTTTTTCTCCAGTCGTTGCTTCCCTCTTCATACATTGGATTCTCCGCGGTCTCCCTGCGTGCCGAGATAGTAAGGATACCCTCCTTGCAGAGAGCATTCTCCTCCTGATACCACTGCAGTTCATTGTTCCTTACGAATCCTTTCTCGAAAGACCATACGTTGGTATCGGGCCTTCCTTCATTCTCAAATTCGTCACTCCACACCAGGCTGTAACCATCATATTCAGGGGGACTGTTCCTGTCGGCAGTCAGATCATCAAAAATAGCGAGCGACCAGTTTTCCATCCATCTGAGTATGGGGTATCCGTTTTCGAACAGCACCGGCAGCCAGATATAACGGCTGTCGCCCAGGCTTCGTGGTTTCCACCTGTCGGCCATAAAGATAAAAGCATCCTCTTTGCCGGCGACCGGCAGGATGAAGGTACTTTGTGATTCAAAGGTGCGTTCAGCTCCTTCTCCTCTTGCAGGGTTGGGCATTACGTTCCATTCTCCCATGATCTCACCGGCCACCAGCAGACGTGCAGCGTTGGGTTCCCATCCGGTGCAACCGGAGGTAATCATAAAGTAACGTCCATTCTTCTTGAAGATTGCCGGTGCTTCGTTATGACCACCCGCTTCCACGCGTATATAGCGGCCGCTATGACTCAGGTAATCGTCCGACAGCTCTGCTATCTGCAGTGTCAGATTCTCCTCCGAGGCGTAGATATGATACGCTTTCCGGTCCTCATCAACAAACAGTGTCATATCGCGCGACATCTGTCCTCCCTGAAAATCACGCCGTACGAACATCCCCTCGTTCACATCCTTGCTCCATTGCGGTGTCCACCATTCAGCATGATCATCAATGGTAACCTTCAGCTGCTGCTCTTCGCCTGACATGTTGAGCGGCCAGTGTCCGCTGTTTACCCGTGACGATTTCAGGTAGGTGAAAGGTCCCGTGGGAGAATCACTTGTTGCAACACCATACTGCGCGGCAGCATATCCCTGCCCCTTCAGTTCGAGATGGAAGTACATCACAAACTTCTTCGTGGCCTCATTATAGATCACTTTAGGCCGCTCAATGATACATCCTTTCGCGATGGGACTCTCTTCATCCACTGAAACCGGCATTACCACCCCTTCATTCTTCCAGTTATAGAGATCCTCAGACGTATAGCAGGTGACTCCCTCTTCGGTGATATAACCTCTGTGAGGACGATGTTCCCCGTACCAGTAGTAGGTGCCATCGTGGTAGAGAATGCCTCCGCCATGTGCGTTGATATGATTGCCCTGGTTGTCCCGCCAGATTGCACCGGGGGTGAAGGAACTTTTCGATTGGGCATACTTCACCATCTCAGAAGCTGCAAGAAGGAAGGCACCTACACCAAAGTCGGCTGTTGTTTCCGGACCTACGTTTTTGTGCTGATCGGCCCTCTCGCCAATAGGCTGCACATATCCCACCTTTCCGTCCTCCTGGAGGGCGATGGTTGTCAGATAGCTCCATGCTTTCTCTGCGACGGGAGTATACTCCTGCTCATTCAGATAACCGTTATTGATACCCCACAGATAGCCGTAGAGAAAGAACGCAGTACCACTGGTTTCATAACCGGGTGCCTGCTGCAGATCGAGAATACTCCTCGACCAGTATCCTTCGGCCTGTTGTGATGCTTTCAGCGATGAGGCCATCTTCCGGAATATTTGAATATACTCATCGCGATGAGGATCGCTCGCGGGTAAATCTTCCAGCACTTTTGCCAGTCCGGCGAACACCCATCCGTTACCACGAGCCCAGAAATCTTTCTTCCCGCTTGCTGTCTGATGCTTCGGATAGAGGTATTTGGCATCTCTGTAAAAGAGACCTGCCTCTTCATCATACATCAGCTCTCTTGCAAAACTGAAGTAGTCGTGAAGTTTATTGAGATAGAGCTCATCGTGTGTTATCTGGTATAATTTCGTCATCACCGGCATCACCATGTAGAGACCGTCGGCCCACCACCAGTAGTCGTTCTGTGGTGTGTTCATCTGATGCTCCATCACTTCCATGGCACGTGCGATCTTATGATCTGCCGGTGACAGGTTATAGAGGTCGGCATAGACCTGAAAACAGATCTGCCAGTCACCAAAAAGTACATATTCATCCGTTTCCCCGTATGCGTACTTCCAGTTTTCTTTCTGTTCTGACTGAGCCCCTTTCCAATCATTCTTCTGAGCCCACGCTTCGGAAAAGCGGAGGTACTCCTCTTTTTTTGTCACCTCATACGCTGCCATATTGCCGGTGTGATAAGCTGCACGGTGCCAGAACGCATCACCGTGATCGGGGTTGTTTAATTGCCAGTAATCATTTGCCTTATTAATTACATCCAATGCTTCGGCTCTGGCTTGAGCCGGTTGAGTACTCGATGCCTGTACCCTTGAAGTTGAATTACAGCCATAGGCTACATTCAGCAGCAGAATAACGGTATAGAAGGCAATCATTTTAATCTTGTTCATTGCAAAGAGATATGTTATGTGTTGGTACTAAGAATAAGAGGATTCGCTCTTTTATCTTACAAAAAACCTGTTTTTCAATAATATAGAATTGGAATATTAAAAATAATAATTGTTTTTCAATTTTTAATTAAAAAGTAAAAAAAATCGGGTAGGCAACGTTAATTCAAACGCTGACTACCCGATTTATCTTGTCATTTCATCATTACTTCATTCAATTGCTGGCCGGTACGCCTGCTTCCAGTGGCCAGTAGGGGTTTTGGTAGATGGTCGACTCTGCCGGGTCACTTCCTCCGGGAGAGGTGAGCAGAAACTGCTTGATCATGATCGGTTCAAGATAGTGGGCCATTCTCCATGTACATCCATTGTAGCCAGCCTGTCCGGAGTAACGTTCAAAGGGACGGAGGTATTCACTCTTCTCCGGAGGAGAAACAGTTGAGTTTGTCCCTTCATCGTAAGTGAGCTCCCCTTCATTATACCACTCCTGCATCGGTGTGTTCCAGAGATGGAATCCTTCCATGTGGTGAGGTGTCTCAATCAGCTGATCCATAGAACGCCAGCGGCGGAGGTCCATATAACGGAATCCTTCTGCCAGCAGCTCACTGCGGCGTTCACGACGGATATTATAGAGTGTGGGGTCTGAGATTACTGTTCCGGCGGTGTAGGCACCCCAGTCATTTTCTGCTTCCCTGCTCATGTCGGTCAATGCGATGGTGTTGTTGAAATCAGTATCTACACCAGCTCTTTCGCGGATCAATCTCCAGTAGTCGGCTGCTGTTGCATCGATGGTTCCGTTAAGAAGGTAGCTTGCTTCAATATAGTTCAGCAATGCTTCAACCGATCGGAATGCGATGGCTGCAGTAAATCCTCCACCGTTGGCGTAGTGTTTTCTGTTGAGTGAGCCACCCTTGCGGAGAGCGTATCCGGTAGCATAGCCACGTTCGGTGTCACCCAGCGTGATGGCCGGGAAGGGTTCTGTCATCACTGCTTCTGTACCTTCCTGGTTATCGGGCTCAAAGAGGATATTCTTCTGTCCCGGCTCTTTGAGGAACAGGGAGAGGCGGCTGTCACGATTGGCACGTACATCTGCGATGGTCTTGTCTCCCATATAGTATCCGTTGCCTTCATCATATGCACCGTGGGTATACACCGGTGTCCCGTCGGCCATCAGGAAATTCTGTACATAACCCCTGGTCAGTCCGATACGGTAGTTACCCCTGCCAGCTGCCGAGTTGACATTATGAGTAACCAGACCGCGTCCATATTGACGCCACAACATCACTTCGGGGTAATCAGAGAGATCTTCACCTGAAAACATGTTGTAGTAAGGGTTCTCCGGCTCATCGGGTGATTGCTGCAGGTTGCCGCTGTTGGGTGTGAGGCTGCCCTTGTATTTATCTCCCACAATCCTGGCAGCATCAACTGCCTGTGTGAGGAACCAGGTGGCTTCACCGTCGATGCTTCCCGCGGGATAGCTGTAACTTGGGTGTTGTTCTGCTCCCGGCCAGTTTTCTCCCCCCGGCACGAAAGCTGTACCCTTGAAGTTCTTCAGCCATGTTCCCTCAAAGAGGGCTACCCTCGATTTAAGCAGTAAGGCTACATCTTTATTAATACGGGTAGTATTCAAATCTGTCTCGCCCATATATGCATATGCCTTGTCCAGGTCCTCCAGGATGAAGCGTGCTACTTCATTGCGTGGTGAGCGTTTGCTGGCTTCTGTAAGTACTTCAATATCATCGGGTAGTGGTTCGGTGATGATAGGGAAGTCGCCGAACATCTGCAGCTTCTTGAAATATTCAAATGCGCGAAGAAAGTACATTTCACCGATATAATGTTTCACATGGGCTGAGTTGCCGGTAATCACCGACTCAGAGCCATCCATGTTCTCCCCGAACTTCTGGAGTGTCTGGTTGAGATAGAAGTTCATATGATAGATGCGGTTGAATGCCCAGTTGTTTGACTCACTGTTGGGTACCAGCCAGCGGTCAGTTGTGTAGCGGTTGTGCGCTGTGACACCTATCTGGTTATCCGTTCCGTTGTCTTCCCCGTAAATGCCATAGCTCCAGTTGGAGTGCCCGGGAAGGATGTTGGGATAGAGATCCATCAGTATCGCATCCAGCTGAGAGGCGGAGGAGTAAAATTTCTCCGGGGAGATGTTCGACATGGGTTCTTTGTCCAGGAAGTCATCACAGGATGTGACGCCGGCAAAGAGTACTGTCATCAGAATGATGTTGAATAGATATTTATAATTAATAAGTTTCATCGGATAATAATTTATGGTTTTTTAAAATGATGTAGATATCCCAAACGAGAATGTACGTGCCAGGGGATATGCGTTTCCATAGCTCTCGTACCCGCCGTCAATTGTTTCCGGGTCAAATACCTTCAGCAGGTTGGTACCTGTCAGGAGATTATCGATCGAAACGAACAGCCGACAGTTGGAGATGCCTGCTTTCTGGCTGAGATGTACCGGGATGGTATAACCAAGCTGCAGGTTTTTCAGACGGATATAGGAGGCATTCTGCAGATAACGAGTCTGTCTTTGCTGGTTCTTGCTGGTGCCGAATACAGGACGTGGGAAATAGGAGTCGGTGTTGGCCGCGATTACTCTACCCTCAAGCCCGATATCGTTCGGACGGAAATAGTCCTGATGTGCTCCAAGTGCTGCTGACCACCACTGGTTGCTGGTGACACCCCAGAAAATAGGACTGCCGGTGAAATAATCACGTTTACCAATACCCTGGATGAAGGCACGCACATCGAAACCTTTGTAATTGGCTGTAAGATCAGCCCCGAAGAAGTAGCGGGGTGTGCTGTTGCCAATCACCTTCAGGTCACCATGGTCGCCCAGTGTCTCTGCCCCCGCGCTGATGCCCGGCTTGCCGTCGACGTCGGCATACATGATATCTCCTGCCGACCATTCAGAGCCGAGAGCTGTTTGTCCACCCACAGCCTCGAGATGGGCATCCATCTCTTCCTGTGTTTTTGCAATACCAGCTGTTTCATATCCCCAAATTTCGCCAATCTCACGACCGTTATTGTAGTTCCATATCGATTTCGTTGTGTTGCCGGGATAACTGCGGATAAAGGTTCTGGCATCGTGAACATTGAGTGTGATACCATAACTGAAGTCACTGGAGATGCGATCTCTCCAGGTGAGAGTAATCTCATTACCCACCGTCTTCAGGTCACTGTTGTTGGAGCTTGGTGCTGAGAGTCCCAGTGTTGCAGGGAGTTCCATGGCCGGCCCCACCATATCGTCGGTGAATCGTACGAAAGTTTCGAAAGTACCTGTCAGGCGGTTGTTGAACATGCCCCAGTCGAGGCCGATGTTCCAGGTGCGTATCGTCTCCCATGTGAGAGAGGTACTTACCAGGTTGTTCACCCATGCGGTGTTTGGACGGGTTCCCGACTGCAGCCAGTTTCCTGCCTGTGAGTTGATTGTCATGGTACGGTAGGTGGGATACCATCCGGTGGTACTCTGGTTGCCCAGTACGCCATAAGATCCGCGCACCTTGAATTGGTTGACTACGTCGACCATATCTTCCCAGAATCCTTCATGGGCAATGTTCCATCCCAGAGAGAAGGAGGGAGACCAGGTCCATCTGTTTCCTCTGCGAAAACGTGAAGAACCGTCGTACCGCAGATTGGCCTCAGCCAGATAGCGCCCTTCATAGTCATAGTTGATACGGCCAAAGAAACCTGCAGTTGACCACTGGTTGCGATACCCTGCAATCTCTGCTTCCCTGTCCACACCCTGTCCGTCCACACCTGAAACCAGATTAAGTTCCGGCAGGTTCTCGGCCTGTAAGCCATAGCCGGTGGCAGAGAAGGAGCTTTGTTTTTGTTCATCTCCCTGGAAACCGACCATTGTTTTGAAGTTATGGGAATCATCCATGGTCCATGAGTAGTCTGAATAGATGTTCCAGTTCATATAGTTTTCTTTTCTGTATGACTGGTGAAGACTTGAGGTGCCCTGGGTGTCAATGACATTTCCCTCCACATCATGATTGTAGTAGGGCAGTCCGGTCTGACGTACATCCTGGTTATAGATACTGTAGTTGAATTCAACGTGTGTACGCCAGTTCTCTATCGGCTCCAGGATGAATGCTGCCTGTTGATAGACCCTGTCGGTCTGTGCCTGTCGCTCACCACCCAGAGCAAGCATCATTGCCGGTGTATCACCATTACTATTGTGGTAGAAGCCGTTTTCATCATATATTGGTAGGTTGGGCCATGTCTGACGTCCTATTTTCTCGTAGAATCCGCCACCGAAATTGGTGGGACGGTTAAGATCCTGCCGTATCAGTCGCATGCTGTAGTTGAATGTCACCCAGTCAGCCAGACGGGCGCTGATTTTTCCGGAAGCATTGTACCTGTCCTGACCATCAGAGCCGTGGCGAAGCATCCCGTTATTATTCAGATATCCGAGAGAGGCATAATAGTTCAGCTTCTCACTACCCCCGCTGATGCTGAGGTTGTGGTTCTGTGAGAGTGCATTGTCACGATAGAGCTCATTGTACCAGTCAGTATTGGCATATCCTGTGGTAAATGGGTCTCCCGCGGGCTTTCCCCATACTTTACCGTCGGTCAGTAGACCTCCGGTGCTGGTGCCGCCTTCCGCCTGGAAATCCATCATCCTTTTCATCGTCGCATCATTAAAGATGGTACCCCATCCGGCATTCAGTGCACCCTGGTTGTAATAGTTGGCAAAAGTGTAGGAGTCCATCATCTCCGGCATACTTATGGGGCTGGTAAGGCGGAAGCTGTTGTTATAGTTCACCATGGTTTTCCCTTCACTACCTTTCTTGGTTGTGATCAGTATCACACCGAAAGCAGCGCGTGAACCATAGATAGATGACGCGGAAGCATCCTTGAGTACTGAGATTGACTCTACATCCTCCGGATTGAGCAGGTTGATATCACCCTCCATGCCGTCGATCAACACCAGTGGGCTATCGCTGGAGCCTTCACCGATGGTGCCGGTACCACGGATTCTGATAGACATATTCGACTCGATATCGCCCGCATTATGGGTCAGCTGCAACCCGGGGATAATCCCCTGGAGCGCATCAGATACCGTGTTTACTGGTCTTGATTCAATATCCTCAGCAGTGGCTATGCCTACCGATCCGGTAAGATTCACCTTTCTCTGTGTACCAAAGCCCACCACGACCACTTCGTCGAGTGTTCTTGTGTCTTCCAGAAGCACAATGTTTAAGGACTGACTTGTCACTGCTACCTCCTGCGTGATGTAGCCGATATAGCTTATTTGAAGGGTTGATCCAATGGGAGCGCTGAAGGAGAAGTCTCCGTCGATGTCGGTAACCGTACCATTGGAGGTACCTTTTTGCAGTATGCTGGCACCGATTACGGCCTCGCCTTCTTCATCAGCGACGTTACCCCTAACAATGTTCTGGGCGTAGGTCATAAAACAGAACAGGTTTATGACTGTAAATAAAAAGAATGTCTTTAGTTTATACATAAGATTTTTAGGTAATTTTTATTGCCGGATTCTGTACGGCAGGTTGAGTGATTATTACAATTATTATTTGAGTTGAGTATTTAAGCTTTTTCGTCACATACGAATAAATATTTTTCAATAGAAGGTTTGGGTAAATCTTGTATTTTGTTAGTAATTTAGTAATGTTGTTAAGTGTTGCTAATTTCAGGTTCGCGTCATCATCATTTTTTTATAAATATGGTTTGTTCAGTGAGCAGGCAAAGATAGCTTCAGTGTGAATGAATAAGCTCCAAATATCATTAATAAAGGTAGAATATTAGTGAAGATAGGAGTGAGCCTAAATTTTAACACTCTTTCTTTTCTGCTGTAACTCCCAGGTATTCAGTAATAAGTGGTCGTCATGTCACTTTCTGAAGCCTGTGTTGCTCCTGTTTTTGTTTGAGGAAATAGTTTCATTGAAATATATCATTTAAAAATACCGCATCCTCCCGATGAGGGGAGGTGCGATATTTCAAATAGCTTCATTATTTGTAAAAATATATTAAATGGCCTGTTGCAGCTATCTGCCTGCTGACCTATAAAACTGTTGCCAAAAAGTATCTGCCAGCTGTGAGGATATCACTTTTCAGCCGGCATGATCACAAACCCGTAAGCATACCTGTCTTCTTTGAGCCTGTATTGCTCATGTGGCAGTCTGCCCCAGCTGTCTTCTCCTCCTAAACCGCGCTGATTGATATCCACATGCAGGATCACCTCATTGCGGGGATTGATATCATTGAGATGCTGCTGTTTTTTAGTCAGTCCGGCATCAAAATCTTCCGGAAGATAATGGAGGGCACTGACACCCAGTGGCTGCATCCCTTCAATGCGGATACCCTCACCTGCTTCATTGGTCAGCGTGAGCCATCGCACATCTGTTTTGTATCCGTTTTCCTGTGGGCGTACATAGGGCACATACTGATCTGCTACGCTGCTGTTGTATGTTCCTATCTGTGCTGCTGTTTTTCGGTCGGCATAGTTCTCCCAGGGGCCGCGTCCATACCAGCTGAAGTGGTCATATTGTTTATGCAGACGCATCTGCATTCCAAAACGTGGTATCTCCGGCAAACTCTCTCTGCCGGCCTCCCAACTGCCGTTGACCAGTAGACGTCCGTCGGGCAGGGCGGTGTATGTGATGGTATAGGGTGAAGAGACATCTTTCAGCTGGTAGTTGGTTGTGATTGTCAATACCTGATTCTTCTCCTCCACATTGACAGCGATCACCTCTTTGTTTTCTCCAGCATTGCGCCATATGTTTGAGATTGCAGGCATACGGTTCCCGTAGTCATTGTCGGTGGGGGCACGCCAGAAATGAGGACGGGGAGCACCACGCAGTAATGTTGTGCCTTTGTGGATGTAAGCTGACAACTCGCCCGTACTTTCCCGGAAGTGAATGGTTACATCGCCACTGTTGTATGTGATCATCCCTCTCTCTCTGTTTACTGTTGCTGTAGTGACCTCCTTATTCTCTTTTGTCTCTGTGAACCAGTTGTTGGTGGTGAATGCGAACTGCTCACGGGCTATCTCATGACCGGTAGAGAGCATCGGTTGCGGTGTGCGGATCGTAGCAAATATATTGAGAAAATACTCGCTTCCCGCCTCGGGTGTGACCTCCGGAATCGGGATCTTCACCTCTTTGCTTTCTCCGGCCGGAAGTTCAATACTGATGGGCCCCTGAGCGGTCACATTTCCGTTGTGGGTTAATTCCCAACGGAAGTCATACTGATTCAGGTTGTTATACAGAAACCGGTTGGTGACGGTAACAACTCCTTTTTCGAGCTCTTTTTCTTTGAAGAGGATGTCCTGAAAGACTTTTTTTACCTCATACAGGCCCGGATGTGGTTCACGGGCAGGGTTTACTACCCCGTTGATGCAAAAGTTCTCGTCGTGGGTGTAATGTGCTGCTCCGAAGTCACCGCCATAACCCCAGTAGGAACGGCCACTCTCATCTGTCGTTGCCAGGCCCTGATCTACCCAGTCCCAGATGAATCCGCCCTGCATATGAGGAGCTGTGTCGAACAGTTCGAAGTACTCCGGGAAATTGCCGAGGCTGTTACCCATGGCGTGGGCAAACTCACACATGATATAAGGGCGGGTTACATCGGTGCGGGCTGCGTACTCACCTATAGAGCCGAAACCGGCATACATGGGTGCCACAATATCGGTGTTCTCATTCTGTCCAGCCTGCTCGAACATGACCGGACGTGAGGGGTCGCGCTCTTTCAGCCAATGATACATATCGTAAAAAACCGGTCCGTTGCCACACTCATTTCCCATGCTCCACATGATCACCGAGGGGTGGTTCTTGTCACGTTCAAACATACGAATGATACGGTCGCGGTGTGCCGGTGCCCATTCAGGTAGATAGGCGGGGTGTTTGCTACGGTCGAATCCTCCCTGCCACTCTGCTCCCATGCCATGTGTCTCAATATTGGCTTCATTACATACCAGCAGGCCGTATTCATCACAAAGCTGGTACCAGAGGGTGCTGTGAGGGTAATGACTCATGCGTACGGCATTGATATTGAACTGTTTCATCAGACGTATGTCCTGAAGCATTGTTTCGCGGTCCACAAAGTGTCCGGTATGCTGGTGATGTTCATGCAGGTTGACTCCTCTCACCATCAGGGGCTTGCCATTCAGCATCAGCTGTGCATTCCTGATCTCCACCCGCCGGAATCCGGTTTTGGCAGAGGTGGATTCAATCAAACGGCCCTCCTTATTTCGCAGGTTGAGCAGTACTGTATAGAGATAGGGTGATTCATTACTCCAGAGGTGGGGAGATGAAACTTTTCGGTTGAAACGCAGCTTTCCTGTTCCTTTTCCCTTCACTGTCGCACGTTCAGTCTGAGAGACAATTTTTTTACCGTCACGGTCCATCAACACCAGCTCCAGCTGCATCTCTGCATCAGGGGAGAGGTTGTTCGTCAGCTCCACCTCCACCTCCAGTGTGCCGTTCTTGTAGGCGTTGTCCAGCCCGGGGGTGACATAGAAATCACGTATCCGCACCTGATCTGTACTGTAGAGGTAGATGCCACGATCAAATCCCGACAGGCGCCAGAAATCCTGATCTTCAAGATAGGAGCCGTCACTCCACCTGTATGCTTCGACGGCAATTGTGTTGTTCCCTCCTTTTACATACTCTGTGATATCGAACTCGGCAGGCATTTTGGTCACCTGGCTGTATCCCACTTTCTCACCGTTAATCCAGATATACATAGCTGTGGCACTGCTCTCGAAGTGGAGGAAGATTCGTCTGCCGTCCCATGATTCAGGCAGTTTGAATGTACGCTTGTAGCTCCCCACCGGGTTGTCCTCATGCGTCACGTAGGGTGGGTTGGCTGGGAACACATAGGCAACGTTAGTGTATATGGGTGTGCCATATCCCTGCAGCTCCCAGTTACCGGGGACCTCTATTTCTCCCCAGTGGCGGGTGTCGTAATCATCTCTGAAAAAATCCAGGGGTCGTTCTGCCGGGCGCATCACCCAGTTGAACTTCCATGTTCCGTTAAGAGAGAGATACCATGGTGATTGTTCATATTGGTCTGCTATTGCCAGCGACTCGGCGTTGTATGGCATGGCAGTGGCACGTGCCGGCTCCTTGTTGATTTCGAAGCGTTCCGGATTCTCCCAGTCGGGAGTCTGTGCAGTTGAAGTTAGTAAACTTGCCAAGAAAGTTATGGCAATCCAAAGATGTTTTTTGTTCATACGATTTATTATTAATTGTCATTATTTTTCTGCAAGTGAATTAAGATACCACATAAAAGGGAGAATAGAATCGTAAAGGTAATGTCAAACTAAAAGAGCGTACACTAATCATCATTCAAAAAGGTGGAATTTTAAGGATTTTCCGGGTAGTTGTTTCATTCTGATAGCTTGTTAAAGGATGTATCCTTAAGGGTGATCTGAAAGATAATGTCTATTTTTGTAAAAAACAGTATTGATGAAAGGTGATTTGATGAAGGTTGGTGCTATCTGTCGTTTATCTGGTTTACTTGCTGTGCTCTTTCTTTATGCCGGACTGTTGAAATCGGAGAATGTAACCGGTTTACCGCTGCTGGATTTCAGGATTCTGAACACGACGGAGGGACTGCCCACCAGCGAAGTTCAGAAAGTATATCAGGACAGGGAAGGTTTCATGTGGTTTGCCACACGCAATGGTCTCTGCAAGTATGACGGATACCGGATCACGGTGTTCAGATCCGACCTGCCCAATTCACACCATCTGTCAGATAATAATATTTACTGCCTGGCAGATGACAACAGTGGCAGCCTGTGGATTGGTACTGCCAGCGGTATGAGCAGGTTTGACAAATCCAGTGGACTCTTTGAGGTGATACCCATCCATAACAGTACCAGTAAGGTTGTCGCTTCCATCCTTATCACCGGCGGGAATCGTGTGCTGATAGGACTGGATGATGGCTTGTTTGTATTTGACAGAGATAGCGGTAGTTTTGTTCATCACTCCACGTTGAATATGGGGGATTTACCGATTACCGCCCCGGTAAAATCTATTTATGAGGACAATAAGAACGAGATCTGGATAGGTACGTGGAACAGTGGACTCTATCGATTCTCGCCCACAAAGAACATCATATATACTTATCCCCGGCTGAATCCGCGCAACTCAGCTCATGTCATCTACCAGGACAGCAGGGAGAATATCTGGGTGGGTGCATGGGAGGGGGGATTGCATCTGTTGGAACATCCCCGTGAGATGGATCGTTTTAGCTGGAAAACCTATCTCCATGATGATTCACTTCCCACAAGCTTGTCGGACAACATTGTGTATGATATCTGTGAAGATCCGCATACCGGAACGCTATGGGTGGGTACGCGGAGCGGACTCAGTATCCTGGATTATGATTATCCGGAAACCTTTATCAATTATAACACCTTTCATGAAACAAACAAATTGCCCAGCAACGAGATCAACTCCATCATCAATGACAACAGCGGAAATATCTGGATTGGCACCATTGGCGGCGGGGTGATGTTCACGAATACCGAACAGCCATTGTTTGATTTCTTTCAGGTACATCTTCCCGAGATGCCCACCGCAGCCATCCGTTCTGTTTTACTGGACCAAAATGAAAATATGTGGATGAGTGTGGGAACCTATGGGATTGTTTATTATGACCAACAGACACAAAAGATCATCCGGCAATCGGAAATGCCTGAATTCAACGGTTTCATGCAGTCTACCATCTATGAGATCAGTGAGTCTGATGGCGATGGACTACTATTCGCTACCTATGGTGACGGGTTGTGGCATTACCGGAAAGGAGCGCCGGTAGAGACCTTTACTTCACATAATAGCGATTTTATCAGAGAGGATCGTATTCGCAGTCTCTATGTGGATCGGCAGCAGAACTGGTGGATCGGCACCCAGCAGGGTCTGGGTCTGCGTCTCAGTGACGGAACAGGCAGGACATTCAATGAGATAACTGTTGAGGGCAGAGAACTGGAAAATTCTGCCATGATCCATATCACGGAGGATGGAAAGGGGAAGATCTGGATCGCCACCATCAACGATGGCCTTATCAGCGTGGAAGGTGATCCACGTAAACCGGATGATCTGATCTTTCGCAATTACACCAGGGAGAACAACAGGGTCACCTCCAACACATTCAACATGTTGTTCCTGGATTCATCAAGCCGTTTGTGGGCCGGGGCAGAGAGCGGAAAGCTCTATCTCTATCATCCGGAAACAGATAGGTTCATTGACAAATCGCCACATAGCTCCATCCTGGGAAGTATGATCAATTCAATCAGGGAGGATGAAGAGGGCAACCTATGGATTGGCACCAACAAAGGCCTTGTAAGACTCTCGTTTGATGAGGGGGATGACCTTACGGGCTATCGTATCTATACTATTGCAGACGGTTTGCATGATAATTTTTTTATACCTAAGTCATCATACAGCTACAATGGGAAGCTCTATTTCGGAGGATATAAAGGACTGGCCTGCTTCTCCCCGGCAAGGGTCAATGCAGATATAGTTCAGTCACCTTTCTATATTACAGATATAGAGTTTAATAACCGATCTTTCTCCGATCTGGAACCTGAGGTTGCCCACTCCATCTCGGCTGTTACACCCTCTTTTTCTGAACGCATCACTATACCGCACAGATATAATAACTTCAGTATTCATTTTGCCTCGTTGAACTTTAAACATCCTAATCTGAACAGGTATGCCTATAAACTGGAAGGATTCGACCCTGAATGGAGGTATAGCGATGCAACCCAGAACACAGCCTACTATAATAACCTTCCCGCCGGAAACTATACTTTTCTCTTACAAGCAACAGCTCATCATGGTGTATGGAACGATGAGGTCAAGCGGTTGAAGATAGTGGTGTTACCTTCTTTATGGCTTTCATGGTGGGCTTTTCTAATCTATGCCTGTCTGCTGCTCCTATCAGGTTACATAATCTACCGGAATGTGATAAACCGATTACATCTTCGTAATCAGCTGCGATACAGAGAGATGGAACAGGCTAAGGCAGGAGAGCTGAATCATGCCAAGCTTCAGTTTTTTACCAACGTAACCCATGAGTTCCTGACACCACTCACCATTATTTCGGCCACTGTAGATGAGCTGCAACAATCAGCCCCCCGCAGCGATAGTTTATATTCAACCATGTCTCGCAATATTCAGCGGCTGACCCGATTGTTGCAACAGATCCTTGAGTTCAGGAAGGCTGAATCGGGGAACCTCCAGCTGCGTGTCTCTTTTGGGAATATCTCTGAGTTTGTGAGGAACTCTGCCGATTCATTTTATTCACTGATCCGGAAAAAGAGGATTCATTTCTCCTTTCTGAGTGACCCGGTAAATATTCAGGGATTGTTTGATATTGACAAGCTGGATAAGATACTCTATAATCTTATCTCCAATGCTGCCAAGTATGTGCAGGAGGGTGGTTCCATACAGCTCACACTTTCCTATTATTCAGTGGAGAGAGATCAGATACTCATCTCGGTGAAAGATGACGGTGCAGGCATTCCGAAGGAGGAGCAGCAGATGTTATTCAAACGGTTTTACGAAGGAGACTATCGTCGCCACAAAACCACCGGGACGGGTATAGGACTGTCGCTGGTGAAAGATCTCGTGACCCTTTCTCACGGTACCATTGAAGTTGTCAGTGAGCCGGGTCAGGGGAGTGAGTTCATCGTGGTTCTTCCCATCGATATTTCCTACTTTGAAGAGTCGGAGATCGATCTCTCAGAGCAAACAGGCCAGCCCGATATGGTTGTTGACGAGAACGAAATAAGTGCCGGAACAGTGATCACTGACAAAAAACAGATGAAGCTCCCTTCCGTGCTGGCGGTGGAGGACAATGAAGAGATCCTCCAGTTGATTCAGCGGTTGTTGAGTAACGACTACCAGGTCTACACCGCCATGAACGGAAAAGAGGCTTTATTGATGCTGGAACATGAAAAGATTGACCTCATTGTTTCAGATATCATGATGCCGGAGATTGACGGGATTGAATTGTGTAAATTGCTGAAGAGCAATATTGAATACAGTCACATACCTATTATCTTGCTGACCGCGAAGAAGGATGAGAAAGACCGTGCCGATGCCTATGAGTCGGGGGCCGATGCGTTTATCAGCAAACCTTTTAATCTGAATGTACTGCACGCCAGGATAAAAAATCTACTTAAGAACCGTGAACGGATTGCCCGTGACTTCAAGAGCCAGCTGGTCTTCGACATGAAAGAGATGAATTTCACCAACCTGGATGAGGATTTTTTGCAGAGGGCCATCGACTGTGTAAACCGTCATCTCGATGACTCATCTTTCGACCAGCAACAGTTCTCTGAGGAGATGAACGTGAGTAAATCAACCCTTTATAACAAGTTGAAGACACTCACCGGTTTAAACAGTTCTGCCTTTATTACCAATATCAGAATGAAAGCTGCATGCCGGATCATGAATCAAAACAGGGGTATCAGGATTTCCGATCTGGCCTACGCAGTCGGCTTTAACGACCCAAAATATTTCAGCTCCTGCTTCAAGAAAGAGTTCAGTATGCGCCCGAGTGAGTATATTGAACGGTTTTCAGGATCGGTAGATTCTTGATTGGTTCACTGAAAAGGCACACACAGAGATTGTATTTCATCCTGTGTGAGAGCACGGTTGTAGATTCTCAGTTCATCTGCTGCACCTCTGATGCCCCCTGCTGCAATATCTGTGAGTGATAACCCATCTATTTCCACAGACTGATCAATTAATCCATTGATGTAGGTACGCAGTGTTCCCTGTTCGTAGGTGATCACCAGCCTGAATGTGTCGGGTTTGACCTGCAGGTACCATTGGCCGTTGGTATTCCTTGCTTTCTCCTGCCATCTGTCGGAGTTTCCAAGGATATTGCTGCTCACATAAGCTCTCTTGCCGGCTTTCAACAATGGTACTGCGCGCTCCTCTTCAGGGAGTGAATAGGTCACCCCGGCAAAGGTGAGGATATCACCATGGTATTCTGTTGAGTCGGGAGATAATTCCATTGCAATGGTGAATGATTTTGATTCAGGTACTGTTATCTTCAATCTGTTGGTATCAGATACTTTTACATCACTGTTGCTGTATATCATTCCTGTTTTCAGATCAACCATACTATGAGGGATTGGTATACTGGTCCGGATGGCTGTCGGGAATCCCAGTGGCCGTACAGCACTTACAATCCAGTCGTAATAATCGCCCTGCATCCACAGCAGCGATGAATCATCCGGTCTGCCGGCAACAACAAATGGACGTATGTTGTTCTTCGCGGAGTTGAATGTGATCTGCTCCACCGCCACAGAACTTCCGTCACTGGCTACAGTGAACCTCTTAAGCTCATATACCGGTCCATGTTTACCTGCTACCGGAACCGATCCGTAGATGATCTGCGGATTGTGCTTCTCTATCGCCATCCCTCCGCTGTAACATTGCTCTATATCGGGCGACTGATGAAAGTGTCCACCTGCATTCGAGAGAAATGTTTTCTGCCACCTGTTGCCTTTCCAGCGGATATGATAATAATCGTGCGATGACTTGTCGTGACTGATGCCTACCGTTGCCATCACGGGATTTTCGTTTTGATCGAGTGTCAGCTCCCATATCCAGTTGCGATAAGGTGAACTGTCGACCACCGCGAAGGGATGTTTTTCTCTGTAAGCGGGTGAAGTGTTCACATCATGGAGGAGAGGATCTCCAACAACTGACAGCCTGTTCCCTTTGATATCCTTCAGCTCTTTACTGTGAATATCCAGATAATTGAAATAGATGTGATTCTCATGCTGATTGTCGGGGTGGGTGGAAGTGTAGGCAAGATAGATCTTATCTCTGCCGTTGGAGGCATATTTGGCATAAGGCCTTACACCTCCTGCTCCATTCATGGAGCGGACTATCTGATGGGGTCCCCAGTCGAACGTCACTTTGTCCTGCGCATCAGGGAGAGTTAGCCGGGCAATGGTGGGGTGCCATCCAATCCCTCTCCAGCAGAGGTAGATATGCTCAGGATCATCGGAAAGGATGAAAGGGGAAGGGTAGGTGGTGTTGTAATCTGTCTCCAGTCTTATCTCGCTTCCTAGTGTGGTGATATCACCCGGCTCCCGTGACACCCGGTAATAGAAACAGGGCTCGTCGGTATGACGCGCGTAGAAAATCATAATCCGTTCGTCAGGCAGCACCAGGAAGGTGGGGTTATTGTGATCATCGGGCTGAAACCAGGAACGGATCATCACCTCATTCCTCCTGTTAAGAAGATGATCGATCTGTGTAGCCTTGATGTACCCCTGCACATCGATATAACCAATATAGGTGCTATTGATGGTGCCGCTCTCATTTTCATAGTGCAACGCTCGCGGATCGGCAAACCAGCACCAGGCTCCTTTTTCGGAAATTGTATTTACAGAGAGCCTGTTCTCTGAATTAATAATTGCTGCACTCTGTCCATAGGAGCTAAATATAGTTCCAATTATGACAAACAGCAGAAGATTTTTTTTATACATACATTTTACCCATTAATAAAATCAAGCCAGAAAGCTTTTGAACTTAATGGCTTGATTCATTTATCAGACTGGAAGAACTGTTCGTTTCATTACCATAATAAGATATAAATTATTGTTACAAGGATACAGATGCCAAGTGCACCTAATGCAAAACCCTTATCCGTTTTGAATAGTGACAGGTCGAAGGGGACAGCTTTACTATCCCGGTACTTGGAATTGGCATTGGAGAAGAGAAAGAGTGATATTGAAAATATAAGTGAACCAAAGAAAAAGAAAGCTTCAAAACCAATGTTCTCGAGATAGACAACCCATTCATTGCTGCTTCCGCTGACTAACAATAGTTTATGTATCGTAGCTGAAAGAATGAAGAACAGAGAGAAGAAGAGTGTGATTCTTGCCCATTTGAGCATCTTCTTTCTGTCGGCTTCATCTACCTCCTCTGATGCTACTTTCGTGCTGTCTACAAAAGTGATGGCGACAAATACCATGAACAGAATGATGAAGATATATCCCATTCTGAACTGGAATGGCATCTCCGGCATCGCTATTTTAAACAACACGCCCATAGGGATCGTAAGGATGGATGTCCATACTGCAGCTTTCGATGAGGCTCTTTTCCACAACAGACCTAAACCAAACACCACGATGATACCCGGGTAGATAAAGCCTGAATATTCCTGAATATACTGGAATGCCTGGTCTAATCCTCCCAGTAGCGGTTCAACAGCGATGATTGCAATCACCAGTGCCAGAAAAGCCGCGATACGACCAACTCTTACCAGTTGTCTGTCCGTTGCATCTTTCTTGATATGTTGTTTGAAGATATCCATCGTGAAGATGGTAGAGGTAGAGTTGAGCATTGAAGCCAATGAAGAGATGACCGCTGCTGACAGGGCAGCAAAGGATAGCCCTTTGATACCTACCGGAGCAAAATTCCTGATCAGCCAGGGATAGGCATCATCAGACACATTGATCGTCCCGCCCAGATCAACATAACCTTGTTGAATACCGGGGATATCCTGCGGATAATTGAACATGATAAAGGCAGTAACACCGGGTATTACCACGATAAAAGGAATTAATATCTTCAGGAAGCCTGCAAAAATAAGTCCCTTCTGTGCTTCATTAATGCTTTTAGCTGCAAGACCTTTCTGTATGATATACTGGTTAAAGCCCCAATAGCCAATATTGGTCAGCCAGACCCCTCCTACGATGGCGGCGATGCCGGGCAGATCCCTGAATGCATCGGGTGATTTTGATTTGTCCACAATCAGGTTGAAGTGGGTGTCGTTGGGTATGCTTTTCATCTTTTCATAAATGATGGTCAGACCGTCCCATGCTCCTTTTCCTTCACCCGAGACAGCCTCCAGGGCAAAGTATGCAGTGATTAATCCGCCTCCTATAAGGAAGATAACCTGCAGTACATCAGTCCACGCCACGGAGGCCAATCCTCCGTAGATAGAATAGATACCGGCGATGATAAACAGTATCAGTACGATTTGCATGCGGAATCCTTCCAATCCCAGTATCTGTTCAATGGCAATTGAACCGAGCCACGCTACTGATGTGAGATTCACAAATATATAGAGGAATAGCCAGAATACTGAAAATGCCATTCCCACTCCATCATTGTAGCGTTCACGCAGGAACTGAGGAATGGTATAGATCTTTCTTTTTAACATCACAGGCAGTAAAAACTTGGCCACAATGATGAGTGTCACCGCTGCCATGATTTCATAGGCAGCCACGCAGATACCAATCTTATAACCTGATCCTGACATCCCGATAAACTGTTCCGCAGAGATGTTTGCTGCTATCAGTGATGCACCCACAGCCCACCACGTTAGTTTATTCCCCGCCAGAAAATAGTCGTTGGCGGTTTTTTCCACTCCTTTCTTATTTCTGGAAAGGAAAAGCCCCAGACTTATAAGGAGAATCATGTATACCCCGACTATGATGAAATCGATAGTCATAAATCCCGAATTACCCATTACTTTTTAAAATTATGTTTGTATTTAGACTTAATTGTGATAATGTGTTATTAATCAGCTCTGTGCATGTGCACAATCTGCTTTCTTTTAAATTTGTCAAAGATAGATAATTTTCTCTAACAAACGAAAGAAAAAAACTTCATTTTATGTCAAACGATTGGTGTTTGTTTTTGAGAGGTTCTTTTTCAGACATTTAGTATTACTCACAAGAAAAATCAAAAAGATGAAATTATACGAACAGGTAAATACAGAGCTCCCGGGGTAGGGGAGCCACAACAGGAAATTTAACAGAGATGCTCACTTGTATCCATGGTCATGGACTGTGCCTACCGCGCGGCCGGAAGGATCGGCATTTTTCCGGAATGCTTCGTCCCATTCCAGGGCAACAGGAGAGCTGCATGCCACAGAAGGTACAGAGGGTACGCATTGTGCGGCACAGTCTGAAGGGAACAGCTCTGAATAGATTGACCGGTACACATACTCTTCTTTGGTGAGTGGCGGGTTGATAGGAAAACGATGATGCACGTTCACCATCTGTTCATCAGTCACTTTATGGCCGGCGATCTCTTTGAGGGTGTCGATCCAGTTGTAACCCACACCGTCGGAAAACTGCTCCTTCTGACGCCAGGCTACCTCTGCCGGAAGGCAGTCAGCAAAAGCCTGTCGCAATATATGTTTCTCAATTTTGCCGTTTCCGGCCATCTTTGCTTTCGGATTAATCCGCATGGCCACATCCAGAAACTCTTTGTCGAGGAAGGGCACGCGACCCTCCACGCCCCACGATGCAAGTGATTTATTTGCACGTAGGCAGTCGTACTGATGCAGCTTGCTCAGTTTGCGTACTGTCTCCTTGTGGAATTCTTCCGCATTGGGTGCTTTATGAAAGTAGAGATAACCACCGAAGATCTCGTCAGCCCCTTCACCTGAAAGCACCATCTTCACGCCCATCGATTTGATATAGCGTGCAATCATGTACATGGGTGTGCTGGCACGGACGGTGGTCACATCGTAGGTCTCGATATGATAGATCACATCGCGTATGGCATCTAGTCCTTCCTGTATGGTATACTCTATTTCGTGGTGGATAGATCCGATGTGTGCAGCCACTTTTCTTGCCGCGGCAAGGTCGGGTGACCCCTTCAGTCCGATGGCAAATGAATGTAGTTGCGGCCACCACGCATCCTCCCTGTTATCAGTCTCCACACGCTTTGCTGCAAATCTTTTGGCTATGGCCGAGATGATGGAGGAATCCAGCCCCCCCGAAAGCAGCACTCCATAGGGGACATCGCTCATCAGCTGACGTTGTACTGCCTCCTCCATCGCTTTCCTTAAGGCATCCACATCGGAATCGTTGTCTTTCACGTTCTCATACTCCATCCAGTCACGCAGATACCACCGTGTTGCTTTTTCATCCGGGCTGAAGTAATAGTGTCCCGGCAGGAACTCTTCAATCTTATTACAATACCCTTCCAGTGCTTTCAGCTCGGATGCCACATAGTAGGCACCATCGCTGTCCCAGCCCTGGTACAGGGGGATAATACCGATATGATCGCGACCGATAAGGAAAATATCCTTCTCGGTATCATAGAGGGCAAAAGCAAAGATGCCGTTCAGATCTTCCAGAAAGGCGGCACCTTTGTCGCGGTACAACGCAAGAATCACCTCACAGTCCGATTGAGTCTGAAACTCGTAACGGTGCTCATATTGTTTTCGTATCTCTCTGTGGTTGTAAATCTCCCCGTTCACGGCAAGGACCAGCTTGCCATCTTTGCTGAACAGCGGTTGCTTTCCCGAGGCAGGATCGACGATTGCAAGACGCTCATGTGCCAGGATGGCGCTGTCGCCGGAGTAGATACCGGACCAGTCCGGTCCCCTGTGTCGCAGTTTCTTTGACATCTTCAACAGCTGCGGTCGCAATTGCTCCTTCGGGATTTTTATATTAAAAGTACAAACTATTCCACACATATATTATTGATTTTCTGATTTGTAGATTGACCGATCGGTCTATTTTCCGACTCCGGTTTGCAGGATACACAATATGTTCCTGCTTGCTGATTTATTGAGAGAATCATCGAATCTCCGAATCATCTCATTAGTTGCTGATGAATGTGTTCCGCGACTTTCCTCCCTGAAGCGATGGCTTTTACCACCAGGCTGGCGCCCATCATCGCATCACCGGTGGCAAACACCCTGGCCACGCTGCTGTTGTGCTGCCTGTCCACGGAGACGTTTCCCCGCACATCGTAGGTCACCCCCAGCTCATTCAGCAATCCTTCCTGCACAGGATGGACAAATCCGAGTGCCAGCAATACCAGATCGGCTTTCATCGTTTCTCTGTTTCCCGAGGAGACCATGGAGAAGCGTCCCCTCTCATCCTTTTCCCAACTGATCTCCTCCACCAGGGCCTCTTTTACATGGCCGTTCTCTCCATTGAAGGCGAGTGTGTTGAGCAGCCATCTCCGTTCGCATCCCTCTTCATGAGAGGAGGATGTTTTCAATACCTGAGGAAACGGGTTGGGCCAGGGTGTGGCGGGATTACTGCCTGCCGGTGGTTTGGGCATGATTTCAATCTGCGTTACGCTTGCGGCGCCCTGTCTGATGGATGTGCCCACACAGTCAGAGCCGGTGTCTCCTCCGCCAATCACCAGCACATGCTTATCTTTTGCTATAATCCGCTCTTCCGTGGCAGTCATCTCACCCTGATGCAGGCGGATCTCCTGAGAAAGAAAATCCATGGCAAAATGAATCCCTTTCAGGTCTCTTCCCGGAGGGGTGATGTCTCTGGGTTTGCCGGCACCAACAGCCAGACAGACGGCATCATACCCAGCCATGATCTGTTCCCCGGCTATATCTTTGCCTATCTCCGTATTGGTGATGAACTCAATACCTTCTTCAATCAATAATGCCAGACGACGGTCGATGATATGTTTGCTCAGCTTGAAGTTGGGAATACCGTAGCGGAGCAGCCCCCCTGGTGTGTGTGATTTCTCGAAGACGGTGACATGGTGACCCTTGTTGTTCAGTTGTTGGGCGGCGGCCAGTCCTGCCGGTCCGGAACCGATCACGGCCACCTTCCTGCCTGTTCTCCGTTTGGGTGGTCTTGCTTTGATCATCCCTTCCAGGAAAGCCACCTCTGTGACCGATGCTTCATTCTCGCGAATGGTCACAGGTGCCTCGTGCAGTGCAAGCACGCACGACTTCTCACAGGGTGCGGGACATACGCGTCCGGTGAATTCAGGGAAGTTGTTGGTTTCGTGCAACACTTCCACCCCTTTCTTCCAGTCACCCTTGTAGATGTGGTCCTGCCATTCGGGCATTTTGTTGCCGAGGGGACAGGCCCAGTGACAGAAAGGAATACCACAGTCCATACAGCGTGAGGCCTGCAGTTTGCGATCTTCCCTGTTCAGGGTCTGTTCTACTTCACCATGGTCATGTACTCTCTCACTTACCAAACGATAACCGGCCTCTTTTCTTGGTATCGTCATGAATGCTTTTGGATTTCCCATACGATTTATCTTTTGCCTCCCATAAGGAAGAATTTTTAAATGATTGTCACAGCCATCACGCTGATATCGCCGTTCAGAAGAGGGGACTAATAATCCCGCTCAACGACAGCAATCTTTTTGTTCAGTTCTGCAATTTTCTTCTCCTGCAGCACCTTCTTGTACTCTATCGGCACCACTTTTATGAACTTCTCCACATATTCATCCCAGTGGCTGAGGATACGTTTTGCCTGTTCACTGTTTGTATATTGCTGATGTCTGGAGATGAGACTTTTCAGTTCTCTCGCATCGGAGAGATCTTCCACCAGTGACAGCTCCACCATCTCCATATTGCAGAAAAAGTCGAAATCACCTTCCTCATCCAGTACATAGGCCACGCCGCCACTCATTCCTGCCGCAAAGTTCCTGCCGGTAGCACCCAGGACAACGGTACATCCCCCGGTCATGTATTCGCAGCAGTGATCACCGGCACCCTCCACCACGGCAGTAACCCCGGAGTTACGTACGCAGAAGCGTTCACCGGCAATACCGTTAATAAACACTTCGCCTGAGGTGGCTCCGTAGAGTGAAGTATTCCCGCAGATAATATTCTCTTCAGCTTTAAAGATGCTGCCTTTGGGGGGTGTCACGATGATACGTCCACCTGATAATCCTTTGCCCAGGTAATCGTTGGTCTCTCCGTGCAGATAAAAAGTGACTCCTTTCACAAGGAAAGCGCCGAAGCTTTGTCCTGCCGATCCTTCAAACCATGCGGAGATGGTATGATCGGGCATCCCCTCCTCACCATAGCGTCTGGCTATCTCTCCCGAGAGCATCG
>JAAYGM010000097.1 GCA_012727735.1 Bacteroidales bacterium | reverse complement strand
GTGTTTGAGGCAGACACTATATGAAAGCGGAGAGCATAGAAAGCAATAAAGATGATGAAGCGGTTCAGATGGTAGTCCCCGCGAGAGATTTGACAGATCAGGTCAGATGTTCGTGAGAGCGAAAACAGAACGGATCTGATGGTAGAAATAAGACAGTGATTGATAGCGTAACAATGGAACAGGAGAAGAGTGAACGGCGCTGGCTGGCAGCCTATGTGAAGATGCATCACGAGAAGAAAGTGCGCGACCGGCTGAACGATATGGGTGTTGAGAGTTTCCTCCCCCTGCAGACCGAGGTGCGGCAGTGGAGCGACAGGAAGAAGACGGTCGAGCGGGTGCTGATCTCCATGATGATCTTCGTGAAGGTGGACAGGGAGGAGCAGCTGCGGGTGCTGCAGGTGCCCGCCGTGCTGCGCTATATGGTCCTCCGCGGCGAGCGTGCCCCGGCTGAGATACCCGCGAAGCAGATGGACCGCTTCCGTTTTATGCTCGATTACTCCGAGGGCAGCGTCAACTTCAACACCGGCGACCTGCAGCCGGGTGAGCAGGTGCTGGTGATCAAGGGGGCGCTCGAGGGTCTCACCGGCGAGCTGATCAGCATTGATGGTAAATCAAGCATCGCCATCCGCATCGAGCGGCTCGGTTGTGCCACCGTGGAGATGTCGGCGGGAATGGTTGAGAAGATTGGTTGAAACTGTGGCAGGTTGATGGGTTTGTACGTTGTTAGGGTGGTTAGTTATTCGTTTACCATGTAAATGAGTGAATACGTTGATATGTGAATGGGTTCGTAAGTTGTTAGGTCTTTAAGATTAAAAGGAGAATGGCAGAGAGTGAGGTCAATGATCTGCGTGCGTTGAAGAGAGGTTCGGCGGAGGCTTTTGAAAGGCTCTACGACCGTTATGCCGGGAAAGTTTACAACTTTGTCCTGGGGCTCTCCGGTGGCGACAGCTACATGGCCGGGGAGATGGTGCAGACCACATTTATCCGTCTCTGGGAGACACGTGACCGTATCGATACCGACAAGTCGCTCATCTCATACCTCACCACCATCGCAAAAAACAGTCTCTTTAATCATTACAAAAGGCAAACGGTGGAGTATCTCTACAGAGAGACGATGCTTCGCGACGAGGTGATGCACGATGCCGCCACCGAGGAGGAGATTGAGATGATCTCGCTGCAGCGCTCTCTGTACGAGATGATAGACCGGCTGCCTCCCGGGAGAAAGCGGATTTTTCTGATGAGCAGGAAGGAGGAGCTCACCACGAGGGAGATCGCAGAGAAGCTCGGAGTTTCGGTCAGCACGGTAGAGACGCAGCTCTCACTGGCGGTTAAATTCCTTCGCTCAGAGCTGGGGAAGCACCGCGATAAGCTGCTGCTGCTCGCAGCATGGTTGGTTAATATTTTATAAAGATAGGCCGGTGGTTCGTGAAATGGAGCGGCCCGATTGTATTAAGAGTAAGTAGTAAGCGATAAGTCGTAAGCTTACAGGTGAAAGCATGTTAGTGGAAGCGGTTTGGGAGTTAGCTGCAAGCTATAAGCCGTAATCTTTTGGGGTGGGGGCTTGGCAGGGGCAGCATTAAGCTGTAAGTTAGTTTTTTGGCAAGTTAGCCAGTTAGTCAGTTGATAGGTTTAGGGTGTTGAATGTTGAGCGTGCAGGGATTGAAGGATCCGGAAAGATGAATAGAGGAAGGCAGATAAAGATTTTTTGATGATGAATAGAGAAGAATATATAGCGCTGTTTAAAAGATATCTCGATGGTGATGCATCGGAAGAAGAGCTGAGGAGGCTGGAGGTTGCTGTGTTGCACAACAGCGATGTGCAGCAGCTCCTGGAAGAGGAGATGGAGAGCGCTCTCCCCGTGATGGATGAGGAGGTGAAACGCCGCCTCTATAGTCGTATATCCGCGGGAGTGAAGCCGGAGAAGCGTCTCATCTCCCTCTCTCCCGCATGGCGCAGGGCCATGCAGTGGACTGCCATCCTCCTGTTGCCGCTACTCTCAGCCATCGCCACCTATTTCATCACACAACCTTCTGATCTGCAGGATGCACCCGTGACCGTCTCCACCGGCTACGGTGAGAAGGCCGAGGTGACCCTTCCCGACGGCAGCCGCGTGTGGATCAATGCCGGCTCCAGACTCACCTACGACAATCGCTACAACCGCAGGCAGCGGGAGGTGCTCCTCAGCGGTGAGGCCTACTTCGAGGTAGCACAGGAGAAACGGAAACCGTTCATCGTACGTACCACTGATATGGTGGTTGAGGCCCTGGGCACCTCGTTCAATGTGATGGCTTATGATGATGAGCCCTTCGCCTCCTCCGTGCTGCTGGAGGGGAGCCTCCGCGTCACCGCCGCCGGTCAGGAGCGTCTCCTGAGCGGGAACCACCGTGCCACCCTTTACAAGGCCAGCAGTACGCTGGCATCCGATGCTGTGCTGGCATCCGATTACGTGGTGTGGAAAGAGGGCTATATCTATTTTGAGAACAGCTCCTTCGAGGATATTGCGAAAAGGTTATCAAGAATGTTCAACGTGCAGATCAGCTTCACCTCCGATGAGCTGAAGAAGATGCGCTTTACCGGTACCCTCGGCAACAGCAGCATTAGGAATGTGCTCGACATCCTCTCACTCACCTCGCCCATGCGTTACGAAATGGATGGCACCACAGTCGCCCTCTATCACAAAAAGTAACTCGTACAATCCGGAAAAAGCAACTTCAGACAGAGG
Source organism: Bacteroidales bacterium (assembly GCA_012727735.1). Taxonomy (GTDB): domain Bacteria; phylum Bacteroidota; class Bacteroidia; order Bacteroidales; family Dysgonomonadaceae; genus Proteiniphilum. The sequence goes on along the minus strand of JAAYGM010000097.1, from coordinate 21,666 downwards.
AAGACTTCGCCGTCCGGTAGTTAAACAAGGTTAATATATCCTAACGCATTAGTGTTTTTTATATCTCCGCTTGTATTCAATAGGTAATCCCAATTACACCATCTCACACAGGGGTGGGGGAGCATATTTATTGAAAAACAGCCTATTAAATTTAAAATGAATGAAAAGAAGATTATTTAAAAGAAGTACCATGGCCAGGATAGCCATGCCGCTCTTCCTCTGGATGGTGGCGGCGTTCGCCTTTGCTCAGGTGACCGTGAATGTACAGAACAAATCGGTGCGTCAGTCACTGAAAGAGATTGAGAGAGTGAGCGATTACAAGTTTTTCTACAATGAGTCGCTGCCGGGACTGGAAAAAAACACCAGTATACGGTTGAACGATGGCTCAATAGAGCAGGCAATGGCGCAGCTGCTTGCCGGCACCGATATCGCCTATCGTATTGAAGAAAAGAACCTGATCGTGCTCATGGAGAGAGGGAACGAACGTGCAACCCCCTCCCTCGCCGCACAGCAGAACAGCCGGAGAGTGACCGGAACCATCACAGACCCTTCCGGTGAGCCGGTAATCGGTGCCACCATCGTGGAGAAGGGCAAACCCTCCGTGGGTACGGTGACCGACTACGACGGCCATTTCGTGCTGGAGGTGTCTGATAACGCCGTGCTGCAGATCACCTACATCGGCTACCAGGCCATGGAGGTCCCCACGGCGGGACATACATCACTGCAGATCGTCCTGCAGGAAGATACACAGCAGCTCGATGAGCTGGTGGTGGTTGGTTATATGGTCCAGCGCCGTGAGAGCCTCACCGGCTCGCTGCAGTCCATCTCGAGCGATAAGCTCAAGGATATCACCACCCCCTCGGTAGAGAATATGCTCAACGCCAAAGCCCCCGGTGTCTACGTCGCCCCCGGCTCGGGACAGCCCGGCTCGGTCGGGACCATCGTGATCAGGGGTAAGTCCACCGTGAATGGCAGCACCGACCCCCTCTGGGTGATCGATGGTGTCATCGTGGGCAGTAACTCCGGCTCACTCAACCCCTCCGATATCGAGACCATGACCATCCTCAAGGATGCCGCCTCCACCGCCATCTACGGCTCGCAGGGCTCCAACGGTGTGATCGTGGTCACCACCAAAAACCCTAAGGTGAATGAGCTGAAGGTGACCCTCTCTGCCAAGAGCGGTGTCAGCAACCTCTTCAAGGGCAACCTGCAGGTGATGAACGGTGAGGAGCTCTACGACTATTACTCCTCCTTCAGCAACCAGGAAGATATCGTCTTCCCCCGCTGGAACGCCGACCTGAGAAACAGCAACTACGACTGGTGGGATGTCGCCTCGCAGACCGGTATGGTACAGGATTACAACATCTCCCTCTCCGGCGGCTCCGAGAAGCTGCGCTCACTGGTCTCCGTGGGGGTCTACAACGAGACAGGTGCCGTGAAAGGGTATGAGTATATGCGTTACAACATGCTTTACAAGACCGACTACCGTCCCAACGACTGGCTCACCATCAAGCCCTTTATCTCCGGCTCACGCCGCGACATCGATGACCGCCAGTACTCGGTGGGAGCCATGTACTCCAACCTCCCGTGGGACAGTCCCTACGATGAGGAGGACAACATCGTCGGGCACTACTCCCCCCGCTGGGTGAACAGCAACAGCACCAACTACCTCTACGACCTGCAGTGGAATTTCAGTCAATCCACCACCTACGAGTTCATGGGTAATTTCGATTTCGATGTGAAGCTGACCGACTGGCTCACCTTCGCCTCGGTAAACAATATCAAGTACCAGGGCAGCAGCACCACGACCTACACCGACCCCCGCTCCTCGGGTGGTGAAGGGGTGAGCGGACGCATCAACGAGTACCGCTTCGAGATGAGCCGCCTCTACACCAACCAGCTGCTGCGCTTCAGCAAGATGTTCGACAAGCACTCCGTTAACGCGCTGCTGGCATATGAGTACAACGACTACAGCGGCAAGAGCCTCTCTTCCACCGGTATCGGCTTCGTGCCCGGCTTCGAGGTGCTCGATGTCACCGCCAAGCCGGAGCTGGCCAGGGGTGGCATCTCCGAGTGGGCTGTACAGTCCGTCTTCTCCAATGTCAACTACGCTTATGATCACCGCTACCTGGCACAGCTGTCGCTGCGCCGCGACGGAGCCTCCAACTTCGGCGACAACGCCAAGTATGGTAACTTCTTCTCCGTCAGTGCAGGGTGGAATATCCATCAGGAAGATTTCTTCCGGAACGAAGCGGTAGACCAGCTCAAGCTGCGTGCCTCCTACGGATCGGTAGGCAACAGGCCCTCGAGCCTCTATCCGCAGTACGACCTCTATGCTGTCTCGTCCGGTGTGAGCTACAACGGCGAATCGGGTGCGCTGATCTCGCAGATAGGCAACAAGGATCTGACATGGGAGAAATCCTACACCGCCGGCGTGGGTGTCGACCTCTCACTCTACAACAGGGTGCGGCTCACCCTCGACTATTACGACAAGAACACCAGCGACCTGCTCTACCAGGTGCCCGTACCGGGTGTGACCGGTGTCACCACCGTCTGGAGGAATATCGGAGCGGTGCGAAACAAAGGGTTTGAAGCCACCGCCGGCGTCGACGTGATCAAAAACGACCAGCTTGTCTGGATCATCGACGGCAACATCGGCTTCAACCGCAACAAGGTGACCGAGCTCTACGGACAGCGCGACCCGCAGACAGGCGAGGTGGCACCCATCATCCTGGGTGATGGCGTCGGTATCGCAGGGTCAGCCAACAGAATCCTGCGCGAAGGGATCGATGCCGACACATGGTACCTTCCCGAGTGGGCAGGCGTGAACCCCGACAATGGTGCGCCGCAGTGGTACAGAACCACGGAGGGTGCCAGCGGTGAGCAGGTGCGCGAGGTGACCGAACGTTACGAGCAGGCCGATCAGGTTGAGATGGGCTCCTACACCCCCGATTTCTTCGGCGGCTTCTCCACCACGCTCATCTATAAAAGCTTCGATGCAGGCATGGTGTTCGGCTATTCGGTAGGCGGTGAGATCTACAACTACAGCCGTGCCGAGTATGATGCCGACGGGGCCTACAGCGACCGTAACCAGATGCGCCTGATGCCCTCATGGAGCCGTTGGGAGAAGCCGGGTGACATCGCCACGCACCCCCTGGCAGCCTATAACAACACCTCCAACTCCAACAAGGTCTCGTCGCGATACCTCGAAGATGGCTCCTACCTGAAAATGCGCAGCCTCTCGCTCGGTTATAACTTCGAGCTGCCGCAGTGGAAGCTGCAGAACGTGCGTCTCTTCCTCACGGGCGAGAACCTCTTCACGCTGACCGATTACTCCGGCGTGGATCCCGAGATACCCTCCTACGACGGCCGCATCGTGGGTGTGACCACCACGGTCTATCCCTCCACAAGGAAGTTCCTCGTAGGCATCAATCTGACATTCTAACATGCATCAAAAGAGGGGGCGCCGCTCTTCCCGGCCGATCAGAGCTGCGTTCCCCACAAAAAACAATATCAAAATGAAGAAAACAATCCTATTTATCCTGCTTATCGCCGGCGTGCTCTTCACTGCCTGCGATATAGACCGCCTCCCCTACGGCTCCATGCCCGACGAGAAGATCAAACAAGATCCGGGGGCATCGCTCAACACACTGCTCACGGGCACCTACGCACAGCTGAAGGGATGGTCCGACGTGATGCACCGCTGCGGCGAGTATGCCGGCGACAACATCATGATCAGGGGTACATCCACCGATGCCTTCTATGAGTTCATCTCCTACTCACGCACACCCAATAACTACCGTCTGCAGACCTTCTGGGACAACAGCTACAAGGTGATCGCGCAATCCTCCAACATCATCACCATGATCGAAGAGGGACAGAGCCCGGAGATAGACAGCCAGCTGGGCGAAGCCTACTTCCTGCGGGGGATGATGTACTTCTACCTCACCCGCGCCTACGGCAGACCCTATGCGCAGAACCCCGACAAGAACCTCGGTGTGCCCATCGTGAACGGCACCCCCGACGATGTGTTCGGTGAGATGCCCGACCGCTCCACCGTGGCTGAGACCTACGCCCAGGCGATCGGCGACCTGGAGAAAGCGGCAGCGCTGCTCACCGTCGACAAGGGCAGTGCCTATGCCTCGGAGATGGCAGCGAAGGCACTCCTCTCACGCATCTACCTCTACATGAGCGGTACCTATGAGACCCCCAACACGGAGTATGCCCGTCTGGCAGAGCAGTATGCCGATGAGGTGATCGCCTCGGGAGAGTTTGCCCTGCTGCCACGCGAGGAGTTCATGAAGTACACCACCTTCACCCCCGAGAACAACCGTGAGACCATCTTCGCCATCAAGCGCATCGCCTCAGAGTTCTCAGGCTACGACCACTACTACGGTATCGGCGGCATGTATGCCACCATCGGCGGTATGGGCTGGGGAGAGATGTACGCCAGCGCCAGGTACCTCGCGCTGCTCGATGAGACAGGCCGCAACGACTGGGCCAACGGCAAGCTGGTAGATGCCAGGGCCGCCTTTATCGAGCCGCAGTACGCCGACGGCGACAGTCGTGTCTTCCGCTTCATCAAGAAAGTCTATAACGATGCAGGTGTACACACCAACTACAACTACGTGCAGGCGCAGATAGAAGAGAGTGCCGACGGGCTCGTCTGCGTGGAAGAGGATGAGCGCTACCCCATGACCGCCGTGGATGCGGAGCAGGGGATCTACACCGTAGACTATGCCGACGGGGAGACCTACCGCGGCGTCATCGACCGTCTGATGCGTCTGAACCGCGCCTATCCGATGTTCTACATCACCAAGACCTCACGCGAGGGTGAGGAGTCGCACCTCCACTCACCCATCATCAGCCGCCTGGGCGAGATCTACCTCAACAAGGCCGAGGCAGCCGCCAAGCAGGGCGACTATGGCACCGCGCTCAGTGCACTCAACACCATCCGTGAGCGGTCGCTCCCGGGTGAAGGATACAGCTCGCTCGATGCGTCCAGCGCAGCAGAGCTGATCGATAAGGAGCGGCAGCTCGAGCTCGCCTACCAGGCAGAGCGCAGCTATGATGTGTTCCGCAACGGCAAATCACTCACACGTCACTATCCCGGTCCCCACAGGGCGCTGGAGGAGGTGAGCGCGGACGATTACCGTGTGGTCTATTATATCCCGCAGAACGCCATCAACGCCTACCGCGGTACCGGCAGCACGCTCACACAGAACCCCACATCGAACTAACCATGCGGCCAGAGGAGAGCCGCGACAAATAAAGACCAATAAAGAGAACAAGAATGAGAAAACTATTCAGACTATTCATCATCACATCAGTGATAGCCATCGCCTCCGCCTGCGGCAGCACGCAGCAGGAGAGCGGCATGATCATGACCCCCGCGCCGGCACGTCCTGCCGGACAGACCGATATGGTGCAGTTCGCCGCCGACCCCCTCCCCGTGGTGCGGGTAGGGTTCATCGGCCTCGGCATGCGCGGTCCCGGTGCCGTGCGTCGTTTCACCCATATCCCCGGCGTGGAGATCAAAGCACTCTGCGATATCCGTCCCGAGCGGGTGGAGATGACGCAGGAGATCCTCCGTGAGGCAGGCCTCCCCGAGGCCGCCGCCTACTCCGGCAGCGCCGACTCGTGGAAGGAGCTGGCAGAACGCGACGACCTGGACCTGATCTACATCGTCACCGACTGGAAGACCCATGCCGACATGGGCGTTTACGCCATGGAGCAGGGCAAGCATGTAGCCATCGAGGTGCCCGCCGCCATGACCATGGAGGAGATCTGGCGCCTCATCGATACCTCCGAGCGCACGCGCAAACACTGCATGCAGCTGGAGAACTGCGTCTACGACTTCTTCGAGCTCACCACGCTCAACATGGCACAGCAGGGCCTCTTCGGCGAGGTGCTTCATGCCGAGGGTGCCTACATCCACCAGCTGTCCGACTTCTGGGATAGCTACTGGGACAACTGGCGTCTCGACTACAACGAGCACCACCGTGGCGATGTCTACCCCACGCACGGCATCGGCCCCGCCTGCCAGCTGCTTAACATCCACCGCGGCGACAAGATGAACTACCTCGTCTCTGTCGACACCAAGCCGGTGATGGGCCCGCAGATTGTAGAGGAGCTCACCGGCCGTGAGGCACCCGACTTCCGCAACGGCGATCACACCATCACCATGATCCGCACCGAGAAGGGCAAGACCATGCAGATCCAGCACAACGTGATGACTCCGCGTCCCTACTCGCGCATGTACCAGCTCACCGGCACCAAAGGGTTCGCCAACAAGTACCCCGTGCAGGGCTACGCCCTGGAGTCATCGCAGCTCACCGCTGAGGTGGCGCCCAACCACGAAGATCTCAACGCCCACAGCTTCGTCTCGGAGGAGGTGAAGCAGGCGCTGATGGAGCAGTACAAGCACCCCATCCACCGTGAGCTGGAGGAGAAAGCCAAGGAGGTGGGCGGTCACGGCGGCATGGACTTCATCATGGACTACCGCCTGGTCTACTGCCTGCAGAATGGCCTTCCGCTCGACATGGATGTCTACGACCTGGCCGAGTGGTGCGCGCTGGTACCCCTCACCGAGATCTCGCTCGACAACGGCAGTATGCCGGTGGAGATCCCCGACTTCACCCGCGGTGCGTGGGATAAGGTCGACGGGCTGCAGTTCGCCTATTGAGTGACACTCTTTTTATCAATTAAACATACCCCTGCGGGGCCGTCTCAGTGTGATGAGGCGGCCCCGCTTTTTTTGCAGCTGTTCGGCTTCGACTCCAGGTCCCTGCTCACGGTGATCCTCTCGCTTGGGTTAAGTCATCTGTTAAAATTCGAGGGGCTGAACGAGGTGAAAAGAACCTTTCGTACAATGATCAAGAGAAAACAATAAACTCAGGCCGGCCTCGCTCGTGAACATCCCTACGACCCCCAAAACACTCTGCCGGGAGTGTAAATTCCATTTCTGTCTCTATTTTGCAAAAAAATGTTGTGAATATGTCTGAATTTAAATTTTTATTATCTAAATTTGTTTTCTGTAATGGGATGGAATAAAAAATTTGTTTTTCTCTCTGCTGTTAGGATTATTTTAAAGTCAAATTGCTTTTTTTGTTTCAATATGTTTAAGCTTATTTTCCGATACCTGTTTTGTTGCACAAACCGTAATATTTATGGTGAGATTGCGCTCAAGCACAAGACCACCGCATGGAATGTTTACCGGTTAGCACATGGCAAGAAGGTTCGCTCATTGCGCGACGGCAGTATCCACCGTGAGCTATTCAGACAGGGCATCATTAACTGATCTGCTTTCTGTTTCACGTCCCCTCCTGCTTCACGCTTCCTACTTACAACTCATCGCTTAATGCTTCCCGCATTAAGCTTATTCCTTATGGCTTATCGTTGATCACTTATCACTTATCGCTTATCGCTTAAATCTTCCCGCTTTTTATCCATGCCAACGATTGCCTAAGATCGGGAGGTGATTGCAGTCTGTTCCGTGCCGCTGTCAGGATAAATCATCTATATTTGTCCCGCAATAGTGTACAACTGTAAAAACATAACCCTATGAAGAAGATATTATTAAGCTGCCTTGTCGTGCTGATCAGCGTGACGATGCAGGCAGTGGATTTCCGGTCGCCCCGTGGCGGATCAGAGACAATCGGCACATCAGCGATAAGCGGTGTTGAAGCGGCAGAAGAGCTGCGCTCGCCCGACGGCGCGCTGACACTGCAATTCACCCTGCAGGAGGGGGGCGTGCCCACCTACAGCCTCCAATACAAGGGCCGGGAGGTGATCCTTCCCAGTCGCCTCGGCCTCGAGCTGGCCGGCAGCGGCAACGCAGAGTTCGGTCAGGAGGTGCGCAAGAACACCGACCCCCGCACATCGCTCTACGACGGCTTCCGCCTGGCAGACACCGAGCGGAACAGCGTGGATGAGACCTGGGAGCCTGTATGGGGCGAGAGCCGCACCATCCGCGACCACCACAACGAGCTGGCAGTACGCCTCACGCAGGACGAGACCGGTCGCGAGATGATCATCCGCTTCCGCCTTTTCGACGACGGTCTCGGCTTCCGCTATGAGTTCCCGCAACAGAAGGAGCTTGTTTACTTCGTGGTGAAGGAAGAGCTGACCGAGTTCGCCATGGCGGGCGACCATACGGCGTTCTGGATCTCCGGCGACCTCGACACGCAGGAGTATGACTACACCACCTCGCGCCTCACAGAGATCAGCGGCATCAACCGCACCGGCCGCCAGGGCAACCTGTCGCAGACCGGCTTCTCCGACACGGGCGTGCAGACAGCCCTCCAGCTGAAGAGCGCCGACGGCCTCTACATCAACCTGCATGAGGCGGCGCTGATCAACTACGGCGCCATGCACCTCGACCTCGATGAGTCCACGCTCACCTTCCGCAGCTGGGTCACCCCCGATGCCGACGGCAGCAAGGGACACCTGCAGACCCCCGGACAGACCCCCTGGCGCACCGTGATCGTCAGCGATGATGCCCGCGATATCCTCGCCTCCAACATCACGCTCAACCTCAACGAGCCCTCGAAGATTGAAGACACCTCCTGGATCAAACCCACCAAGTACGTAGGCGTATGGTGGGAGATGATCACCGGCAAGAGCGACTGGTCCTACACGCACGACCTGCCCTCGGTGCAGATCGGTATCACCGACTACACGAAAGTGAAGCCCCACGGTCGCCACGGCGCCACCACGGCCAACGTGAAGCGTTACATCGACTTCGCCGCGGAGCATGGCTTCGACGCAGTACTGGTGGAGGGGTGGAACATCGGCTGGGAGGACTGGTACGGCAACTCCAAGGATTTCGTCTTCGACTTCCAGACACCCTATCCCGATTTCGATATCGACGAGGTGCACCGCTACGCCAGGAGCAAGGGAGTGAAGATGATGATGCACCACGAGACCTCCTCCTCCATCCGCAACTATGAGCGTCACCTCGACGCGGCCTACCAGCTGATGAACCGCTACGACTACCCCTCGGTCAAGAGCGGTTACGTGGGCGACATCATCCCGCGCGGTGAGAACCACTACAGCCAGTGGATCAACAACCACTACCAGTACGCCCTGGAGAAAGCGGCCGAGTACAGGATCATGGTCAACGCCCACGAGGCGGTACGTCCCACCGGCGTAGGCCGCACCTGGCCCAACCTCATCGGCAACGAGTCCGCCCGCGGTACCGAGTACCAGGCGTTCGGCGGCAGCAAACCCAACCATGTCACCATCCTCCCCTTCACGCGGCTCATCGGCGGACCGATGGACTACACCCCCGGCATCTTTGAGCAGGATATCTCCAAGCTCAACCCCAATAACGACTCACACGTCAACGCCACCATCGCCAACCAGCTGGCGCTCTACGTCACCATGAGCAGTCCCCTGCAGATGGCAGCCGACCTGCCGGAGCACTACGAGCGGTTCCCCGATGCTTTCCAGTTCATCAAGGATGTGGCCCTCGACTGGGATGAGAGCCGGTACCTCGAGGCAGAACCCGGCGATCATGTCACCGTCGCCCGCAAGGCGAAGGGCAGCGACCACTGGTTCGTCGGCAACACCGCCGGCAACGAACCCTTCACGTCAAAGATAACGTTCGATTTCCTCGACAAGGGACGAGACTACATCGCCACCATCTATGCCGATGCACCCGATGCCCACTACAGGACCAACCCGCAGGCCTACACCATCCGCAAGATGCGTGTCACCAGCAAGTCGAAGCTGACGCAGCGCTCCGCCCCCGGCGGTGGCTATGCGATCTCGATCGTGCCTGTAACAGACAAGGCACAGTTGAAGGGGATAAAAAAGCTATAAGTGGTCAGTAGTCAGTGCTCAGTTGTCAGTTGTTTCTCTGTCGCGCCATTGCATGGGGGTGCATTTCACCTCCTGCGTGAAGGCCCTGCCGAAGACCGAGGGAGAACTGAATCCCGACATTCCGGCAATAGTAGAAATCGTCAGGTCAGGGCGGGATAGGAGCAGCTGCTTGCTCTCCTCAATACGATACCGCATCACGAATTGATAGAAACGCTCACCATACCCTTCGTTGAACAGTCGTGAGAGGTAACTGCGGTTCAGCGGCAGTATCTCCATAGCATCTGTCAGCTTGAAATCTTTGCGCAGGTGCGGTTTCTCCGTCTCCATCCACAGCTCCAGCTTCTCCCTGTATTCCGGTAGTCTCCTGGCAAAGTGACTCTGATATTTGTGATCCTGCTCGCTGGTCTCACTGACCACAGCCTTCGTTTCGTTCATGCTTGCCCTGAAATAACCTTCGGGATAGGGATTCTTCCGTGAGTAGACGCGATGAAATCCGTAGAGGAAAAAGAGCAGGAAAATGATGTTATGCACCAGCACACTGCGGGGGTTGTTGCTGAATACGATCACCAGAGATGAATAGATGATCACGAAGTTGGCGAAGATATAATCACCCAGCCATTTGCTGTCAATATCTTTCATCGAGGCAAAGTTGTTTTCGCACCACTCCCTGTAGTGGTTACGGTAGCGGAGCATGATCGCCAGCCCGAACATAGGATAGAAAAGCACTAAGAGGCGGAGCCAGACCGTCACATTCCAGAACTCATGGGTCAGATCGCTCCAGTCATCAATCACGGGTACCGTCACGCGAAAGATTCTTGTTGCCAGCAGATAGAGTCCCAGTGTCCCCAGGGTGGGCAGATAAAGGATAAGCGCCCGCTTCAGTGTCAGCCAGCCGGGCCGGAACGCTTCGATGGGGTAGAGGAGATAGAAATAGGCGTATGTGCTACCATATATCAGCATGGAGAGTGAGAGATACCTGTACTCCACCACGCCGGCGTATCCGGTAGTCACTCCCCTGACCAGGGAGATCAGATTGGTCAGTCCGTTCAGGAACATCAGGAAGGCGAAGAGTGTATCGGCACGTCCCCCTTTCTTCCGGCACATCAGCACAAAAGCACCACAGAATCCCAGGAGGCAGAGCATCGACATGACCGACTGGCGGGTGTACCTGAAGAGCTCGAGAGGCATCTGCATGGTGCAATATTGACCAATGACCACGAGGAATAGAATGATGGTGTATACAACCGTTCGTTTATGTTCCGCCAAGGTGTTCAACCTTTCTTTCATCCACAAAAGTTTATCCGGCATAGTATCGTTTGGTTACCCTTTTCATGATATATGAATAAAAACAGGCGCAAAAATAGGGATAATTTCACCCACTGCAAAAATTATTTTACGCACTGCAAACAGCGCCCGTGAAGCAGTTCCGGGAAATATCTACCTTTGTCCCACACCGTCTCACACGGGTTTTGAAACAATTCAGCGGAAGCCGAAAAGCTAAACGAGTAGGCAATCATTTTTACACTCTTTTATTTTATTATGATCACAAAAAAACTAATTGCATTTGTTGTAGTATTTCTTTGCGGCGCATCCTTTGTCGTCAATGCGCAAAACATCTTCTCCAAGGGAGACAGGGCAGTGAATATCGGTCTCGGTATCGGCAGCTACTATGGTGGCACCGGATACAGCAGCACCATCCCACCTCTTTCGGTTTCATTTGAGCAGGGCATCATCGACGGCCTGCTGGATGGGAAAGGTTCCATCGGTGTGGGAGGTTATCTGGGTTATTCCGCCAACAAATGGGAGACATCGGCAGGAGGTGATACGTATGGCTACAAGTACAGCTACATGATGATCGGTGCCCGCGGTGCATTCCACTATCAGTTTGTCGATAAGCTGGACACCTACACCGGATTGTTGCTGGGATACAATGTGGTGGGCAGCAAACTATACGGCGACGGGATGGGAGGCATAGATACCGGATCGGCTACTGGCAGCGGCATCGGCTATTCCGCCTTCCTGGGTGCACGTTATCATTTCTCCGATCAATTCGCCGCATACGGTGAAATCGGCTATGGCATCTCAGCGCTTGAATTGGGTATTTCAATCAGGCTATAAGTAGTTAGTTGTTAGCGGCAAGCCTGTCAGGAGCCGCGGTCCGGAGGTTTAGCTGTAAGTAGTTAGCGGCAAGCCTGTCAGGAGCCGCGGTCCGGAGGTTAAGCCGTAAGTTATAAGCGGTAAGCCTGTTAAGGGCAGATACGCAAAGAAGACTGCCCCGGAACCATCCGGGGCAGCCTCATTTTCTTAGCCAATTTTTTAATAATATTTGCACTAATATATTATTAATACTTAATTCATATTGTTAATTCTAAATCATGATATTAATATTCGGCTAAGAAGTTTATCTTTATCGAGTACGTGAGGCTGCATGACAGTTGTATGACGCTTCATTCTCAGTCTCTTGTGTGACAAATATAGTTAATTAAATGAAATATGAAAAACAATAGAGATAGTATAACATTAATTAACTCAAAGAGCACCCATTGTCAGGCTTCCGCTGAAGTGTAGAAACCACCATACAAAAAATGGATTACTTCTCTATCTGTTTTTGCTATAGTTGATGCTTTCACGATCCATGATGAGGTAGTGCAGCGGCATCCTTCCCATGAAATCATCCCAGTCGCGGTCGCTGCTCCATACCCTTTCACTGAAGGCCTGTATGGCGGGAAAGATATGCTCCTCCAGCTTTGCCTCGCCGGGGATCTCCTCGGTCCATACACACGCCTGGTAACCCATCAGCCTGTCGTCGGTCATTCCCGGATACGCTACTGTGATGTCGAACTGGTAAAGCGCTTTCCACCGGTCGAACGAAGGCCTCGCACTCAGGTAGAAATGACTCCATGTGGCAAAGATCATGGGATGGCCCCGCTCAACTATAGGTGCCGCATTCTCATACTTCCAGTCCCTCCAGAAAGTGACATACATCTCGTTGCTCACCCCCTCTTCTTCGGCAGCATCGTCCCACACCACCGTCTTCTTCCCGATGCTTTTCAGGTAGTCATGCATCTCCTCCACAAAATGGGTCTGCAGATCACGCGCACCGCTCATCTGCTGTTCGGCCATCGTCGCCCTGCACAAGGGGCACTCTTCCCAGATGGTTGTCTCCACCTCATCGGCACCAATATGCAGATAATCCGACGGGAAGAGCTCCGCCACCTCTTCCAGCATCTTCTTCGCAAAAGCCCTCACCTCCGGTTTGGCGGTACAGAGCGGGTGTGAAAACTCCTCACCCCATCCTGCGGCACCACTGCAGGAGAGCCACGGATAGGCCCTGATAGCTGCCGACATGTGCCCCGGCATATCAATCTCCGGTATCACCTCCATGCCATAGGTCGCCGCATGAGCGATGATCTCTCTCATATCCTCCTTCGTGTAGTAGCCGCCATAGAGCGTATCGTCCCGCAGGAACCGCTTGTCCAGCGCCATGGTGGGGTCATCCGCCGATTTTCTGATGCAGATGGAGTCATATTTGTCGAATGTACGCCATCCGCCCGTTTCGGTAAGCAGCGGGTAAGCCGCTGATTCCAGTCTCCATCCCTGGTCGTCGTTCAGGTGCAGGTGCAGCTTGTTGATCTTGTATCCGGCAAGCCTGTCGATGGTTTTCTTCAGATACGCTTTGGTGAACATATGGCGTGCCAGGTCCAGATGAAAACCTCTCCAGGCAAACAGGGGCGCATCTTCAATCACCACCTCCGGCATCTTCTCCCGGTGCAGCCATAGCTTCAGAAACAGATCCTGGCTCAGGTCGCGTGCATCCTCCTCGTTTTTCACAAAGCCCATGATGAAATGCAGCACAAGCGGGTAGTAGCGCACAAACAACACATCAAATGAAGCGATCTCTCCTTTGGCCAGTCTTGTCAGATGATCTCTTTCACTCTCCATGTCCTGTTAATGGTTTTCAGTGTTAAACCACTGACAGTGATGTTTTGTTTACACTTTAAGGAATATCTTTTTCTTGTACAGGAAGTAAAGGAAGAGCCATCCAATGGCGACGTAGCCGATCGCCAGCACCAGCGCACCCCCGTTTTCGGGGTAGAGGGCAGCAATTCCGCCGAAGAAAAACTCATTGGCATGGTTCCACCGGATAATCCTGTTTGCCAGGTAGATGGTGATGGGGTTCATGCCAATCACCACGAAGAAGAACGCCCACCTTCTCTTTTTCCACACGTCTATGATCAGGTAGAAGAGCGCCAGCAGCAGCAGGCTCAGTCCACCCACCCAGCAGACGAACGAGCTGGACCAGAGAATCTTGTTGATCGGGAAGATGAGATCCCAGAGCTTGCCCGCAATCATCAGCAGGATACCCCCCGCCACCATCCAGCGCACCTTCTGCATCTGTTTCCTGTTCGTCATCAGCAGCTCACCGGTCAGCATCCCCAGCAAGCCGGTGCCGATGGCGGGTATCAGTGCCAGCAACCCCTCATTCTCCCCAAATCCGAAGCAGCAGAGACTCCCCGGCAGGAGCAGCCGGTCTATGTAGCTGACAATGTTGCCCTGCATGGAGTATCGATCCGGGTCCCCCAGGTCGGGAGCCCTGAAGAGCAGGAACAGCATCCAGTAGGCCAGCAACAGCCCCCAGAACCAGATCATCCTGCTTTTCCAGCTTCGCGTATGCATGAAGATGAGCGCGGCAAACATCCAGGCCATCCCAATTCTTCCCAGTACGCTGGCATAGCGTATGTTTTCAAAATCGAAGCTGATGCCATTGTTATAGATGATGCCGATGAGCAGGAGCAGGAAGCCCCTTTTAAAGATATGGCGGAAGAGCGTTCTGCGTCCATCCTCGGCCTGCATTCTTTTAGCCACGGAGAAGGGGAAGGAGACCCCGGCGATAAAGAGGAAGAGCGGGAAAATCATGTCGTAGGCATGAAAACCGTGCCACTCCACGTGCGTCATCTGTCCCGCCCACCATTGTAATACCGGGTATCCGGTGATAGAGCCGAGCAGGATGAAGACCTCTTCGGCCCCCATGATCCAGAACATGTCGAATCCTCTCAGTGCATCCAGTGATCGCAACCTTTCCGGTTCCGGTTTTTTCTTTGTCTGTTGTTCCATGATGAAGTGATATGAATAAAGATACGAATCTAAAATTTCCGGTTATTTTTCAATTTGGGAGCAGGGAACGCTTCATAAAGCCCATTTTCCGGTTGCAAATTTACATAAATGTTTATACATTCAAACAAATTAATTAAATTTAAGATTTCCACATCCCATCACTTCGCATCGGGTGTGAGCATGCACTGAATGAACCTACAACATTCAATATATTATCACTTTGAGGGTAAAATTATAACCATATGAGAACAACAAAGTTAACGGAAGACTTCATACTAAAATTTAATATTGGGCTAATCTTAGAGGTGAAGCCCCGTTCCGGTCAAAAACAGATCTACATCGCTGATGATGCCGCATTCATTGGCCCGCATAACAATTGCCTGCATGGAGATACCATACTGCTTTTTAATATTGGCTAACTCAAAGGTGGAGATCTTCGTATTTATGCAATGCTTGACGAGACACTTGGTTATCCAATGCATCAGCCAGATTCTGCAATGAAAATCCATTCATCAAACGTGCGGATTTCATTTTTCTTTCTTCATGTCTCGTTTCTGAGAGAGTAGGTCATTCACGTCTATGGTAGGCAGGTTGTATCTTCCAAATGGTGCGAAAGAGGTAAGTGTTGCAATAAATCCTCTTATGTAGTTGATCGTAATAGAGAGTCCTGAGTAGTTTAAAAGTGAAGCTTTGTCCTCATTTGTAATCTCATCGGTCTGATTAAATTCAAAAAGCGATGTGCCTTCAACCATGATTGAATAACCACCCAATTGAGGAGAATCCTCAGAATTGTTTATTTTGACTTGTACAACAATTGCATAAAAAAGGTCATTTTTGCTGTAATCGAAATCAATATCAATCGAATATTCATCAAATAATTCATCAAAATCATTTCCCTCTTTACTAATAGGTAAAATAGTGAATCGATTTTCCGTTACGGCGAAATCCTTTAATACTAAAGGTGATAACAAAGGTTTCATATAGCTAAAGTATTACCATCATTTGGTTCATTGACCGGCAAATCAAAAATTGCATATGAATTCATTCCTCTAGGAAAATCAAATCTGGGTTTAAGTTTAACCAGTTTAACAGCTTTTTCTGCTTTCTCTTTTAATTTATTATTATTCTTCTTCGCTTCAATCTGGAAAGAAAAATCAAATGCCTTTTGCAGTTTGGCAAGGGTTGTGAGATTGATCAGTTTGTCACCATTAAAGAGCTGAGTAACATAGCTTGGAGATGTGCTGATTGCTTCAGCAATTTCCTTCTTCTGAATAGGTCGGTCTGTCATTTTTTCAAAACTACTCAAGATGCGAAACATGATCATTTTAGCCTCATGTTCCAATTCTTCCTTTTCGGATTTAAATGAGAAAAGGTCCTCAAATTCAGGATTAACTTTATATTTTTCAGTCAATTTCATATTCATATCCTCCAACTCTGTTGATAATGTTTCTTTCTATTTGTGAGTTTTTCTGAGACTTCTTCCCCGGATGCAAAACTGCAGCTATCACTAATCGTGTTCCTTTTGGGGTTGTCATTTCTTTGCAATATATTCTTGCATTCTCCCGACCTTTAAAAAATTTCATTGCTGTCACATCCTTGCAATGCTCATTGATATCTTCTTTGTCATACAAATCACAGTTCCTGTAGCCTTCCAGGATGATCTCTTCGGCCGTCATGAGACGATATCATATGTCGACACTTTCTTTTCACCACAAAATTAAGCTATAGGTTAATCAAATGCAACTTTTAGGTGTTAATAAACGAACTATGCACCATTAATTTTTCTTAACCTGCACCCTGGTCACGATGGCCATTGCGAAGTTAATGCCTAAGAGTTGGTTGTTTTACGTTTCATTATCAGTTTATTGTGGCAAATGTAACGAATTATTTGAAAAATGAAAAGAAGCGCATGCATTTTAACGTATGAGGTGACTTCGAGTCAGTGGTCAGTAGTCAGGTGTCAGGTGTCAGGTGTCAGTTGTCAGCTCTTTTTTTAAAGATAATTTAAGAAGACTGCCCCGGAACCATCCGGGGCAGTCTCATTTTCTTAGCCTGTTTGTTTTAATAATGTGCGAGTAAAACATTCTAACTGTATTGAATAATCGAACCTATTTATATTTAAACAAAATTCGTTAATGTTTGGCTAAGAAGTATTTCTATGTCGAGAGCGTGAGGTTGAACGTCAGTTGTATGACGCTTCATTCTCAGTCTCATGTGGCAAATGTAGCCAATTATTTGGGAAATAAAAAAATACAGATAATTTAATATTTGAGTTGGCAGAGGAAGCTTTATCCGCATCTTCAGGAAGATGTTTATACAATCAAACCGATTGATATAATTTAAGATTTTCACATTCCAACACTTCGTTCCGGTTGTGTTTATGCAATGAATGAACCCACAACTATTTAGAGATGCTTAGGATAGTTTTGAAACCGATTTTTCATTCATAGTTACTGCAACCTTTGGCAATCATTGAAAAGTTGATAACTTATTTATATTTTGTGATATAATGTCAGAATTAGGTACTAAGTTTGTTGTATGTTAATACAAAATAATTAGACCATGGGTTATCCAATTGACAAAAAACTGGTAGTAGGAATTTCTTCCAATGCATTATTTGATTTGAGAAAAGAAGATGAAATTTTTGAAAATCATGGATTAGAAGCCTACAGAGAGCATCAGGCATATCATAATCATGATATTCTTGAAAAAGGTGTTGCTTTCCCTTTTATAAAACGATTCCTCTCAATTAATGATGTTTACAAAGAAGAACAACCAGTAGAAGTTGTATTGTTATCAAGGAATAGCCCTGAAACAGGAGTTAGAATTTTTAATTCCATAAGACACTATAATCTCAATATTTCAAGAGCAGCTTTTATGTCAGGTGGATCTGCAATTGAATACATAGCAGCATTTAATATCTCTTTGTTTTTGGCGACTAATGAGAAAGATGTAAAGGAAGCTATAGACGGTGGAAAACCTGCAGGAAGAATATTGCAAACGGATGTACATGATGATGAATCCCAGGAGTTAAGAATTGCTTTTGACTTTGATGGCGTAATCGCCAATGATGAATCGGAAAAAGTTTTTCAGGAAAAAGGTCTTGCAGAATACCGTGATTATGAGAGAGTCCATTGTTCAGAAGAGTTAGGAGCAGGTCCATTAAATGATTTCTTTACTAAACTCTCTTTTTTCCAGAAGTTGGAAACTAAAAAAAGAGAACAAGATAAAACGTATAAAAGAATTCTTAAAACTTCAATTGTGACTGCACGTAATGCGCCTACACACGAGAGAGCTATAAACACGTTGAATAAATGGGGAGTGGATGTTGATGAAATGTTTCTTTTAGGTGGGATTGAAAAGTCCAGAATTCTGAATGTGATGAAACCTCATTTATATTTTGATGATCAGTTGTCACATTTAGATACAGCCTCCATTCAAAATATACCGCTTGTTCATATTCCTTTTGGTGTGACAAATAAGCACAAATAAAATGGTTTGTAACTAAGGGTTATTAAATTATTTTTTGGATTGACATGTTTATGTGCTGAGAATAGTCAAGCAGATTGGGAACCAATCCGAGATGGAATGTTTGGAGGTTCATACGAAACTTTCGCAAAAATTAATAACGATGTTTTTCCAAAGATATTGAAATTAGTGAGTTGACAAATGACAACTGAGTGGATGGAATCATTCACTCCAAAGTTTCAATCTTTTCGCTATTACATCTACCAGTTGTTTATTGTTTCGAAAGATGCAGTTTGAAGCAACCAGTTCTTTTAATTTGACCGCAGCCATCTCATTTGTTAAAATGGTTGATTTTACCAATTCATCAAAAATCCAGATCATACCATGGTATTCAATTTGCCTGTTTTTCGCGCAATTGCGTAAAACTTTATCACTGCTTAATACGCATGCATTGAGTTTATTTGCCACATGAAGAACAGATTTATCAGTTTCCGATAAAGACTTTGGGTAGTTCACTGAGAATATCTCGACAAAATCTTCCTCTTCCAGATTGTGAATTATAAGCCTTTCTGCTGATTGATATTTTTTTAAAACCTTTTGTTGTTCTGCATACAATTCAAAGTACACAGCAACCGTTGTGTGTACTTCAAGTTCGAGGTTGAAAAATGATGCAATTAGATCCAGATCAAACAGGTCTATAAAAATACAAGCATCCGTTACTGCAATTGTGAGTTTCATCTCTTAGAGAGGTTAATTGACCTAAAATATGAATGGTCATCAAAATATCGGTTGATACTCTTTTTTAAATTCAGCCAGAGACCGGTTCAATAATGAAGCAGCTTTTGACATCGATATCTGATCCTCGATCAATGCCCTGAACAGAAGTTGTTCAAAACGATTGCTCTCTTCTGCACCCTGGTATTCTGCCGGTTCATCCACTCTCCAATTCATTTGTTTCATAAAGAAAAAAAACTGATTCTTGTACTGGTCGCTGATGATGCCGCATTCATTGGCCCGCATAACAATTGCCTGCATGGAGATACCATACTGCTTTTTAATATTGGCTAACTCAAAGGTGGAGATCTTATTGCGATGTGCCCCCAGCTCAGCTTTAATAGCCTCTTCCGGCAAAAGCATTGCCCCTGAAAACTGATGACACAAGGTCTCTTTTTGTTTGTTCGTAATATCTCCGAACTTCAATAAAAGGTGAGCAAGTTCATGGAGAAGAGTAAATCGAATCCTGTCAGGTTTATTTGCCATCCTGACATTATAGGCAACCACAGGGATGTTGTCGTTGGCAAAAGCTTGTAATCCGTCGAAAGTGACAGAAACATCCAATTTTACGATCTTGATATTCTTTTCTTCCAACAGCTCAACAATATTGTAAATAGGCCCTTTTCCCAATGACCATTTTTTTCTTATGATTTCTGCAGCGCTGTTCACCTGCTCATAAGAGGTAACCACAGGATAATCTTCAAGTGGATGTTCAAATTTATTTTCCAGGCCAATGATTTCTTCCAATTCCAAATAACGGGAAAGATACTCCTTGGCTTTTTCCTGAATAATAGCTGCGTCCTTTTTGGGAAGTTTGTCAAGCTTTCTGAATTCTATATCAGAAAATTCAATTTTGGTGGTTCTGAAGAAGAAATCAGGATTTACATTTAAAGCAATACTGAGCCTGTTAATTTTTTCAGCATCAGGAATAACCTCCCCTTTCTCGTATTTATGCAATGCCTGACGAGACACTTGGTTGTCCAATGCATCTGCCAGATTCTGCAATGAAAATCCATTCATCAAACGTGCGGATTTAAACCGTTCTGCAAATATTGCATTAATTTTCATTGATGTGAGTTTATTATTACTATGTAAAGATAGCGTATGTGGTTGACAAAATCAATATAATAGTGTTAATTATTCATGATGAGAGTTGTTTTTATTGTTATATAGCGTATTGTTAATGAATTAGTAAGTTCAATTGGTCGATGAATTAATTATGATAAATAGTTGACAAATAGTGTAGGATAGTGTGTATAATGGCATGCTATGTGTCTATTCATCTGTTATTCTCCGGGATACCGTTCAACGTTACAAAATACGTGATGTCGAATTACTGGAACGTGTAATCATGTATGCCTTCGACCATATCGGGAAACCCTTCTCCGGAAAAAATGTAGCAGATTATTTCAAAAGCCAGCAAAGAAAGGTAGACCTCAATACAGTTTACAATTACCTGAATGCTTTGGAAGG
This sequence comes from Bacteroidales bacterium, assembly GCA_012727735.1. Lineage (GTDB taxonomy): Bacteria > Bacteroidota > Bacteroidia > Bacteroidales > Dysgonomonadaceae > Proteiniphilum. The sequence continues at coordinate 1,011 of JAAYGM010000097.1, read as the reverse complement.
AGCATTTATCCTTTACCGTGTTCCCCGTTACGATATTAAAGGAAAAGAGATCCTGAAAACACAAGAGAAGTTTTATGTAAGCGATATTTCCATTATTTATGCAACCATGGGCAACCGTATCTGATTTATCGGTATCCCGCGTTGAAAGAGGGTTACCTACTGTCTCCATGGGTATTTATCTCAGGGTGCTCTATGCGCTTCAACTGGAAGAGGATATCCTCCTTCTGGCCAGAGATGATGCTATGGGAAAAGCCTTGCAAGACCTTCGTCTCAAACCCCGCCAACGTGCATCAAAAAAAGATTAAAGCATGCAGAGATTACGGGTCTATGCTGATTTCGATTGGCTCAAAGAAATTGAACTTGTCGGCACATTAAGCTACGAAAAACTTCGTGGTTCAGACAGTTATGGGTTTGAGTTTCACTCCGAGTGGTTAAGAAACCACACTTCAATTCAAATAAGTGCAGCTATAAACAACTACCCCGGACCACAATATACCCAACCCGGGAAAGAGATCTTCGGATGCTTTTCAGATGCATTGCCAGACCAATGGGGGCGTACATACAGCTATTGATGATCATCAAAGTCTGCTTATTTCATCCAATTCAAACGAAGCGAATATGGATATTCTTTCAGATGCCTCTGAGGAGTATCTGTTAGATCGAAAGAGAGCAGGCCGGATTCTGCATCAGGTAACCCACTCACAAAGGGAGTGGGAAGCCATTGCCAAAAGGCTGCAGATACCGGAACAAGAGATATCCCCGTATGGATTAATTTATGTTGTAGTCAATAAGTTCTTGCAGTATGGCAAGGGTCATGAGATTGATCAGTTTGTCTCCAATGAAAAGCTGAGTAACATAGTTAGGAGATACACATGTCTGTTGCCATTGAATTCGTATTGATACCATCATTTTTTCTAAATGATTAAGGTAGATACTCGTTTCTTTTTATGACATTTGCCGATACAGGGATAATTAAAATAGAAATGCCAACTGCTTCACATATAACATCAT
>JAAYGM010000096.1 GCA_012727735.1 Bacteroidales bacterium | reverse complement strand
TTCCCGGATTTCGCAGGCATGATTTTAACAACACAAGGTATACCTGTATCGGACGTTGTGTCAGGGTCACCTTTTCGTAAAAGACCGTTTTACTTTTTTTACTGCGTAGAACCAGATAGGCAGCCATCGGAACGAATAACAACGCCACGGCAAGCGACACAAGAAGAGTAGAGATAATCGATACGCCGATATGGGAACCCATAAGTTTCAGCAGGAAGTTATCGGAGAAGATAAATGGCAGGAAGATAATGACCGTGGTAAGTGTTGCTGCTACAATGGAACGCCACACCTCTTTTGTCCCACGACTGACCGATTTGCCGGCAGTGAGCCCCATGCCTGACAACCGATAGATATTCTCCAGGACCACGATACTGTTATCCAGCAACATACCTACCGCCAAAGCCATTCCGACCAGTGTGAGGCTATTCACTGAAATGCCTGCGTAATAGAAGAAGCTAAAAGCAGTGAAGACTGAAATAGGGATGGAGAGAGCAATAAAAAATACCAACCTTACATTCTTCAGGAAAAACCAAAGTACCAGGATTGCAAGCAACCCACCCATCAAAGCAAGGTTGATGATCTGATTGATGTTGTTCTCCATTACTTCTGCCATGTTGGAGTCAACCACGATCTCCACGTCATGCAACACCAGTCGTTCGTTCAGTTGTTCAACGGCATCCAACGTGCGATGTGACAGGTCAATCAGGTTGGCTTGTGCATCGCTGATAAGTGAAACAGAGATTGCTTCTTTTCCATTGACCCGGCTATAGGAGGTCTCTTCTTTCAGATCGAAGAAAATTGTGGCAATATCTTTCAGCAACACCGGTCCGGGAGCAACCACAATGTTTTCCAGATCTGACACTTTGGTATAGGAGGAATGTACATGGACGAAATACTGGCTCTCCTTTTCTTTCACGGTGCCGACAAACACCTTCTCACGTGCGTTGTTGTTCAGCAGGCTGCTGACGGCGGAAGGCGTGATATTCAGCGCCTTGCCGGCCTCCTTTTTCAGCTGTACCTCAATGGCCCGCTCACGTCCGCCGAACACCTGAACAGCAGCGATCCCGTCAATATTCTCCAGCTCCGTCACCACCTCCTCTTCCACAATATTGCGCACACGGTCGACCCCTCCTGAGCCTCTCACCTGGAGAGAGATGAACGTGTTGTTCATCATCGAGACATCCATCTTCTGCACGCGCACGCTAAAACCTGCCGGTAGCGATGCCGATACTTCCTTCATCTTCTCCTCCAGCCGCAGCGAGGTGGTATTAAAATTCACATTGCTCTTAAAGTCGACACGTATGGATGACTGGCGGCTGCTGATCTCCGATTGTATCCTGTCCACCCCACCCACGGAGCTGATGGCACCTTCAAGCGGTATGATCACTTCCGACTCCACAAAAGCAGGATCCATCTCCTGTTGTGAGGTAACGGAAACATACAGCATGGGCAACTCCGCATTGGGAAGCAATTCTACCGGTAGTTGTTTATAGGAGACATACCCCAAAAGGGTAGATGCTATAAACAACATACTGATTGTTACTCTTCTGTTTAAAAGAAAGTCCATTCTTTATATTTAATCTGTAAATATCTCTACACCTCCTCAGCATCAGCTGAAGCATCTACACCTGCCCTTTTATTGACCGTTCGCTTCATTTGCTCAAACAGGTAATAGACACAGGGGATCACAACCAGGCTCATCAGCGTGGAGGTAACGAGTCCACCGATGACTGCCACAGCCATGGAGGATCGCATCGCGACACCCTCACCGAAATTGAATGTCATAGGCAGCAACACCAGAATCGTGGTGAGGCTTGTCATGATGATAGGCCTTATACGCTGTTGTCCCGCCTGTACGATTGCATCTGTCAGCGGCATCAACCTCTTCAGCTGGTTGATGCGCCCCACCAGGAGGATCGAGTTATTGATCGCTATCCCTGCCAGCATGATGATGCCCATCGCACCCATGATGTTCAATGGTGTCCCTGTGATCAGGAAAAACATGATGGCACCTACCAGACCAAACGGTGTGGTTAACAATATCGTAAAGGGGTGCAACAATGATTCAAACTGAGATGCCAGCACCATATATACCAACACTACGGAAAGCAGCAAAGCAAAAAGAAGACTATCCATCGATTCTCTGCGTCGCTCTTCTTCTCCCGTTACCGTGATGGAATAATTTGTGGATAGATCGATATCCGCAACCGCCGCACGAATTTCGCGTGCAACCTTGTCAAGCGATTTATATGCTTCCATATCGGACACAATCTTGTTGAGGCGACTTTGGTTCCTGCGGAAAATCTCTTTTGGTGCCTGCGAAGAGGTGATGGTGGCTAATTCACTCAGTCTGAATTCCTGGTTACCGCTTGTGATAACCAGCTCCCCCAGTTGCCTGCTGGTCAGGTCCGGCACTTTGATAACGATATCACGCATCTCACCCTTGAAATCCATTTTTCCGACGTCGTGTCCCTGCAGTTGTTGTCCAATCTGCTGAATCACGGTAGCTACCGAGATGTTATGGATTCCCGCGATTGTACGGTTGATATTGATATTGAGTTCGGGTGCACCGTCGGCCATGGACGATTTTATATTGTATAGTCCCTCCACGGATGACATGCGTGACACCACTTCGTCTGTTAAGGAAGCAATCTCCTCGAGATGATCGCCTTTGACTTCCACCACAATGGGTGCCTCCTCGTCACCTAAAAACTCACTCAACGAATTGTCATCCTGCCTGAACGCAAGCTCCAGCCCGTCAATATCAATGGTTGCTTCGGAGAAACGAGCGATCAGATAGGCAGGAGATATATTACTCTGATCGGATAATATGACCTTCATCATCGCTGTATGCTCTCCTTCAAAGATCTGATTCCCGGAAGAGCCTTTGCCAATATGGCTGTAGACCTGCGTCAGGCTGTCTCCGGTGATGCTGTGCAGCAAGTATTCCAGATTATTCACTACGGCATCGGTACGTTCCAGCCGGGTACCTTCCGGCAATTTGACCGATATCGTAAAGTCTTTCCCTTCCGTACGTGGTAAAAATTCGGTACCTACATAAGGTACAAGAAGTATGGAGACGACCAGTATAGCTGCCGAAACAGCGATCACCCACCAGCGATGGGTGAGCAGCCTGCGAAGATGATGGCTGTATACTTTGAACTGCACCGCCTTTGACGCTGTTTTACCCTCTTTCCGTCGCGTCAGCCTGTCATAAAACATGGGGATCACCAACAGCGCCACAAAAAGCGACGAGAGCAGTGAAAAGGTCACTGTCCACGCCAGGTCCCTGAACAGCTCACCCGATGCACCATGCAGGTAAACGATCGGAATAAATACAACGATGGTCGTTACGGTAGAAGCAATGACTGCCCCGGAGACTTCCGTGGTACCGTTGATGATTGCCTCCCTGCGCTCCACTCCCTGTTCCCTGTTTCTGAATATACTCTCTATCACCACGATCACATTATCGATAAGCATGCCTGCCCCCAGTGCCAGACCACTCAGCGTCATCACATTAAGCGTCAACCCGTTGAAATACATCATGGTGAACGTGGCGATGATGGAAATCGGTATCGAAACGCTCACGATAAGCGTCATGCCTACCCTTCGAAGAAAGAAGAACAGGACCAGCACGGCAAGCAGCATACCAAAGAGAGCGCTGTTCATCACCTCGCTGATAGCCTGCTTAATAAAGGTTCCCTGATTGTTGATCACCTGAAACCTGTACCCAGGCAACGCCTGTTCGATGACTGACAGCTGACTGTTGATAAGATCTACTGCCTTTACCGTATTGAATTGCGTCTCTTTATAGACAGAGAGGCCAATGCAGCGTTCACCATTTATCCGCACAATATTATCGGGGTGTGCATTCTCGAATTTTATCGTGGCTACTTCACGCAAAAACAGGGGCGCGCTCACACCGGCTCCTCCATTCTGCATTTCTGATTCACCCGTGGTTACCTCCATAGGTTTGTAGCTGACGATCAGGTTCTCGAAATCCGCCTCGGAGTTAAACAGCGACGAGCTCTTCACCAGGTACTGCAAACCCAGCTCGCTCACCCTTCCCCCCGATATGCTTTGATTATTTGCTTCGATTCTCGAGGCGATCTCTTCCATGGTGATACCAAACGCACTCAATGTGTATGGATCTGTTTCAATTGTCAGCACCGGGATCTCTTCACCCGACAGGGATACTTCGGCAATGCCCTCCAGCCGTATGAGCTCGTTACGAATATAACTGTCCGCCATCTTCCGCAATTCTGCCATGTCGGTTATCGACTGGTGAGACATCGCGATCAGCATGACCGGTGCTGTGTTCGGATCATGTTGGGTGATGTTGATGGACTCAATATCGGAATTCTGGGATAACGGGGTCATCGCCTTCTGAAGATCAAGGAAGGCTTCATCCATATCTTTATTTTGCAGGTATTCAACCGTAACACGAGCTGATCCGGCTCTGATCACTGAAGAGACCTGCACCACATCACTCTGACGGATGGCCATCGACTCAATGCTTTCGACAAACATTCTTTCGATCTCTTCCGGTGGACGCTCACCCGCTTCCAGTTCGATGAAGAGGCGCGGGCTGTTCATATCCGGCAATAGATCCACGCTGAGCCTGTCGTACGAGATCTTTCCAAGCAGCAGGATTGCTAACACGATCATACTGATGGTGACGGGATTATTTAATGCGAATCGGAGTATGTTCCTCATTTACAATATCATGTTAAAAGAATGGCAATTCTCAATGTATCAGACTATTTTAACACTTTCACACGGCTGTTCTCACGCAAGGTCTCATATCCCCGGATGATGAGATTGTCATTCTCATTCAGCCCCTGGGTAACCTCGATATTATCTTCATCCTCAAGTCCCGTTTGAATATCACGCAGAATCGCTGTATTTCGCTCCACGATATAGACATACTTCCGGTTTCTTCGGGAGATGACCACATCTTTCGGAATCACAATGGCGCTATCGGCTCTGTCCACCACAATATCGGCTTTCACAAACATCCCGGGACGTAGTTTCAGCTGGTTGTTATCGATCAACAACTTCCCTTTAAAAGTACGTGTCTCCGTGCTGATGGCCGGTGACAGTTCACTTATAACGCCACTGAGCGTATCGTGAGGCATCGTGTAATGCGTGATGTAAACAGGTTGATTTGATCGTACGTATTCAATCGCACTTTCCGGCAGGTTGATATCCATGTACATGCGTGCGTAGGCCATCAATCCAACCATCTGACTGCCTTGTGTTACCCTGCTCTGCGGTGAGTAGTGCGGCAGGGAGACAATGACACCGCTGAAGGGTGCCCTCACCCTCATTTTCTCCATGTTCAGGCCTGCATTTTCAAGATCGTAGCGGGCGTTGGTGACCCGCACTTCGGTATTACGCATTTCACTTAAGGTGACACCACCTTTTTCATACAGGGCATTTTGTTTGCTTTGCTCCTGTTCCGCAATTTCAAGACTCAGCATCTTCGATTCCAGCGCGATCCCATTCTCATATTCTTTATCTTCCAGGCGGATGATCAGCTGACCTTTTTTTACGGCATCGCCTAACTTAAAGGGTCTGCCGGTGGAAGGATTGTTCTGCAGGTTATATAACCCACTCATCTCGGCATTCAGCTCAACACTATAGGTCGCCAGTGCCGTTCCTGTCGTATTGATCAGTCTGCTGATCGAACTTTTCTTCAGCTCCTGCACTGAGACAGGTGTTTCAATCTCGCTTTGACTGTTTTGTGGTTGATTACCACATGCTGTCAACAATGTAACGAGTACCGTTAGCAATAAAATTCTGTCGTTCATCCGGTTATTTCTTTTTATTTATGTCCGTAAATTCAATGGGTTGTGCCGGTCCATTCCCTAACTGGTACAATGGCCCTATCATTTTCAAAGTCATGCAAAGTTAATATCTTCAGGTTAAGCAGCTCAATTTTATAATTGATCTGTGCTTGTGCATAAGTAATCTTCCTGTTCGACAACTGTGTCTGGAACTGACTGATTTCCATCCCCGTAAGATCACCTTCCCGATACCTTGTCAGGTTTAGATCGTAGGTAAGCTGCGCATTCCGAACACTTTTCTCCGCTATATCAATCTGTGTACGCAGGTTCTCCAGCCTTCTCCAGGTCTGCCTCACCTCCAGCTCAATATCAGTCCGCAGGTTTTCCTGTTCAAGCCTGGCAAGAGTTTGCGCTACCCGCTGTGCCCGTACCCGCGCTTTTTTCTCACCCCAGTCAAAGATCGGAACAGTCAGACTCACTGACACACGTGGGTTTTGGGTAGGATTATCGTATACATTGCGCAACCTCTCATGGTCACCTATGATTCCTATCGACAGTGAGATATCTCCCCTGAACTCATTCAGGCTCTTGGTCTGGATCATCTGAAGTTCCGCCAGTTCAATATCTATCTCGCGTTGCCGAAGCTCCATTCTCGAGCTCAGGGCTCTTTGTACTGCCTGTACCAGATCAATCGCCACCGCGCTCACCTTTATCACTAACGTCACTTCGATGTCATCATTTAATGGTAGCCCTAATGTCTGTTTCAGTTGATCTTTCGCATTTTCAAGCGAAACATTCCGCTCTTCTACCGCTGACTGTGCATTGGCAAGATTCAGCTCGGCCTGATAGAGCTCCTCTCTTGCCGACAGGTCTGCCTCCACCTTATTTTGAATGATTTCAAAACTTAACCTCGTATTTTCCAGCTCTTCCCTGCTGATAGTGAGGTTATTCTGCGCCATGAACACTGAGTAAAACTGATTGGTGATGCTACGCTCCGTGTTCAATCGCTGTAAGGCATATCGGATGCCCGCATTCTCATAATCGAACTCTATCTGCTGCAACTCCATTTTTCGGCGGTTGTAGGTGAAAATCGGCTGTGTCAGCCGCAAGTAGAGATCGTTGCTAAATGCCCTGTTTCTGTTATCCATCCCTTCCACAGTTGACTGATTATCCTGCCAGCCAAATGTATTGATCAGTGAGATCTCTCCATCGGTGAACAGGATCGGTTGGGATACCATGAATGTACCGCTTGTTGCAAGTGTTTCATTGGTATACCATTGTGACAGGCGATTGTCAAAACGTCTTGACCTGCTGTAATTGATCGGATCGAGATCGAGTGAAAAACGGGATTTCAACGATGCCTGTTGCGCAACAAGATTATACTGATAACGTTCAAGGCTGAGTTTTGATGCTTTCAGATCGGGGTTATTCTCCTCTGCAATATCCAATGCCTGGTCAATGGTCAGGGATGTTTGTGCATGCATGGATGAAAGCACTGATAATCCCGTCAGGAGTAGTAGTACGAAAGAATGTTGGAACCTTAACCTATTCATGTCCATATTTATTTCATTTTCTGTTCAACTCTGTCTGATTTCTCTCTATGGCTTTTATCTCCTGACAATCTTAACGGCATCGGCCGTCACTGATCTTATTTTGGTGTCATTGCTTAAAACAACTTCTACTGTATCATTATTGAAGAAGTAAGTTCCCAGTTCACTCCATCCCTCTTCCGATCGTTGCAGATTAATATAGGCATCTTCTTCATGCCCGTCATACCGCACCTTGAAGTGATATTCGGCATCACCCCCGCCGCGACCTCCTCTTCTACGGCCCCGGCGCAGTTCATCCGGTTTGTAGACCCAATAATAGAGATCATACTGCCCGTCGTCTGTGACCGGGATCTTCCATGTGGCTGTCTGGTTCCCACTACCGCTGTTTATCACATAGGCTGAGCGAACATGGGTACCGTAATATTTTTCGTTCGTGGTCAATGTCCACTGTAATGGTGGACGCCAGTCGGAGACACCCGAATAACGAAACGAATTATCCTCCACCCTATCGAGCCATTGCGGCAAGAGACCTACCACCTCTGGTGCCGACAACAGGAACAACGTGGAGTCTTCATTGTCGACAATCAACTCACCGGGTATCTCATATGATGCGTTCTCCACGACGAAATCGCCTTCCTCCTCAATGGGTTTGTTCCGTTCCCGAATGATATTGTTTACCGGCAGCCTGATGAAGGCGGGCAGATTTGCAGAGATCAGGGTATTGATATTGATACTACGCGGTACTTCCTCCCATACGGACACCAGTCTCTTCGTTTCTCTCGCTTTTAACGGCACTTTCCGTATTGCCCGCGGATCATAGATGGCACCTTGTCCACCTCCGAAAAAGATCTCCACGTTGATGACCCCATCATGATCCGAGTCATTGGTAACCAGTTGACGTAAGACATAAACCTCTTTATCTCGGTTGGTAATTTGAATAACCTCAGGTGACCACAAGATATAATTGGGGAGGGCTGTAGGATGATACCATGCTTCCAGTGGCGTGTTCAGATCGACATCAGCAATCATCCCCAGGGTATCCAGCAGCTGTTCAAATCTCAGGTTGGTGAATATATTCCGCTGCAAGACAGCACGCAATGAATCACGATACTCCCTGTACCCTACATTTCGCTCAGCATGGGCAAACAG
>JAAYGM010000095.1 GCA_012727735.1 Bacteroidales bacterium | reverse complement strand
GGTTTACCCGCTTGCCCTACACGACCGGGATATTCAAATGAATACTACAAAAAAATAGTCGACCAGACAGGTGACAAATACAAAGTACAATCAGTGGAATAACAGATAAAATAACAGTATATCAACATGCAAGAAGAAACATTATTAGCGCAAGTCACCGGCAGAGCATTGTCATGGCTTAAAGGAAATTACGATGCTGAAACAAAGGACGAAGTGCAGCGTATGCTCGACAGCGATGATAAATCGAAACTTATCGATGCATTCTATAAGGATCTGGAGTTCGGGACAGGTGGTCTGCGCGGTATCATGGGTGCCGGAACCAATCGCATGAATATCTACACCGTTGGTGCAGCAACACAGGGATTATCGAATTACCTGAAGAAAGAGTTTACCGGCCTGAATGAGTTAAAGGTGGTGATCGGTCACGATTGCCGCAATAACAGCCGCAAATTCGCAGAGATATCTGCCGACATATTCAGTGCCAACGGCATCAAGGTTTATCTTTTCGAAGATCTGCGCCCTACCCCAGAAGTATCCTACGCCATCCGAAAGCTGGGATGCCAGAGCGGCATCATGATTACCGCCTCCCACAACCCGAAAGAGTATAACGGCTACAAAGCCTACTGGAATGATGGTGCACAGGTACTGGGACCGCACGACAAAAACATCATCGCAGAGGTCAACCGCATCGCTTCCGTCGACGATATCCATTTCGAAGGTAACAATGACCTTATCGAGATCATTGGTAAAGATATGGACAGAGCCTTTATCGAAGAGGTTAAAAAACTGGTCCTTTCGCCTGAAGCCATTGAACGCCATCATGATTTAAAGATGGTCTTCACACCCATCCATGGTGCAAGCATCATGCTGGTTCCCGACGCACTGAAAGCGGTGGGCTTCACCAACATCATCTCTGTTCCTGAACAGGATGTGATCAGCGGCGATTTCCCCACTGTCATCTCACCCAATCCAGAGGAGCCGGCAGCACTTGACATGGCCATCAAAAAAGCAGAGGAGACGGGTGCCGAACTGGTAATGGCCACTGATCCCGATGGTGACCGCATTGGTACTGCCATACGTGATGATAATGGCAACTTCATCCTGGTCAACGGCAACCAGACTATGCTGATCTACCTTTACTACCTGATGACCAGACGTGAAGAGCTGGGGCTCCTGACAGGGAAGGAATTTGTAGTAAAAACCATCGTCACCACCGAGTTGGTGAAAGATATTGCAGTAAAAAAAGGGATTGAGATCTTTGATTGTTATACCGGATTCAAATGGATTGCAGAAGTCATCCGTAAGCATGAAGGGGTGAAAAAGTATATCGGTGGTGGTGAAGAGAGTTATGGCTTTCTGGCAGGTGATTTTGTACGGGATAAGGATTCCGTATCGGCATGTACCCTGTTTGCCGAGATCGCTGCCTGGGCAAAAGACAGAGGAAAGACGATGTATCAGCTTCTGCAGGACATCTACCTGGAATATGGCTATTCAAGAGAGGTGGGCATCTCTCTCGTTCGTAAAGGTAAAGAAGGCGCAGATGAGATTGAGGCGATGATGAAGAATTTCCGCAATAATCCGATGAAATCGCTTGGTGGTTCACCGGTGACGCTTGTAAAGGATTTCTCAAAACTTGAAGCGGTTGATTATGTGAGCAATGAACAGGTCGTGCTGGAGATGCCCACTACATCAAACGTTTTGCAATATTTCACTGAAGAGGGTACAAAATTATCCATCCGTCCTTCCGGAACGGAGCCCAAGATCAAGTTTTATATTGAAGTACGCGGCTCTGTGAAATCACGTGAAGACCTGATTCAGGTTGAGAACGAGGTTAATATCAAGATCAACGCCATCCGTCAGGAACTGGGGTTATAAGAAATTAAGAAGTAAAAATATAAAGTGTACAGAGGGATGCAATGATTTAAGCATCCATAAACTGACAACTGATAACTTAAACTGACAACTGATAGCTGATAGCTTATGGCTTAAAGCGTATCGCTTATTGCATATCACTGAAATAAATATGAGACGAAAACTAACAATAGCGCTGGTAGCACATGATCATCGCAAAGCAGACATGGTAGAATGGGTGATCTTCAATTCCGATTTTCTTTCGCTGCACCGCCTGGTATGTACCGGTACAACGGGAGGACTGGTGCAGGAAGCCCTGCGAAAAGAGGGTGTACACCCTGAGATCACACGCATGAACTCCGGTCCGATGGGTGGTGATGCCGAGATAGCAGCCATGGTGGTCCGCAAGGAGATTGACCTGGCGGTCTTCCTGATTGACGATCTCAATGCACAACCCCATGAGGCAGATATTATGATGTTGCTGCGTCAGTGCCGTGTGCACAATGTACCCATTGCCTGCAACCGTTACAGTGCCGACCTGATGATCACCAGCACGCTGTGGGATGACGAGAGCTACATTCCTTCTCCACCCAGGTATGAGAAATATGAAAGGTAATTCTCTTCAGTCCCGGTAATAAAAAAAGATAGCCCCTCATCATTTGGTGAGGGGCTATCTTTTTACACCGGGGTTAAAATAAATCTCACCTGGTCATCTTCAACTCTTTCACGATGTGCGGTGCATCCATCACCTTGTCTATCATATAGAGTACGTAACGGATGTCTACGCTGATGGTGCGCTGCATCTCCGGCTCAAAGAGGATGTCACCACTCAGCGACTCCCAGTTGCCGTCGAAGGCCAGACCCACCAGTTCCGCCTTTCCGTTGAACACGGGGCTTCCTGAGTTACCACCGGTGATATCGTTGTTCGAAAGGAAGTTAACCCGCAACACACCATCCTTATCGGCATATGGGCCGAAATCATTTGAACGGATATCATCCAGGATGTAATCCTGTACATTGAACTCGGGATCACCCGGCTTCTGTTTCTCCATGATACCCTTTGAGGTGGTATAATAATTGTACCAGACAGCATCACGCGGCCAGTAACCTTCTACCGTTCCATAACTCATCCGTTGCGTGAAGTTAGCGTCAGGGTAGAAAGTTTTGTCCGCATCCATCTCCATCAGTGCAGCCATCAGCTCACGTTCACCACGGAGAATCTTCTCATAGGATGACATCATTTGTCCCGAGAGTTCATAACCCATATCGGTGGTGGAGAGTGCCAGCTCCATCGCCGGGTCTTTTGTCAGCTCCTGTGTATCTGCACTTTTCAATAACTCTATCAATGAATCGAGTGAAGTAAACTTACTGTTTGTGAACAACCAGTCGGCATATTTCTCGTAATCTCCGCCAAACTCATCATTGATCTTACTGTAAATATCGGGAAGATACTGTTCAGGTATGCGTTCGGCATAGAGCTTCATCAGCACCGGCAACACCTTCCTGTCCAGTTTCGGCTCGTAGTTCTTGTAAGACTCTATCAGGCGATCGTTGATGAATGCCTGCTTATCCGCTTCCGTGCCTTCCGTATCGAAACGGAGGATCGTGTTGGCAAAACGGATCAACTCGATACCGTTATTGAACGTCTCCAGAAAATAGGTGGTGTATAGCGACATTTTATCTGACCCTGTGTAGGTATCTCTCAGCATGACGAGCGTACTGTCATACCTGGCCTTATTGGCAGGGCTGCTATTGATCCAGCTGTTCAAACGTCCTTCCAGCTCCTCTTTCTCTGCCAGCACACCCAGGTTGGTGAGCGCTTCGTTCATCCCCATCGAGTTCTTCCAGTAGTTGGAACTCCCTGCAAATTTGCTCGCATATTTGATGCGGATGGTATCATTCCGGGTCATGGCATCCCACCAGATCGCCTGCTTGGCACCGCGTACCTCTATACGTGGTTTGTTCTCAGCTTCCATTCTCTGGCGTATCCCCCATGAGGAGATATAGCGCTGCGTGCTGCCCGGGTATCCCACGGTCATGGCATAATCACCTTCTGTAACCCCTGTCAGTGATACCGGAACCACATATCTGGGCTTATAGGGCACATTGCTCTGGCTGTAATCTGCCGGTTTGTTATCCTTGCCGGCATAGACACGGAAAGAGGAGAAATCTCCTGTATGGCGGGGCCACATCCAGTTGTCGGTGTCACCGCCAAACTTACCCACCGACGAGGGTGGAGCAACAACAAGCCGTACATCACGAAAGACGTCATAGAGTACCACATAATATCTGTTGCGGGAGTAGAAAGGGACCACCCGTGCTGTGGTAAATGGATCATCTTCATATTTCTTAATCAGCTCGTCGGAGATGGAATCGATCGCCAGCTCACGCTGTATCTCGCTCAGCACCAACGGCACCTGGGGTGCAATCTGATCGGTCACATCCTCCATCGACCTTAAAAACGAAACCGTCAACCCATCGGCATGGAGTTCATCGGCGTTGTTTTTTGCAGCGAAACCATCCTTCAGATAGTCATGTTCCACAGCACTCAGTTTCTGAATGGCGCCATATCCGCAATGGTGGTTGGTGAACACCAAACCCTTGTCAGAGACCACAACCCCGGTACATCCTCCCCCGAAGATCACCACCGCATCTTTCAGCGACGGATTTTTCTCACTGTACAGTTTGTTCACCGGAAAGGTAAACCCCAGCTCCTGCATTCGGGCTGCACTCTCCCTGTTAAGCTCTTTCAGAAGCCACATTCCTTCATCGCCTCTCGCGATAATCGCTACAAAAAAGATTGCCAGCGATAAAAATAATTTTTTCATATAATGATGTTAAATAGTTGATGTTCAGTTATCAGTTGTCAGCTCTTAATTCTTAAAATATTTTCCTATCAGCGGTAAGCTGTGCAAAGATAACTCCTTTTTCAAAACAATAAAGAGGTATGTGGCGATAAACAGGCTGTTGATACCCAAACGAAGCCAGATATTACCGACATGCATATAGGTTAATGTGATGCCTGCAAAGAGGATCATCGACAAAAGGAAGAAGAACCCGGCCGATTTGAGATTGTAGGGGATGGGGTAATTTTTTTGTCCCAGGTAATAAGAGATCAGCATCATCGACAGATTTGCGATGAACGATGCCCAGGCACAGGCCATATAACTGAAATGAGGAATAAACAGAATATTGATCGCTATGGTGATGATAAAACCGAATATGGACATGTAAGCGCCCCATTTCGTTTTATCGGTCAGCTTGTACCAGAGCGACAGATTGAAGTAGACACCGAAGAACAACTCACCCAGGAGGACAATAGGCACCACCTTCAGTCCCACATGATACTTCACCGGTATCAGGTATTTGATCAGGTCAATGTATCCCACAGTCAGAAGGAAGATGAGCAACCCGAAGATGATAAAGTATTTCGTGGCATCACTGAACGACTGACGGTCATCGGCAGCATCCCTGTTCCTCGCGAAGATAAAGGGTTCGAAAGCGTACCGGAACGCCTGTGTGAACATCACCATGATAATGGCAATCTTGAAGTTCTGCCCGTAGATACCCAGCTCGGTAAAAGCATTCGCTTTGTCCGGATAAATCCAGGGGAAGACAATCTTGTCCACAGTCTGGTTCAGGATACCTGCGATGCCAAGGATAAGTATGGGGAATGAGTACTTCAATATCTTACGCAGAAGCACTTTGTCGAACGTGAAGCGTACCCTCAGCTCCGGGGAGACCATCAGCAGCTGAATGACGGAAGCAGCAAGATTGGATATAAGAATGTAATCCACTCCCCTGCTGATATCGAACCAGGCAAAGCTGCCGGGGTATTTTGTCTGAAGCCAGGGACATGCCAGGAAGAAAAAGAGATTGAAGAGGATGGTCAGCACCACATTCGCCATCTTGATCAGTGCGAATCGTACGGGCCGTTTCTTAAACCGGAGGTTGGCAAAGGGGATAGCACCCAGCACATCAAAACAGAGGATCATCACCAGCAGTGCCAGGTAGTGCGGTTTCATCTCAACGCCTCCCAGTGCTAAGGCCAGCGGCTTGAGAAAAAGCATTGCCGCGATGAAGAAAAGCAATGTGGTGGAGGCGATACTGATAAAAGTGGTGGAGAACACCCGGGCGGGATTTGGCTCTTTATTGGCGTAACGGAAGAAACCGGTCTCCATGCCATAGGTGAGAATCACCTGCAGCAGGGCCACCCATGCGTAAAAGTTGGTCAGCACCCCGATATCGGAGATTTTTGGCAGTGCGAACGCCCAGTAGAGAGAGAGGAACCAGCTCAGGAGCTTCGGAAGGACACTACCCATGCCGTAGAAAAAGGTCTCCTTTGCCAACGTTCTCATGCCACCTGCCATACTGTTGCTCTGTTTATTTTGAAGATGTCTTCGATGATAGAGATGCAAAAGTACAATTTTTCTGCAAAGGGTCCGCTAAAATGGCCATCATTATTTATCTTTAAGCATTCCTGTTGGCAGAATTTCGAAAAAAACCGTTTACTTTGCAGGTTGAAATAAATGAACAGATAATAATCAGCATTGAAAGCATGTTCACTCTTAAAAGAGGCAAGCTGAAACATGCATTTTTTAATTATGGCACAACAGGAAGAGGTTTTTAAGAAACTGGTATCGCATTGCAAAGAGTATGGGTATGTATTCCCTTCGAGTGAAATCTATGATGGCCTGGGAGCTGTCTACGATTACGGTCAGATGGGTGTGGAGCTCAAAAATAATATCAAGAAATATTGGTGGGACAGCATGGTGTTGCTGAACGAGAACGTGGTGGGCATCGACTCCGCCATCTTCATGCACCCCACCATCTGGAAAGCATCGGGGCATGTGGATGCCTTCAACGACCCGCTGATCGACAACAAGGAGAGCAAGAAACGTTACCGTGCTGATGTGCTTATCGAGGATTACCTGGCAAAACAGGACGAGAAGATAGATAAAGAGGTGCAGAAGGCGGCCAGACGTTTCGGGGAGACCTTCGACGAGGAGATGTACCGCCAGACCAACCCCCGTGTGCTGGAGTACCAGCAGAAGAGGGATGAGGTCCACGCCCGTTTTGCGAAAGCACTCAACGACGAGAACCTGGATGAGCTGAGGCAGATCATTGTCGATTGTGAGATCGCCTGCCCCATCAGCGGCACCCGTAACTGGACGGAGGTGCGTCAGTTCAACCTGATGTTCTCCACCGAGATGGGGTCAACCTCCGACGGTGCCATGAAGATCTATCTTCGTCCCGAGACGGCGCAGGGTATCTTCGTCAACTTCCTCAACGTGCAGAAGACAGGGAGGATGAAAATCCCCTTTGGCATTGCACAGATAGGCAAGGCGTTCCGCAATGAGATCGTGGCACGTCAGTTCATCTTCCGCATGCGTGAGTTCGAACAGATGGAGATGCAGTTCTTCGTCGCGCCGGGAGAAGAGCTGAAGTGGTTCGAACACTGGAAGGCGATTCGTATGAGATGGCACCAGACACTGGGTTTTGGTGCACATAAATATCGTTTTCACGATCATGACAAGCTGGCACACTATGCGAATGCAGCGACCGACATTGAGTTTGAGATGCCTTTCGGCTTCAAGGAGGTAGAAGGGATTCACTCCCGCACCGACTTCGACCTGAGCCAGCATGAGAAATTCTCCGGCAAGAAACTGCAATACTTCGACCCCGAACTCAACAAGTCATACGTGCCATTCGTGGTGGAGACCTCCATCGGTCTGGACCGGATGTTTCTCTCTGTTCTGGCCGCTTCCTATCGTGAGGAGACGCTCGAAGGTGGTGAGACACGCGTGTTATTGAATCTGCCCCCGGCTCTCGCGCCTGTGAAGCTGGCCATCCTGCCGCTGGTGAAGAAGGACGGACTGCCTGAGAAAGCACGTGCAATCATGGACGAGCTCAAGTTCAGCTTCTCCTGTCAGTACGATGAGAAAGACAGTATCGGCAAGCGCTACAGACGTCAGGATGCCATCGGCACACCCTTCTGTGCGACCATCGACCACCAGACGCTGGAGGACAACACCGTCACCATTCGTTACCGTGACACGATGGAACAGGAAAGAGTCTCGATCGATGCATTACAACAAACCATCGCGGAGAAAACCGACATGAAAAATCTGCTAAAACAAATATCCATATAAGATGAAGAGATTAAACCTATCCTTATTCCTTATGATCAGTGCCGTCATCCTTCTTTCGTCATGCGACGAGACAGAGACCTTCGACGACAAGTGGAAACTGGACAACGAGGCTCAGTTCGCGGCGATAGCTGCCAACACAGCATATGCAAAATTAAGTTCTCAATCCGGAAACGGATTTATCATGTACAAAGAGATTGAATCGGGAGAGGGAGCAACACCCTATTTCACCGATCAGGTGAAGGTGCTCTACACCGGGTGGTTTAAAAGAGAATGGTCAAAATCAGATACCTACACTGACGACAAGGGTAACTCCATATACAATAAAATCATCTTCGACTCAACTTCAAACAGGAATGATATCCCCAGTATCTTTGCGGTGAATGGGGTTGTGGATGGATTCTCCACAGCATTACAACATATGCAGGTGGGAGACAAATGGGAGATATGGATCCCCTGGAAGCTGGGTTATGGTGAATCGGGCAACAACAGCATTCAGGGTTATACCACCCTGGTTTTTGAGATTGAGCTGGTTGCTATCGTAGAATAAAGCCAAAGAGCCTGCAGGTAGCTGCAGGCTCTTTCGTTTTCACAGGGCGGAATGATTACAAATTCAGCAGGTACTGTTCAATCGCACCTCTCACCTCAGAACGCGTACCATTGAACTTATTCACCATCACGGTGAAAGCATATTTCTTTCTTCCATCGATCAGATATCCGGAATAACACTGCACCCCTCCGATACTGCCACTCTTGGCTGCTATTTTACCGCTCAGTCTTGTATCCCTGAGGAATGTTCTGAGCGTCCCCTCCTCTCCTGCTTTCGGGAGTGAATCGAAGAAATCAGATGACTTATCACTCTTGCTATACATATAAACCAGCAGATCGGTCAGAAACCGGGGGCTCACCGCATTCTGGGGTGCCAGACCACAACCGTCATGCATCTGCAGCGAGGCTGTTGTAAGATCCTTGCTTTTCCAGAAATCCTGTACATAGGTGACACCTGCCTCCAACGCATCCTCATAAATATCACTCCTGTTCTTTCTCCCAGTGGAACGAATCAGATGTTCGGCAAAGTGATTGTTGCTCTCCACATTCACCTCACGGATGATCTCTTTCATCGGGCGTGAAACAAAGGTACAAAGTACCTTCCCAACCTGGTATCGACCTAACCTCTCTGGGCTGCAATACTTTGAAAGATAGTCGGTGCGGGCTGTCTCCACTTTGCCTACCTTCAATCCGGCGCGTTTGAGATAACCGGCCAGTGTCTCACCCAGCAACAATCCCGGGTCGGGTATATCTCCTTTGATGCTGAACTCCGTTCTCCCCGCGGGGATGTCTCCCCTCACCGCTCTCTCGTAAGAGAAGGGAGCACCATAAATATAGCCGTTATCGCGTCCATTGCTGTTCAGTGACAGACTGTTCTGAAAGGTCAATCCCTTGATCTCAGGTTCCGTCCGGAGAATACGCGGACAACCGTTTTTCGCCGTCGTATTGAAAAAGAGCTTATAGCTGTTATCAAAGATGCTGATGCCGTAGGCACCCGCGGCGTAGTAGTTCCCCATATCAATCCAGGTCCACTCCGGCGATATCCCATCATATCCAAACAGGTTGTCCACCACATAGAGCGAATACGCACTGTCGGAGGGTAGTGATTCTCTGAGAGCATCAGCCACAGTTGTAAAAAAGGTGCTGGGATGATCATCAAAGGCCTCGCTTCCCAGTGTGGGATCGCCTGATCCGATCACCAGGATGCGTGAGGGATCACCCGCATCGAGCGCCACATCGGTTTTGTACCTGTAATTCTCACCGAATGCTTCAATGGCCGTAGCTGTTGTGATCAGTTTTAAAACAGATGCGGGTGTGAGCGATTGCTCTCCGTTGTGCGACACGATCCTCCTGCCTGTCTCCAGATCGGTCACCGCGATGCCCACCGAAGCATGCTTCAGCGCCGGATGATTGACGAAACGCTGCAAAGCTGTCTGTGCAAAGGTGGGAGATATAAGCAGCAGGAGCGTGAGCAACAGGAGGTTCATTTTTAAATAATTCGTAAAGGCAAATGCTCTTTTCATACGATCAATAGCTTTTGTTTATATACAAAAATAGGAAAAAAACAATGGAACTCCTTAAACTTCGGCTCAAACAACTATTTTAACAACTCATCTATTCTTACGAACTGATACCCTCTTCTTTGCAACGTTTTAATCAGCTCATCCAGCCTGTTGTAAAGTTTATCCGTTCGTTCGGGATCCGTCCCGATATGCATCAGCAGCAGGAAACCATTCAGTCCCTCACGCTCTTCATACGCCATGATATGGCGGTAGATGGTCTCCGAAGAGAGATAATTCTTCATCTCCGGTGTGGTATAATCGGCGTTGGAGGTTGTTCCCGGTGTGAAGTTCACCAGCTTTACCCCCATCGCGCCGGCCCAGTCGCTGATCTCTCTGTTGTACCACTCATAGGGTGGCATAAAATATTGTGGCATGTCATTCTTCACTCCTTCTTTCTCCATCGCCAGGTAATTATCCCTGAGGTCTTTCTCAAAATCCATCCGTGTAACCAGCGTGGAATCCCGCTTCAGCCAATCGGCATAGAGCAGATGCCTGTCGGAATGGGGTCCAAGGTAGTGCCCCTCTTTCTGCAAACCACGGGCGATGGCTGGGAACTTCCTGTAGAAATCGCCGGTAAGGAAAAAGGTGCCTCTCACATCGTTCATCTCCAGCACGTTCATGATCACCTCAGCACC
This sequence comes from Bacteroidales bacterium, assembly GCA_012727735.1. GTDB lineage: Bacteria > Bacteroidota > Bacteroidia > Bacteroidales > Dysgonomonadaceae > Proteiniphilum. Next base: position 27,232 of record JAAYGM010000095.1, on the reverse strand, counting down.
ATCGGCATATGCATGTCCGGTGAAGACCAGCGAGAGCTGCTTTCTGGTGCTGTCGCCCCGTACTACTCCTCCCTCCACCCTGGTCGGATGTCCTGCTCTGGATGTCAGGTAACCGAGATAATAAGTGAGCGAGGCGGTACCATCCATGGTGGGCTCGTTGGTGGAGTAATCGGCATAGTCATCGTGATACACCACGTAGTCTGACTGGAAGGGTGCATACGCATCCTCGTTCGCCAGGTAGATCCCTATCAGGCGGCTGAAGATGGAATGATAGATGGGACCATCCACGATACCGCCGGTGACCGGTATCTGCCGGAGATGGGTGAAGGCAGAATGGGGATCAACCGGCGTATCGCCGTGTGAAGGATAGCCCACGATCATGGATGTCCCCCAGGGATTGCAGCCCAGGAGCCAGTCACGCATGGCTGTCTCTATCTCCAGGAAAGCGTCATCGCCGGTGATCTCATGGTAGAGACGGCACTGGGTAACAAAGCCCACCGTCAGGTTATTGGAACACCAGATAAAGGGTATCCCGTGCAGGAAAGCATTCCCCCCTGCCCTCTCCTTCACGCGCTGCAGTCCGCTTTTCATATTGCGGATAAACTCCTTCCGTGCACGGAGGTCATCGTGCTGCACCGCCAGATGGTAGTTACCCAGGTTCACAAAAGGGTACCACTGGTAATGCCGTGCCGAGTCGGCACCCATCCATGGTGTCACCGGCTCCAGCCGTCCGTAGTTCACAGCTTGCTGCAGGTATGCTCCCTCACTGAAGGTGTGGTACATCTCTGCAGCCGCCAGCTGCATATCATCCGCCCAGTTATCCTCTTCATAAAAATAGGGTGCCCCGCCGGGTGCAGTCTGTGAGACACCGGGGTTCTCCGCTCCTTTCCGGTAGGCATCTGCCGCTTTCTGTTGCAACAGCTCCGCAAACCCGGGATAATAATCTGCCAGCACCCTGCCTCCCAGCGAGAAGGAGGAAGCATACTTGCCCAGTGTAGAGGCCATGCCTGTACTCCGGTTGGTGTATTTGAACAACCCCTGTGGCTTTGAACTGACAAAATAGACGGGTCGTTCCATCCCTGCCCCCCAGCCGTAATCCACCTGCTGCTCGTTGGGCAGCGTAAAGCCCGCATGATCCCTGTCGTCCGCCAGCTGGTTGAAGTAGGTGGCAGAATCAGGGTTCATCCTCACCAGCCAGTCCAGCCCCCATTTCGCCTCATCCAGGATATCGGGGATACCGTTGGCACCTTCATGACCGTTGGCATCGTAGTGGTCACCAAAAGCTTCAGGATAGCGGCTGTAGGCAAAGAGCATCTGATAAACCGCGTTGGCCGACGTGGCTACATACTGCAGGTAATCGGAGGCATCGTGCCACCCGCCGGTGGTGTTGAAATACAGGCCGTCTCTTTCTCCGTCAGGATCACCCACAGAGATGGCATCATGCACATGACAGGAGTCACGCAGGAAGGGATTGTACCCACAACGCTGCTGACGCATATACTTGAGTGGTATCTCCGCCGCACCGGCATAAATATCGTTGCCTATCTTAAATGGGACCGATTGCACGCCATGGGCTCTGATGATGTAGGTGCCGGGAACGGTGAAAGCGGAGAAATCGAGACGGGCCGTCTGTCTGAACGACCAGAGCGGGCCGGTTTGTTTCACCTCGCTGCTGCTGAAGAGCTGCTCCCCTGAAACAGCATCGAGTAGTTCAAAAGAGGTTACCTCGCCCTCTCCCTTGCTGATCCAGACAGCCACCTTCACATCATCCTCCAGATAACCCACCTGGTTCACGCGGATCCAGCTTTGTTCGGTTGCTGCGATCCGGAGGCAAAGGAAAAAAGAGAATAAAAACAATACAATCTGTCGTCTCTTCATTGGTTTTGATTTAGATGTTTCTGTTCATCAATAGAAAAAGAGGTTGTACCGTTATTGAGACGACACAACCCCTTCCTACATCACATTTGGTCAGTTGCTAACCGTCTCCCAGCCGGGATTCTGAGCCAGCGTGACACCCTTGGTCTTGTAGAGTGCAATCTGGTCGAGCGGGATGGGATAAAGGTAATCCTTCGCGGCATGAACACGCAGCAGGGAGGCGTCGGAAATGGGTTTGAGGTATCCGGCATTACCTGCCCTGTCAAGCTTGATGGGATCGAGACTGGAAAGCGTCAGTGGTGTTGAGGGAGCATAGGTCTCATTGTACCATGTCACATACCGCTCCTTGTCTATCCATGCACCGAGGTTCAGCTTGCTGTTGATCGCCATATCGGCATACTCCAGCTTTCCCCAGCGCCGCAGGTCATTGAAGCGGATCCCCTCATATACCAGTTCGGTGCGTCGTTCACGGCGTATCTCCCAGAGGATGGGTGAGACATCGGCATCGCGGGACGGATCGTTCAGGGTGACACCACCCACCATCAGCTGATTGCCGGCAAGGGTGAGATGCGGCATCGAGGTGCTCGGCCGGTCACGAATCCTGTTGATACTGTTGTCAAAATCAGACTGCACCAGGGTATAGGCACCCAGATCAGCCAGCTCGGCTGCAGCCTCAATGTAGTTCATCAGCACCTCGTTCAGCTTCATCACCGGAGCATCGGTGATATTGGTGCTGCTCTTACCGCCGGGATCATCTATCAGCGACTCATTCACAAAACGGTTGGTGAAATAACCCGATGCAGCATAAATGGTATGAACACCCTCGAGCCGCAACCCATCGGTATCGATGATGGCATGCAGTCGGGGATCACGGTCGGCGATCTCGTCGAAGAACCAGTCGTCTCCCCTGAAAAGGCTGTTTTCCGGCTGCGTAATAGGCAGGCCGTTGGTGGAAAGATAGCTCTCTATCAGGCTCCGCGAGGGACTGCTTCCTTCTGCCTCCGTGTTCTGGAACGACATGAGGCTGTGTGTCAGCACGCTGGTCTCATACTCACGGTAGAGGATCATCTCCGGGTTACCAGCCAGACTAATGGAGGTGGTCAGCGACTTATAGTCGGGTGCCAGGCTGTAACGATTGCTCTGCATCAATGTTGCAGCAGCATCCTTCGCAATGGTGAGGTATCTCCGTGCCGCTTCACTGTTGTTCTCGTTGTATTTCTGCCATGTCCCTTCAAAGAGCATCACCCGGGAGGTATAGGCAAGTGCCACATCCCTGGTGACGGTAAGCCCCTTGACACCGTCACTGATACGGATATTCTTAGCGGCAAAATCAAGATCTTCCGCCACCTTGTCCATCACCTGGGCACGGGGTTGACGGGGTTGATAAAGTCCATCAGGATCATTGCTCTCCAGGGGAGCATCGTACCAGGGTACATCTCCAAAACGGGAGACCAGCTTATAATACTCGAGCGCGCGGAACAGGCGGCCTACACCCTGCCAGTGGTTCTTCGCCTCCTCACTCAACGCAGTGGTCTTCCCCACCCTGTCGATCAGGATATTCACCCTGCGCAGGTTGGTAAAGCTCCAGTTGGTGCCATCGGTCGATGGTGTCACCTTGGTGAAGTAGGTGGCTACCCGTTGTGCATTGTCATCGGTCCAGTCGGCCACGTTGGTTTCCGCATACCAGTCGGTACGTGACCAGCCGCTTCTCCATCCTTCAAAGTACTGATCATACAAACCCACCGCAACGGTTCTGATGTTGTTCTCATTGTTCCAGAAGGCAGGGGTGTCGGTGATCGTATCAAGCGGGTCGCGTGTCAGGTAATCCTCGCAACCGAAAAGTATAAGGGCTGTTGTGAATAACAGAATGATTCGTTTCATATCGTTGTTCTATTTGGGTTAAAACTGTATTTGCATTCCCACAGAAAGGGTACGGGCAAAGGGGTAGCTGCGTCCGAAAGACCAGCTGCCGCTGCCATATCCCACCTTGTAGTCGGTACTCTCCGGATCTACCGGTACCGTGAGATGATCAATCTCAAAGAGGTTCTCACCACTCAGATAGAGACGGGCACTCTGAAATTTGAGCGACTGCATCCAGGCTGCCGGCAACCGGTAGCCGATGGTAAGGTTCTTCAGCCTCAGGTAGGCCATGTTCTGCAGGAATCGGGTCTGTCGCAGGAAGTTGGTGCCGTTGCTGATCCATGCGTTATTGGTAGGTGCGGGATAGAAGGCATCCCTGTTGTCGGGCGTCCAGTAGTCCAGCTGATGTTTAAAGGCTGCCTCGGCATATCCGGAGCCGCCGGAAGGAATACCCACGCTGCCGTAAGCCCAGTAGTCACGTGAGCCTACACCCTGGAAGAATGCCCTGAAATCGATGTTCTCATATGCCAGGTCGATCCCGAAATTATACTCCATGCGCGGCAGGGTGTTGCCGATCACCTTCAGGTCACCATGGTCATCGGTGGTGTTGCTGCCGTAGTTGATCACACCGTCACCATTCAGGTCCCTGTACTTCACATCGCCCGGTCCATAGGTGAAGGCACCGCTCTCAAACAATGCCTGGGAGGGAATCCCATCCTTCAGTGTTCCGTCGCTATTGAAGTCATCCTCCTGAAACAGGCGGTCTGTCTCGTAGCCCCATATCTCACCCAGCATGCGCCCCTGATAGTTACCATAGATATAGTTGTCACTCTCGTTGAAACGGGTGATCTCCTCTTTCACGCTGGAGAGGGAGGCTCTCAGATTCATCGACAGTCCCCCGGCAAACTGATGCCGGTAGGCGGCACCCAGCTCGGTACCGGTGGCTGTCAGCTCACCAAAGTTGATCCGGGGAGCCGATCCGCCAAAGGTGGAAGGTAATGCTTCTCCTGCTGTGTGCATATCGGAGGTGACACGCCGGTACCAGTCAAACACCAGTGTGAGACGATTATCCAGGAAGCCGGCATCCACACCGATATCGGTGGTGGTGACCCTCTCCCAGGTAAGGTCGGCAGAGATCACGGAGGGTGAGCCGAGATAAAGCACATTCTCACCGTTCATCACCCAGCCGGAGTTGCCCGACGCCATGGTTGAGATGAAGGAGTTGGATGCCACATCCTGGTTACCGATGGTACCCCAGGAGGCCCTGGGTTTCAGGTTGCTCAGGAAGGGACGTGCCCAATCCATAAACGGTTCCTCAGAGAGACGCCATCCCACCGATGCGGAGGGGAAAAGGGCCCATTTCTTTCCGGCAGGAAAGCGCGAGGATCCGTCGTAACGGGCATTCACCTCCAGCAGATACTTTTGCAGATAGTCGTAGTTGATGCGACCGAAGAAGCCTGCAGCGGCAAAATCGTTGTGAAATGCCACCCCGTTGACATACTGTTCGCCGGTGGCCAGGGCGATCTCCGGCATATTGATATCGATCAGTTCCCTTCGTTCTGAGTAATGTCCCAGCCGTTCCCGCGTCTCAGCATCCATTCCGCCCATCAGCTTGAAATTGTGTTTTTCTATCAGTTGCAGGTTATAGGTGGCATAGGCCTTGAATATGTTGGAAATGGTGTAGCGGCTGGTTTGCACTGCCCTGTTATGGGTAGCTCCGTAGAGGCTCCCGTAGGTACTGAATGGAGCGGTAGAGAACATGTCATAGGCCTCCACAATCCCCCCGTTGCGTTTCTGGTACTGATTCCAGAAGCTGAAGGTATAATCGAAGTTAAATGTCAGGTTCCTGAAGGGGATCAGTTCTGTCCCGATATTTGCCCTGACATAGTTGGTGCCTGTGCTCTCTCTGCCTGCCTGCTTCAGGTCGGTCACAGCAGAGCGGAAGTCACGCCCTTCGTAGGTGGTGTAGGGATACCAGCGCGGCCAGCGCATCAGGTAGAACCAGGCGTCGTACTGCCCGGAGGTGTAGCGATAGGGCTCACTGTTTTCCATGCGGGTATACATCAGGTTGCTGCGTACCTTCCACCAATCCTTGATGGTGGTTGTGGTGTTGGAGGTGATGTTGTAGCGGTCATACCGGTCTGTGTTGATCTTCATCACCCCGTCCTGGCGCAGATAACCCATGCCGATGTTATAAGAGGTACTTTTGCTGCTGCCGGTAAGTGAGAAATCGTGGTTCTGCTGGGGAGTCCATGTTTTGGTAAACATCGCCAGCGGATCGAAGGATCGGTAAAAGAAAGTGCGTCCGTCCCTGATTTCAAAGTCACGTCCTTCAAGCATCTCCCCCAGTTCCGACTGGCTCATCCCGCCATACTTCTCTTCCCACTCCTTCATTCTTCCGATGGCAGTGGCATCAATAGAATAACCGATGCTGGAGACCACGTTGCGGGTGGGGTCAATACGATGCGTCACCTTCATGATATACTCCGCATTCTCCACGGTGGACATCATCTCAGGCATAACGGTGGGGGTGCTCCAGGCAAAATTGTTGGAATAGGTGACCCGCGTTACGCCATCAATTCCCTGCTTTGTGGTGATCAGGATCACCCCCCAGGCGGCTCGTGTACCGTAGATGGAGGCAGAAGCTGCATCTTTCAGTACCGAGATGGTCTCAATGTCGTTGGGATTGATCAGGTTGAGGCTGGGAACCTCCACACCATCCACCAGGACCAGGGGTGAGGTACCACCGGTTGCATTGATCGAACCAACCGATCCGCGCAAACGGATGGTCGACTCAGTACCGACACCTCCGAGATTATTGGTGATGATCAGTCCCGGAGAGACACCCTGCAGTGCCTTGGCTATATCAGTTACAGGACGGCTCGCAACCGCTTCATTGACATCCACGGTTGAAACAGCTCCTGTGAGGTTGGCCTTTTTCTGCGTGCCGTATCCCACCACAACCACCTCTTCCAGCAGCTCGGCATCAACTTGCAGCACAACCTGCATATAGGATCTTACCGCTAACTCCTCTGTTCTCATCCCCACAAAGGAGAATATCAGGGTGGCATCGTCGGGAGCCGTGAGGGAAAAGTTACCATCTACATCGGTCACTGTTCCCAGTCCTGTACCACTGATTTGCACGGATGCACCGATAACCGGTTCTCCCGTTTCATCTGTCACATTTCCTCTGACACGGGTTTGTGCATCCAGTGCACATACCGACAGTATCAGGAGGAACAACAAAAAAGTGATTTTCTTTCTCATACGAACATTATTAAAGTTTAATAAAAAAACAACCAGACCAAAATCAGATATTTAGCTTTAAGTAGCTCTCAATAAGTAGTTCCAGACCAAAACGAATAATCACATTCAAAGGTCAAAGTTACATTAAACATGCCAAAATAAATATATTTTGACAACTATATTCAAGTTAATAAACATCTGAATATCGTCATTGTTCAATAAGACGACAAAAAAGAGGCTGTCTCATGGTTTATTATGAAACGTCCTCTTTCTCTGAGGATATTCCTTCTTATCAATTACCCCACCCTGGATTTTGTGATAATTGAGGATTTAAAGCTATTTGATCTGATGGTATCGGGTACCAGTAATGTTTCGATTCATACTGACGTGTTTTCTCCTTGCTGCCGTCAATATAATTACCCACCTTATCCACCGAGTTGTTATAGGGATCATTCACAATATTGGCACCAAGTAAAATAGAAGGATGAACTGACGAGTCAAGCTTATCAAGCTGATGCCAGCGGATCAGATCCCAGTAACGGGACCAATTGTCAAACATAAGCTCTGTACGTCGTTCACGCCGTATCTCCCAGATCAAATCACTTACGTTCATATTGTTTGCAGGATCAGAATAGCCGACAGTGACAGTAAGGGGAGGGATGCCTGCCCTGGCTCTCAGCTTGTTCACTGAATTATCCAGATCAGCCTGAGTGGCATTTCCCAGCTCGGCACACGCTTCAGCATACTGCAGATAAACCACGGACAACCAGAATACAGGTGCATGGGTGAAATTCTGACTTGTCTGATTGCGGTACATGTTATCAAGGCTTTTGTTATCATATTTACTCACGCCGTAACCGGTGGATGAGGTCATGGAGATACCGCTTCCGTAACGGGTAAACCCCCGGTCCACGTAACAAAGTGCCGTATCAATCGTTTCTGAAAGGCGCTTATCACGAACAGCCAGCAGATGTGTGATGGAAAGCACAGTGTCCGGTACCTCTACACCTGCCACCATTTTTGTGCCAACAAACATCCTGGCGGCATCATCACTGTCGAGGGTGGTCAATGCCAGGGGCTTGCCGTCGGTGAACAGATAGGATTCAAAAGCATCCCTGGTCATTCCGCTCAACTGGGTGGATGAACTGATGTATGCAATCAGAGAGTGATGTAAAACGTTCTGTTTATATGCCTTGTAAAAGATCATCTCCGGGTTGCTGCCTAAATCGGTAGAATTGTAATTCCCCTGATAGGAGCTGTTCAGTGCAAAAGATTTACCCATCAGATAGGCTGCAGCTGCTTTGGTTTCATTCAGGAACCTGTTTGCTCCTGTTGCATCAGGCGCTGATTGCCCATCTTCTGCTTTGCGGTATTTACGGAAGGTTCCCTCATAAAGGGTGATCTCAGCCTTCATCGCATAAGCCACATTCCGGTTGAACCTGGTTTTGGATCCATTATCATACATGTTCTCACATGCAAAATTAAGATCTTCAAGCACTTTATCCATCACTCCGTCTCTGTTCTCGCGGCTGCCATAGAGATATCCCTCATCCGTAATATCAAGTGATTTATCAACCCAGGGCACATCGCCATAGGTACGTACCAGCTGATAATAATGCCATGCCCGCATTAATCGGCCTACTCCTTTCCAGTGGTTCTTGGCCTCATCACTCATAGCTGCTTTGTCCACATTTTCCAGAAGAATATGGGCTCGTCGTATCTCTACCCATCCATCTCCCCAGGTGCTGCTGCTTGCCGGAACATTCTGGTAGGTCCAGTCGGCAAAACTGTTGCCGGCCTGATCATCCGATAACGTCCTGAAATAAAACAATCCTGAACCACCGGCATTTCCGTAACCGGTGAAGTCCTGATAAAATGTATTGGCATAACCATTGACATTACTTTCACTGGTCCAGAAGTTATCATTGGTAAATGTATCGAGCGGCCCCTTGTCCAAAAAATCGTTACATGCCGATAAGATCATGGCTAACGACATCATGTAGATGATATTTAATTTCTTCATACTTCTTTGTTTTAAGATATTTGAAAATCTAAAATGTCAGTTGAACACCAAAAGAAACAGTTCTGTACATCGGATCAATTCTTCCCCATGTTGCATTTCCCAAACTGACACCTTCCTCCTTATCATTCACTTCCGGATCCACAGGAGCATTACTTTTATTGATCAACTCCAGTAAATTATTTGCACTGAAGTAAACTCTTGCTTTCTGCATATAAATTTTCGAGGAAAAATCCACAGGCAAGGTATAACCCAGGGTGAGATTCTTAAATCGCAAATAGGCCATGTTCACAATATATTTTGTTTGGGGATAGAAGTTGTGATTCCCAAGCTCAAGGACTGAGATCGTCCCTCTGCCCGCGTTTCCCGGGAACAGACGTGGATAATCGGCATTTGAATCTTTATTCTCTTCGCTCCAGTAGTTTGTCTGATTGGCGTAGATGGCATCAGCGCCACGCATCATAGGCATCACAAAAGCACTCTGTGTCCACATGGCACGTTTTCCGACACCCTGAAAGAACATGTCCAGGTCAAAGCCTTTCCATTCACCACCTAAACGAAAACCATACTGGAACCTTGGTGTGAAGTTACCTATCACTGTTAAATCACCATGGTCGTCGGCTGTTCCTGTTCCTCCACCTATTACACCGTTTCCATCCAGATCCCTGAATTTGATATCTCCGGGGCCAAAGACGAATGTACCCTGTTCCAGCTCCTCCTGAGAAGCGATACCTGCTTTATAACTTCCGTCTGCATTAAAATCATCATCCGTAAAGTAGCGATCGGTTTCGAATCCCCAGATATCACCATACCTTTTACCGCTATAGTTCTGATTCAACAGTTTGGTCTCATTTTCCCATTTTACCACATCGGTTACAAAGTCGCCAATATTGGCATTGGCATAAACCATCACATCATTGAAACGATGACGCCAGTCAACACTTAATTCCCATCCCCGGGTTCTTAAGGTACCTGCATTGACATACGGAGCAGTTGCTCCGAGTACCTGCGGCATCGTCTGACCCGGTGCCAGCATATCTTTCGTGGTTCTCTGGTACCAGTCAACAGATATATTCAGTTCATTATTCACAAACCCCAGATCTGCTCCGAAATCCAGTGTCTGAATCCGTTCCCATTTCAGGGTCGATGAAACCAGTTTGGGCAGATCATAAGCCACCACTTTGGTCCCGTCATCGGCCAACCAATAGGTATTGTTCAATGTCCTCTTTGCCATGGTCGCAAGATACATGTTGCTCCCCACAGCCTGGTTACCTATCTCCCCATACGAAGCACGTATCTTGGCGTTACTGATCACATCATGCAATGGTTCAAAAAATGACTCTTCACTGATCCGGTATCCGGCTGATGCCGATGGGAAGAATGCCCATCGGTCGTTCGCCGGAAAACGGGATGAACCATCATAGCGCCCGTTCATTTCCAGTAGCCAGATCCCGTTATAATCATAGTTGAGACGGCCGAAATAACCGGCTGTAGCCCAGTGTGAATGAGCACCGTCTACATATTGTGCTCCTGTAGCCAGATCAAATTCCGGCAGATTATAGTCAAGCAGATCATCTCTTTCGGAATAATGATTGAAGTAGGTCCCGCTTTCCGCATTGGCTCCCAGCATAAAATTGAAATTATGCGTGTCTGCTACACTAAACTCATAGTTACCATACACATTAAGGGCGAATGATTTACTCTGACTCGACTGTTGTTCAAGCCATGAACTGCTGGTATAATTAATGGGTTCTGTAATTGCTCCACCCCATGAGTTCCACCCTCCCAGCGGTATGTATGCTGCCTTATAGGTGTAGTTCTCCACGTTATGGGTGTAATCAGCATTCAATGTGAACCCTTCTGTTAAGGTTGCCTTTGCGAAAGCTCCCATGCGCACGAAACTGTTGTTGTCAGTCCAGTCTCCGGCTTGTTTGCGGTAAGCAATATCATTCCGGAAATCTGTCCCCTGATAGGTTCCGTAGGGACCGAAGAAGCTTCCCCATCGCCACATATACTGGTAGGTGGTTCTCCTTGTTGCAGGGCCCTGAAAATCCTTATTGCTGTAATTAAAACGTGCTCCCACCTGCAACCACTCTCTGACATCGGTGGATACATTCAGCATGGCCGTCCACTTATTCAGTTTCTCCGGATAAAACGCCATCACACCCTCATCATGGTTATGTCCCAACGACATATAGTAGGATGTTTTTCCACTGGTTCCCTGTACAGACAGATTATGACTCTGTGATGGTTTCCATTGCCTGAACATGATATTCTTCATATCCCAGTCGGCGAAGTACATCCCTACACCATTGTTGTCCAGCATGAAGTCACCCAGAGGCTTTGAGCTGTCTGTAAGTGCATCTCTGTTCCCCAGAACCATTTCACGGTATCCCGCTTTCTTGCCGTTGTGCTGGTCTCTCCACAATTCAGCATATGGCAACATCTCATCCAGGTACATACCAAACAGCTCATTGGCGAGACCGGCACGCTCATTCGCAGCTATTAAAGCATTCAGCTGACTGGGCACGTCCGGATAATCGGGAAGAATGGTCGGTGTATCCCATGCAAAGTTATTTGTATAATTCACAGATACCCTGTCAACCTGTTGTGCTGACTTGGTGGTGATAAGAATCACACCAAAGGCAGCCCTTGTACCGTAAATTGAAGTGGAAGCGGCATCTTTTAACACAGAAATATTCTGAATATCCTGTGTATTCAACAAAGAAATATCTTCCATAGCCACACCATCCACGACTATCAGCGGGTTACTTGTCGCATTATTGCTCAAAGTCCCCAGACCACGTATAGACACAGAGGGTTGCGCACCCAGCCTGCCGCTGCTGCTGATCACTGATAAACCGGGGACAGCACCTTGCAGTGCCTTTGAGATATCAGAATAAGGACGCGCTTCCAGCGTTTTACTCACATCCACGGTAGATACCGCTCCTGTTAAGTTTGCTTTTCGTTGCGTACCATACCCTACAACCACCACTTCATCGAGTTGTTCGGTATCTGAGCGAAGAACAATCAGCATATTAGGGCTCACTACCGCTTCTACTGTCACCATACCCACATACGATATAACAAGTGTTGCCTCCGCAGGGGCAGTCAACGAGAAGTTTCCGTCCATATCGGTGACTGTTCCCAGTCCTGTCTCTTTTATCTGAATGGTTGCCCCGATAACAGGTTCGCCTCCTTCATCCACCACACTCCCCGTCACACGGGTCTGTGCGATAAGAATTCCTGTACCCACAAAGAACAGGAATAAAAAAATGTTGATTTTTTTTCTCATAAATTCAATGTTAAAGGTTAGAATTTCCCACGAATAGGTTATTTACCAATGTGTTATTTAATAAATTTCGTTCATTGAATAGCCTAACAAAAATAGTAATATTCAAATAAATACTACTAAATAATCAAATTTTAACACATATAATATATTTATTTAAAATAAGCAGTGGTTGCAAAACAATCCATATCCTTTTTACCTTCCCGTTTGTCCGTGAGATTTTGTGCTGAGGGTTTCAATTTGAGGAGGGTACCATCGGTGATGGTGCAGCGTTGCGGAACATAAAAAAAGCCCTGCATCGTCAGATGCAGGGCTTGATAAAGCATAATTTAATTTTTAGAACTTATATCCTAAAGAGAGGTATGCATTCTGGTTTTTTACACTACCATTGTCGTTGTTGGAGATATTGACCAGTCCCATGTCCCAGCCAAGATCAACAAGGATGGCGCCAAATTCAGCACCTACACCAATGCCCAGACCAGCATCAAATGGCTTGTATTGAAAAGCTCCGTCACCGAAAATCTTATCTACATCCATCGATCCTAATTCACCAACATCTAATTTCCTGCTTCCCCCTACTCCGTAGGCGGCATAAGGACCGGCATGCAATACAACACGTGTTCCCGGCATCACATCAATTTTATAGGCCAGATGAACAGGCAGTTGAACATACATCAGGTTTTCGGTGTAATCCACTGACTCCGAATCAAACTTGTACCCTTTGGTGGTGAAAAACAAACCTGTCTGGAGCGCTACACTCGGTGCAAATTCATAATCTGCAGCGAGACCAATATTAAATCCGATCTTTGGATTCTTGTCATTCACATCATCATCATAGACCAGATTGGACATATTTACTCCACCTTTGATGCCTAAGCTCATCTGTGCGCTTACAGCTGTTACTATGGCAAGCATTACAACTACTGCTGTTAATCTCATTTTTTTCATAATTCAATTCTTTAAGTTAAGTTTCTTCGTTTTGTTTGTTTAAGATTGTCTCTTTCAAACTACACATAAAACAGTTCAGTTGTTTTTTTGTTCGACTCCTGCCCCTGTTTCACAATTGCCCGACAGCAGCACATCTCTATAAATAGCTCAATTGAAAGGGTGTGGAAGAGAATACCTCATTGGCCACCTCTCTCAGCTGAGTGGATGTGATCGCATCAATCCGGGTGAAAAGTTCATCCAGTGAGGTGTAACGATCAAAGTGGAGATAATTCTTCGCCATCGACAGCGCACGGGTTTCACTGTTTTCCGCCGCGATACCCATCTGTCCCTTCCACTGTCTTTTGGCCAGTGAGAGCTGCATGGGCGTCAGCGCTTCCTCTCTTAACCGCTTAATCTCTTTCCCTATCAGCCGGATGCATCGCTCCCTCTGTTTAGGGTCTGAGGCAAAATAGAAGGCAAACAGTCCTGTATCAGTATAGAAATTAACGTTCGACTCCACGTTGTAAACAAGACCATGCTTCTCCCTGAGAGATACATTCAGCCGGCTGTTCATGCTGCCTCCTCCTAAAATATGATTGATCATGTGCAGCGCATACTTATGCGGATGATGCATGTCGAAAGTGCTGTACCCCAGCATCACATGTGACTGAGAGGTGTTTTTATGCATCTTCTCGGTACGGGGAGTGAACTGAAACGGTGCTACCCTCTCTTTCACGGGAGATGCATTTTGTGCGACAGAAAAGAACTTCTCTGCCTGACGAACCACTTTTTCGAAAGCCGTCCTCCCGGTAGAGAAAAAAACCATCTCCGATGGCTGGTACTGCCGTCTCACAAAACGAAGGATGCTGTCCCTGTTGAAAGAGTGCAGTGACTCCGGCTCACCCAATATATAGTGTCCTATATCATGCCGGGCAAACACCATGTTTTCAAAATCATCAAAGATCAACTCAGAGGGAGCATCATGATACGAGTTGATCTCATCGAGGATGACCTCTCTCTCGCGTTCTATCTGTGCGGGTGCAAATTCAGAATGAAAAAGGATATCACTCAGCAACTCCACAGCCCTGGGGAAATACTCCCCGAGAAATGCGGCATAATAGAAGGTATCCTCTTTTGTTGTGTATGCATTCATATCTCCGCCCACATTTTCCATGCGGTTGGCGATATGGTGCGCTTTGCGTTTTTGCGTTCCTTTAAAAAGCATATGCTCCACGAAATGTGCCATGCCGAATTCATCGGGGTACTCGTCGCGAGTACCGGTGTTCACTACGATACCACAATAGGAGATTTCGGAAAGAGAGGGACGGTGGATAATGCGAAGACCGTTTGATAATCTGTGTGTCTGAACCATTTTATATTGTTGTTTGGCGAGCAGGCCGTTGCATGTATTTTTTTTTCTGTTCCGGCGATAATCTCTCAATGGCATAACGAAGCATGGTCCTGGGCATCACCATGCAGTGGCTCTCAAGAAAACCGGTGAGGGTTGACTCATCCCGCTTCCCCACTTCACGCAGCATCCATCCGCACGCTTTGTGCATAAGGTCATGTTTGTGTGTGAGGAAGATCTCCGATAACCTGAGGGTGTCACTAAAATCATTGTTGCGGATAAAAGCCATGGTCGACACCACCGCTATACGCTGATCCCACAGCAGGCTGCTTGCCGCCAGCCTGTACAATAAGGTGCGATCATCTTTCCCCTTCAGCCATTCACCCACAATGAGGTAACTCGATAAATCGACCAGATCCCAGTTGTTGATGCGGGTGGTATGTGACAGATAAAAGTCGACAATCACCTCACGTTTCTGCCCATCAGCCTGCTTAAACTGCTCCACAAGGATGATCAGCGCACAGAGACGACACTCATGCATCTCGTCTGCGAGCAGCTTCTCCAGTTCCGTGAGTGGTGTATCCCTGTTTATTTTCGCCACGCTCCGTGTCTCGGGTACAGTGCAACCGATAAACCGGTCGCCTTCACCATACTCACCCTTACCCGTTTTGAAGAAATAGGCTGAATGATCTGCCTTTGCCGGATTCCCCAGCTGCCGTAGTTGTTCTTTGATACTTGTTGCTCTCATCTGCTCTGATCAGTTTACCCTCGATATGTTGTAGCTGCCTTCATAAAAACCGATGATGTTCTGCACCATCTCAACAGACATGCTGATACGGTCCTCCATCGTTTTTGTTCCTGCATGGGGCGCCAGCAGCACATTATCAAGCGCCAGCAACTCCGGATGAATATGCGGCTCGTTCTCATACACATCCAGTGCAGCAGCCCATATCGTCTCTTCCTTTAATGCCTGCACCAACGCCTTCTCATCCACCATATTGCCCCTGGCTGTGTTGATAAACACTGCCGTGGGCTTCATCAGCTGAAACTGTTTTTCACCTATCATGTGAAATGTCTCAGGCGTGGAAGGGGCGTTGAGAGAAATATAATCGGCCGTTTGCAGCAGCTCATCCAATGAGACATACCGTGCATTGTACTGCTCCTCTGTCATCGGGTCCAGGCGGCTCCTGTTGTGATAGATGATCTCCATCCCCCCTGCCACGGCACGTCGTGCCAGTGACTGGCCTATGCGTCCCATGCCGATAATACCCAATCTCTTTCCATAGACAGGCAAGCCGCCACCGGCATACACACCCCAGCTCACACCCTCCGGTGTACGCAGCTTGCGATCGTAGTAACCTATCCGTCTGCCTGCAGCCATCAGGAGTGCAAAAGCAAACTCGGCTGTCGGTTCGCGCGTGGAATTGGGGATATTGGTAACTGCGATTCCTTTGTGGGTTGCGTAATCCACATCAATATTATTGAACCCGACACCATAATTGCTGATCAACTCCAGCTTACCTCCTCTGTCAATTATCTCCTTATCGGTATAAAAGCTGAAGTTGGGAACGAACACCTCATAATCCGGAATCATCTCCATCACCTCCTGTTTGGTGAAATAGGATTTCTCCCGGGGAAGTGTCACTACGTATTTACCCTCCAGCTCTCTCAGTCCCTCCTCTTTTAAGCGGTATGCAATCAGTACTTTCTTCATTTACTACAAAAATTAATCACAGGATGACCATTGCATCCCTGTAAAACATTCACAATCAATCACTATTTTCGAGTTTAGCATCTCTGCTGTCACTGTTTATGTGTTCTTTAAAAACTGCCGCAACACGTATTGCAGGATCCCGCCATTGCGATAGTATTCAATCTCAATCAGCGAATCCAGACGGGCAATTGCCATAAACCTGACTTCAACTCCTTTTGAGTTGATGGCTGTAACCATCACCTCTTTAAGCGGTTTGAGGCCGTCAGCAATCCCTGTAATGCTGAAAGTTTCACTGCCTGTTATACCCAGACTTTCAGCGGTTTCTCCATTTTTATACTGAAGCGGTAGCACGCCCATTCCCACCAGGTTGCTTCTGTGTATCCGTTCGTAACTTTCGGCCACAACACATTTCACACCCAGTAAAAAAGTGCCCTTGGCAGCCCAGTCGCGCGAGGAGCCGCTGCCATATTCCTTTCCGGCCAATACAAACAGGGGTGTCTGATCTGTCCTGTACTTTTCGGCAGCTTCAAAAACTGTCATCTCCTCTTCTGATGGAAAATGGAAAGTATACCCACCCTCTTTTGTCGCCAGCCTGTTTTTAATCCGCACATTGGCAAAAGTGCCGCGCACCATCACTTCATCGTTGCCCCGCCGTGAGCCATAGGAGTTGAAATCGTTCTTTTCCACGCCCCGCGCTAACAGATACCTGCCTGAAGATGAGCGTTCGTTGAATGCTCCGGCAGGCGAAATGTGATCAGTGGTGACACTGTCGCCCAGGACCAGTAACGCCCTGGCTTTCTGAATATCCTGCAGGGGTGCGGGGTTTTCTGAAATATTGTGGAAGAACGGGATCTCCTTGATGTAAGTGGAAGCTGCATTCCAATCGTATAACTTGCCTTGAGGTATTTCAAGTGCTCTCCAGATCTCATTGCCGCGGAATATCTCTCCGTAATTTTTTTCAAAATCGCCGGGAGAGAGAACGTGGCTGAGAATTGCATTAATTTCATCGTCCGTTGGCCAGATATCCTTCAGGAAAACAGGCTGCCGGTTGGAATCGAAACTTATCGGCTCACTGACTAAATCAATGTCAACCCTGCCGGCAATGGCAAAAGCCACTACAAGCATCGGCGACATCAGGAAATTCATTTTTACCTGCGGATGGATGCGTGCCTCAAAATTACGGTTACCGGAAAGCACTGAGGTGACCACCAGATTTTGTTCGTCCACAGCTTTCGCAATGTCGGGCAGTAGCGGGCCGGAATTACCGATACAGGAGGTACAGCCGTAGCCTACCAGATGAAATCGCAGTGCTTCAAGATCCTTCATCAGATCGGCCTTCTCAAGATAATCTGTCACCACCTTCGAACCCGGTGCAAGCGAGGTTTTCACCCAGGGTTTCACGTCAATGCCGTGCTCGCGCGCTTTACGTGCCACCAGACCTGCCCCGATCATCACAAACGGATTTGAGGTGTTGGTGCAGGAGGTGATGGCGGCAATTGCCACGGCACCGTCAGAAAGCATAAATTTCTCCTGCCCGCGGGTAATCCAGACTGTTTTTAATCCGTTCACTTCTTTTGTTTCTACTTCCGTCGGGACTGTTTCCGCATCCTTGTTGGTCACCGGTAAATCACCACCTTCGCCTTCAAACCGTGTAATTGATTTTTCAATTTCACGATCAGCCTGTGAGATATATTTGCGGTTGTAGGAGTCGTCAAGAAGATAAATAAATTTATCTTTGAGTTCCTTTAAAAGGATCTTGTCCTGTGGTCGTCTTGGCCCGGCAACGGTTGGTTCAATGGTTGAAAGATCCAGTTCAAGCACCTCGGTATAGGTGATTTTATCTTCATTTTCACGCCACATCATATTTGCTTTGCAATAGTTTTCGACTAATGCGATTTGCTCTTCGGAACGATTGCTTCTCCGCATATATTCCAGCGTTTTGTGGTCTACGGGGAAATAGGTGATCGTGCACCCGAATTCGGGTGACATATTGCCGATCGTTGCCCTGTCGGGCACAGAGAGATTGCTTAATCCGGAACCAAAAACTTCAACAAACTTGCCGACAACACCAAATTTGCGGAGCATGTTGGCAATGGTTAATACCAGGTCGGTAGCGGTTGTCCCCAATGGAAGTTCGCCGGTGAGTTTTAATCCAATCACCTCGGGCATAATAAAATAGATGGGCTGGCCCAGTATTGCCGCTTCGGCTTCAATGCCGCCAACACCCCAGGCCACTACGCCAATCCCGTTGACCATCGGGGTATGGCTATCTGTTCCTACCAGCGTGTCAGGGAAGATCTCTCCGTCGCGTTCAACAACACCTTTCGAGAGGTATTCCAGATTTACCTGATGGCAAATGCCCATGCCGGGAGGTACAACGCTGAAATTATTGAAGGAGTGCTGTGCCCAT
Source organism: Bacteroidales bacterium (assembly GCA_012727735.1). Lineage (GTDB taxonomy): Bacteria > Bacteroidota > Bacteroidia > Bacteroidales > Dysgonomonadaceae > Proteiniphilum. The sequence goes on along the minus strand of JAAYGM010000095.1, from coordinate 8,540 downwards.
TTAAGAAACTGGTAACGTTCACGGTTGCGCTTATACTCCTCTTCAATATTACGGTTATAGGCGTAGTCAGTCCCGAAATAGTCGACCTGCACCGAGTGGTCGATAACCAGATCAACGGGGATAAGCGGATTGATAATATCAGGATTCTTTCCTTTCCGGGCCACTTCTGCCCTGAGAGATGCAATGTCAACCACGGCAGGCACACCGGTAAAATCCTGCATTAAAACACGAGCGGGTTTAAATGGAATATCTTTGTCCGATCCTTTGGGCACCCATCTTAAAAGTGTTTCAATATTCTCTTTTGTGACCGAGAACCCATCATAATTACGCAGTGCATTCTCCAGCAATATACGGATGGAAAAGGGTAATTTTTCTATCCTGTATCCTTGTTGCTGTAGTTTGGGGAGACTGTAATAGATGTAATCTGACCCGTTCATGTGCAATGTTTCTCTGCTTTGAAATAAGTCTGTTCCCATGATGCCATTGTTTAATTAATATTCTTCTTTGACAATAAGTGCTTTTGTGGCTTTTTCCCGCCATCCTTGTAAAAGATAACAATATCTCTATATAAAAGTTTTTCCTTCACATGATAAAAAAATTCTTTCATTGTTCAGGCATGAGCTTTTGAGATGTACGGGGGCAAAGATAAGCACCGGGATTTGTTTATGTTGAAGATAGGTTCCGGGAGGGTATACAACAAAAAAACGAGCCATAAGACCCGCTTTTCCGCTCTTCAGGTTGGACTCGAACCAACGACCCTCTGATTAACAGTCAGATGCTCTAACCAACTGAGCTACTGAAGAATTTTTTTCATCTGAGAAAAGTGATGCAAAAGTAGTATAAATTTCCGAAACAACCAATAGCAACACGAAAAAAAGTTACCGTTTCAACGCAATCATTTTTTTAAAACTTTTTATCATGTTGTATACCTCTCGCAATCACCCTGTTTTCATTTTCATGATGCTGTCATCTGATGCTGACAGTTGGTTCAGGATCCTCTATTCTGATTTAAGCAAAGGAGTTTGGCGTAATAAATTATCTGCTGAATCTCTAAATTTAAAACTTTTTATTACCTTTGAATCGTCATTAATCAGCATAAATAAAGATCAGATGATTTTCAAATTTCTAATTCTTTCAGATGAAGTGGATAACTTCAAAAGAGAAATAAAAATTGATGCCGATGCAACGTTTCTGGATTTCTATAAAGCGATCTTAGACTGCACCGGTTTCAGTGATAAAGAGATGGCCTCCTTCTTCCTCTGTGATGAAAAATGGCGCAAGATGCAGGAAATTACGCTTGTAGAGATGGACACCTACTCAGATGAGGACTCCTTTATCATGGAGGAATGTATCCTGAGTGATTATCTTGAAGACGAAAAACAAAAACTGATGTACGTTTTCGACTACCTGACCGAACGTGCACTATATATTGAACTGTCGGAAATCATTCCCGGGAAAAACCTGAAAGCGCCCCTCTGCACACTCACGGCAGGGGAAGCACCCAGGCAGATCATGGATATTGAAGAGTTGAAACCGGTTACTACTTCACTGGACCTGGGCGAAACATTCTATGGTGATGAGAGTTTCGACCCGGATGAGTTGGACAAGGAAGGGTTTGAAGGACTGGACGATATTTCAATTGACAATATAGAAGGTGACCTCTTCTGAACATCATTCAAACAAAAACCCTCTAACAGGAACGCTCAACCTCATTCAATGAACACACTCCTCGTGCTGCTTGGCCCCACCGGAGTTGGAAAGACAAAATGGAGTCTGGAAATCGCGGAAGAGCTGGGAAGTCCCATTCTTTCGGCTGACTCAAGACAGATCTACCAGGGGATGACCATCGGCACCGCAGCACCCACAGCACAACAACTGCAACGTGTCCCGCACCATTTCGTGGGGATCCTCAGACCGGAAGAGTATTACAGTGCCAGCCAGTTTGAAGAGGAGGCCGTTTCCCTGGCCCAAAAGCTTTTTGAAACACATCCCTGTGTCGTGATGACAGGAGGGTCCATGATGTATATCGATGCTGTATGCCACGGCATCGATGAGATCCCCACCATCGATGAGAAACTGAGGAGCGAGGTGTATACCCTCTATCGCAACGAGGGGCTCGATGCCATCCGCGCACGCCTGAAAATAGTGGACCCTGTATTCTATGATGAGGTCGACCTGAAAAACCCCAAACGTGTCATCCACGCACTTGAAGTATGTCTCATGGCCGGCAGGCCTTACTCTTCACTACGCAGGAAGCAGCGGAAAGAGAGACCTTTCCGCATCCTTAAAATCGGTTTTACACGTGAACGCGCAGCGTTGTATGACCGTATCAACAGGCGGGTGGATGAGATGATAGATGAGGGGCTGGTGGAGGAGGCATTCCATTTTTATCCGATGCGCCATCACAACGCTCTCAATACGGTAGGATACAAAGAGCTGTTTGACTACTTCGACGGCATCAGCACTCTTGAATTTGCCATAGAGAAGATAAAACAACACTCCCGCAACTATGCCCGTAAGCAGATGACCTGGTTTAAAAAGGATCAGGAGATCCACTGGATCAACTTATCGGATCAAGAGAATGATGCAGAAGAAGAAATTTTCAATCTTCTCAGAGGGCAGGTTTGAACCGATTCCCGCTTCCATTGTTTTAATAGCAGCATGGATGCCCCGATTACCAGTCAGGGAGGTCATGATGATTGTTTTTTGGAGTAGAAATATTTATCTTTGCTCCCAATTGATTATTGATTATTGATTATCGTTTATGGCGCTAAGACAGCAACAGGAACTGAAACAGACACAACGGCTCTCTCCCCTGCAGATGCAGGTGATAAAGCTGGTGGAACTCAACACCGTCGAGGTGGAAGACCGCATCAAACAGGAGCTGGAGGACAATCCGGCGCTGGAGTCACTGGATGCTGACCTGCCGGACGATACAGAAAATGAAGAGAAGGAAATGGCTGATGAGAGCCTCTCTCAGGAAGATATCATCCTGGGTGATTACTTCTCGGAAGATGATATCCCCGATTACCATATCAACCAGGCACATCAGAAAAGCGAACCGAGCTTTATAGAGATCAGCTATTACGACGACAAATCACTGAGTGATTCTCTCATGGAACAGATTGGACTACTCAATCTGGACGAACGCAAACAGACCATCGCTGAATACATCATCGGCAACCTCGACGAGAGTGGTTATCTCCAGCGCGATCTGCAGGCCATCTCTGACGATCTCCTGTTTCAGCAACAGATGGAGGTGCCTCCGCTGCAACTGGAAGATGTGCTCTATGAGATACAGGAGCTGGATCCTGCCGGTGTGGGCGCCCGCGATCTGCAGGAGTGCCTGCTGCTTCAGCTGGATCGCTACGATCAGACCGATGCGGTAAAACGCGCGAAAGATATCCTGACAGACTATTTCGAAGAATTCTCACGCAAGCACTACGACAAGATCATCCGGCTGATGAACATCACCCAGGACGACCTGAGGGAGGCAATCGGAGAGATCATATCGCTGAACCCCAAACCAGGGAACGCGCTGGGGGGCACGATGCAGACGGCAATGAACAACATCACACCCGATTTCATTGTGGACTCATATAACGGCCTGGTCACCATTCAGCTCAACAACAGCAATATCCCCAGCCTGAACGTAAACCGCAACTTCTCGGAGATGCTCAAAGGATACAACGACAACCGCGGGAGCATGTCGGCCGATGACAAACAGTCGATGCTTTTCATGAAACAGAAGGTCGATTCTGCCAGGTGGTTCATCGATGCGGTAAGACAACGGCAGAACACGCTGCAGCGGACCATGGAAGCCATCGTGAACATACAATACGATTTCTTCCTCACCGAAGACGAATCGCAGCTCAAGCCGATGATCCTGAAAGATGTCGCAGAGAGAACAGGCTTCGACATCTCCACCATCTCGCGTGTGAGCAACAGCAAGTATGTACAGACCAACACAGGGGTATACCCGTTGAAATACTTCTTCTCTGAGGCGATGCAGACCAGCGAAGGGGAAGATATCTCATCGAGGGAGGTGAAGATGATTCTGAAAGAGAGCATTGAAAACGAAAACCCGACAAAACCACTTACAGATGACCAGCTCACAAGGATTCTCAATAAAAAGGGATATGTGATCGCACGCCGTACGGTCGCAAAATATAGGGAACAATTATTCATTCCTGTCTCTCGTTTAAGAAAAAAGATTTAACTTTGCTTGTTCATTGAAAAGGAAAACCATCAGGATGAAATCTATCTCACACGTTATCTCAACTATCTTTCAACCCTTATTGATGCCCACCTACGGGGTGATGCTCATTTTTGTCTACACCTATTTCGGCACGATTTATATGCATCAGTTCTGGCAAATTCTCATGCCGGTGGTTCTGTTCTCATTCGTGATCCCTGCAATCCTTATCGTCATGCTCTTCCGATTAGGCGTTGTCTCCGATCTATCACTCAAGATACGGCGGGAACGCTTCTATCCCTATATCATCACACTGCTCTCCTACTCCGCCATGATCATCGTCTATTACAGGATGCAGATGCCTAAGTGGTTCCTCATGATCATGGCCGCTTCGGTTGCCATCATGATCATCGCTATTATCATCACGCTGACATGGAAAATAAGTGCACATATGTTCGGTATCGGAGGCCTCATCGGTGGTGCAATGGCCGTCAGTTACTATGTGGAACGGACCAATCCCTATTATATGTTTATGGGATTGTTCCTTATTGCCGGTTTAGTAGGCACGTCGAGGCTGATATTGAGACGCCATACCCTCTATCAGGTGATAGCCGGATTCCTGCTCGGATTGCTGGTTTCATATGGCTTTGTCTGGTTTGGTGCTGTCTCCTGAACAGATTCGGTTTTCAACCCTTTGACATTAGAGAATTAAGTTGTACATTTACCCGATAAAAAAGAATTGAATAAAATTGAAATCGTTATGAATTTTCCCGAAAACGTTAAGTATTCTTCCGATCACGAATGGGTGAGAGTGGAAGGAAATGAGGCCTATATTGGCATTACTGATTTTGCACAAGAAGAGTTAGGCGAAATCGTCTACGTTGATGTGACAACTGAAGGTGAGACCCTGGCTCAGAGTGAAGTGTTCGGCAGCATCGAAGCAGTGAAAACAGTCTCTGACCTGATGATGCCTGTTGGTGGTGAGGTGCTTGAAGTGAATCCGGGCCTGGATGATGCTCCCGAGCTGGTGAATAAGGATCCTTATGGTGAGGGATGGATCATCAGGATTGCGCTTCAGGATGCCGGTGAGGTGAACGGTTTGATGTCAGTGGAGGCTTACAAGGAATTCATTGGTAAGTAATTTAATAAGAACCTGAAAGGAATCACTCATACGGGTGATTCCTTTTTCAATCAATAATCATATGAATCCTGTTGTTAGCATTATAATGGGCAGCACGTCCGACCTGCCCGTAATGGAAAAAGCGGCTCATTTCCTCAACGAGATGGAAATACCATTTGAGATGAATGCGCTGTCGGCACACCGCACACCTGAGGAGGTGGAGGCATTTGCCAAAGGAGCCAGAGAAAAAGGGATCAAGGTAATCATTGCCGCTGCGGGAATGGCGGCCCACCTGCCGGGGGTGATCGCCTCCATGACCACTCTTCCCGTCATCGGTGTACCCATCAACGCGTCGCTCGACGGCCTGGATGCTTTGCTCGCCATCGTTCAGATGCCTCCGGGTATCCCCGTAGCGACGGTGGGGATCAACGGCGCTCTGAATGCAGCGATCCTCGCCCTGCAGATGATTGCCACGGGTGATGATTCAGCGCAGGAGAAACTGAAGGAGTACAAGGAGAGCCTGAAGAATAAAATCACGAAAGCCAACCGGGAGCTCGCCTCCTTATCCTACAAATACAAAACAAACTAATCAGTGAAAATGAAAAAACTAATCTACATGCTTACAACCCTATTCCTGCTGGGTGCCTGCACCAACGGCAAACAGGCAGAGAGTCAGCAGATGGCTGACGATGGCATCGATTCTACATTCGAATACAAGGTTGATCAGTTTGCTGACATCGAGATCCTTCGTTATCCCGTGCCGGGATTCAACAGCCTGTCACTCGGACAGAAAGAGATGATCTACTACCTGTCGCAGGCGGCCCTTGAAGGACGTGATATCCTCTGGGACCAGCACAACCGCTACAATCTCACCATCCGTCGTGTATGTGAAGGTGTCTATGAGAACTATATGGGCGACAAGTCGTCCGAAGAGTGGAAGCAGTTCGAGACCTATCTGAAACAGATATGGATGGCCAACGGTATCCATCACCACTACGCTGAAGATAAGATCATGCCTCAGTTTTCACAGGACTTCTTCGTGAAGCTGGTGAAGAGTGTTGACCCGGGACGGATGCCTTTCCGCGACGGGATGGCTGCCGATGAGACACTGGAAGAGATCCTGCCGGTGATATTCGACCCCACCGTGATGCCCAAACGGATGAACCAGACACCGGGAACAGACATCGTGAAGACATCGGCGGTGAACTTCTACGAGGGGGTGACCCAGCAAGAGGTGGAAGATTTCTATAACGCGATGAAAGATCCGGCGGACAACACACCCGTCTCCTACGGCCTCAACAGCAAGGTGACGAAAGTAGATGGAAAAGTAACCGAACAGGTGTGGAAGCTGGGCGGCATGTACGACAAAGCGATAGAACGGATCGTGGGCTGGCTCGAAAAAGCTGCAGCTGTCGCTGAAAATGACCACCAGAAACAGACGATACAAACATTGATCACCTATTACAAGACGGGCGACCTGAAGACCTTCGATGACTACTCCGTGCAGTGGGTGACCGACACCACCTCACATGTCGACTTCATCAATGGGTTCATCGAAAACTATACCGACCCGATGGGGATGAAAGCCTCCTGGGAGTCGATGGTCAACTTCAAGAGCATCGAAGCTTCAAAACGCACCACCATCATCAGCGAGAATGCGCAATGGTTTGAAGACAACTCACCTGTCGACGACCGCTTCAAGAAAGAAGAGGTGAAAGGCGTGTCGGCCAAGGTGATCACCGCAGCCATACTGGGTGGCGACTGCTATCCGGCCACACCCATCGGCATCAACCTGCCCAATGCCGACTGGATCCGCCGTGATCACGGCTCCAAGTCTGTGACGATAGACAACATCACCCTTGCCTATGCGAAAGCATCCGAAGGCAACGGCTTCAAGGAAGAGTTCATGTGGAGCGACAGCGAACTTGAACGTTCAACAAAATATGGTACACTGACAGACAATCTCCATACCGACCTGCACGAATGCCTGGGTCACGGCTCCGGCAAGCTGCTCCCCGGCGTGAGCACCGATGTGCTGCAAGCCTACGGCTCACCGCTGGAGGAGACACGGGCCGACCTGTTCGCACTCTATTATCTTGCCGACCCCAAGCTGGTGGAGCTGGGGCTGCTGCCTGACAGCGAAGCCTACAAGGCCGAATACTACACCTACATCATGAATGGTGCCATGACGCAGCTCACCCGCGTACAGCCGGGCAAGAACATTGAACAGGCTCACATGCGCAACCGGGCACTGATCTCCCGATGGGTGATCGAACAGGGAACAGCCGACAGTGTGGTGGTGATGACGGTACGCGACAACAAAACCTACGTGGTGGTCAATGATTACGATAAGCTGCGCAATCTTTTCGGGCAATTGCTTGCGGAGGTGCAGCGCATCAAATCGGAAGGTGATTTTGAAGCTGGCAAGAAGCTGGTGGAAACATACGGTGTGAAGGTTGACCCTCAGCTGCATGCCGAGGTACTTACCCGCTACGAAGCGCTTAACATCGCTCCCTATAAAGGATTCGTGAACCCTGTGTATAAGCTGGTGACTGATGAGGGTGGGAAAGTGACAGACGTCACCATCTCCTACGACGAGAACTATGTGAATCAGCAGCTGCGCTACTCAAGGCAATACTCAGTGCTGCCGCTGAAAAATTGAGCGGAAACCAACTAATAGTAAAAATAAGCGTTTCAGTCCACCTGAAACGCTTATTTTTGTACCAGACAACGGATTCAAAGATTTATTGATTGAACGATAACAATTATCATATCATCCTATGACCTACGGCGAAACACTCGATTACCTCTACCGTCAGATGCCCGAATACCAGCGTATCGGGCAGATGGCATACAAGGAGGGGCTCGGCAACAGCCTTGCGCTGGATAAGCTATTCAACCATCCCCACACACAGTATAAAACCATCCATGTGGGCGGCACCAACGGCAAGGGCTCCACCTCGCATCTGCTGGCGGCGATACTGCAGGAAGCGGGCTACAGGGTCGGCTTATATACCTCACCCCATCTCATCGATTTCCGTGAACGGATACGGGTGAACGGCGCAATGATCGATCAACAGTATGTGATTGATTTCGTAGAGAAATACAGGGATCAGTTTGAGCCGGTGATGCCCTCCTTCTTCGAGCTGACCATGGAGATGGCGTTCCTCTGGTTTGCCGTACAAAAGGTGGATGTGGCCATCATTGAAGTAGGCCTGGGGGGGC
>JAAYGM010000094.1 GCA_012727735.1 Bacteroidales bacterium | reverse complement strand
GTATTTTTGTATAGGGAATCTTCATGATGGCGTAGGTATGCTTCAACGCAGACCCCGTTTTCTTTTTCTTCTTTATCAGGCTGACAACCTGATAAATCCTCCCATCCTGAATAAACGAATGGATATCATCCTTCATGATGATCATCGGCTGCAGATAGGGGAAAACCTCTTCATTGAAATACTTCTCCACATAAGCACGATGAAATGGCTCCACTTTATCTGTCTGGTATAAAATGATTCCGTTATCCCTCAGTCCGGGCAGAATCATCTCATTGAATATAGCGTGGTACTCCTTCTCCTGTGCCGTCACCTCACCGTTGATCTCCACTATCGTCTTCAGCGCCTCCTCAACCGATTCATCCCGCTTGATGCTTTCCAGCAGGGAACTGTGATAGCCCGATACACGGATCTTGTAGAACTCCTCCAGGTTGGAGGAGTAGATGGAGAGGAATTTGATGCGTTCATAGATAGGCAGCCGCTCATCTTTCGCCTCCAGAAGAACCCGGTAATTGAAAGAGAGCCAGCTGATATCGCGTTTGAAGTAAGAGTAATGATTATTTTCCATTGTAACAGGTTTCCTCATATGGGATTAAACCCCAAAAATAGGAAGTTTGTTCGAATAAATGTTCATTTTAGATGAATGTTTAAACTCTTTGTTCTATGTCTCTGCCGGGGTTGTCAGTTCTAAATGCCGGGATTCCAGAATCTCTGTTGACAGCGCTGTATGAAAATAGAGAATTAATCACCATATTTGCCAAAATGGTTAAAACAAAAGAACAAAAAATTGTAAGTTTGTGGAATATTAGACAACCAACAGAAAAAAAGAATGAATAGAAATATAAAAGAGTACCTGCTTCTGACGTTCAAAGGTATGGCAATGGGAGCAGCCGATGTTGTTCCGGGGGTTTCAGGCGGCACCATTGCCCTGATCACCGGTATTTATGAAGAGCTCATTTTTTCCATCAAATCGATTAACCTGAAGGCTTTTAAACTCCTTTTTGCAGGAAAACCGGCCGCCTTCTGGAAAGCCATCAACGGCAATTTTTTGCTGAGTGTGGTGCTGGGCATCGGTATCAGCATTTTCTCACTGGCCAAAGGGCTGACCTATCTGCTGCACCACTATCCCATTCTTGTCTGGTCCTTCTTCTTTGGCCTCATCATCGCATCTACCATATATGTAGCGCGCACCATCAAAACATGGAACGCCGGAGCTGTGATAGCAGGTATTGCCGGAATAGCAATCGCTTATTTTATTACGGTGATTTCACCAACTGAAGCAAACACCTCCTGGTATTATATCTTTTTCTCAGGAATGATTGCAATCTGTGCCATGATTTTACCCGGTATCTCCGGAAGCTTCATCCTCGTACTGCTCGGGATGTACCAGTTTATACTTGGCGCAGTAGGGGATCTGAATATCCCCGTGCTACTGCTGTTTCTGGCCGGTGCTGCGATCGGGATCGTTGCCTTTTCCAATTTTCTTTCATGGCTACTGAAGAATTTTCATACCCTCACCATCGCTCTGCTGGCGGGCTTTATGGTCGGTTCACTCAACAAGATCTGGCCATGGAAGGAGGTGACCAAATCGTTCACCGACCGCCATGGAGAAGTAAGTCCGCTGGCTGAGAAAAACATTCTACCCGGCACCTATGAAACCATCACAGGAAATGAATCCTTGTTGCTGGGCGCCATCTTTTTCCTGATTGTCGGTTTTGTGCTGATTTTTGTAATTGAAAGCGCTACAAAACGGAAAAGATGAAGAGGATAGGGTTGCTTTCCGACACTCACGGTGTCTGGGATGAGAAATTTGAGAATTATTTCGCACCGTGCGATGAGATATGGCATGCGGGAGACATCGGCTCGCTGGAGCTGGCCAACCGCTTTGAGGCGATGAAGCCTTTCCATGCCGTCTATGGAAACATCGACGATTACTCCACCCGCATCGTTTATCCACAGACACTGCGCTTTACACTCGAAGATGTAGAGGTGCTGATGACCCATATCGGTGGTTACCCGGGCCGCTACGACCCCTCCATCCGTTCACAGTTATATACCCATCCGCCCAAACTGTTCATTGCCGGTCATTCACATATCCTTAAGGTAATCTATGACGAGAAGCTCAATTGCCTGCATATGAATCCCGGAGCTGCAGGCAAGTATGGATTCCACCGTGTGCGTACGCTCCTTCGCTTTGTGCTGGATGAAGGGAACATCAGAGATCTCGAGGTGATAGAGATAGGGAAACAGGGTTAAAACAGATCGGGGAAGAGGGAAATCAGGATCCCTCCCGCACCGAGCAGCATGAAGATGGAACCTACCGTCCTGTTCAGCAATGTTAACCCGTTCCGGTTAAAATGCCGGCGTAAACGGGAGACAAACAGTGTCAGAAAAAACCACCAGGAAAAGGCTGCGACAATAAACGCGGCCACTCCGGCAAAAAGAAAGCTCGTCCCGTCTGCAATCGGATTAAAGGAGAAGCGGGTATAGAGACCAACAAACACCAGAATAATCGCGGCATTGGATAAAGTGAGCAGAAAAGATGTGAGATAATCCCTGAAATAGCGCGTTTCTTTGGGCACCTCGTCAGGCTTCCACTCATTGAGCGGATTGGCACGGAAAACAGCCAGGCCAAAAAGTATGAGTATGATTCCTGCAAATGGTTGTAACCATAATTCATATTTTTCCATAAACCCGGTGACAAAACTCATCCCCAGCAGTGTGAGCAGCGCGTAAGAGATATCTGACAACATCGCCCCTAACCCGGAGACAAAGCCATGCCAGCGGCCGCGGTTAAGCGTACGCTGAATTGTCAGCATATTGATCGGCCCCATGGGTGAGGAGACCAGCAGTCCGATAATAAAACCTTTGGTAATGGTTTCGAGCATACTAAAGCTGTTTTCTGAAAATCGGGAATGACTACTCCGGTGCAAAGATACGTTCATTATCAAAACGAACAAAAAGAGATTTCTTGATGAAGCAGGACTTTTCCTCAACGAAAAAGTTCAATCCAATCAGACTTTTTCTTCCAGACTATTTCTGCGCTCGACAGAGCAAAAATGATTCGCTCTGCCCTCGCTTATCAAAATAGTACTCGTCATGGCAAAGATCAAACAAGTTTGACCTTTGCGCATTTGACTTAACGAAAAAGTTCAATTGCCATTAGACTTTTTCTCGTCATGGCAAAGATCAAACAAGTTTGACCTTTGCGCATTTGACTTAACGAAAAAGTTCACTAACTTTGTCTCTTCAATCAGACAAACGGGAATCGATGGATAAATTGAATCGGACGTACGCCCCTCCTGATGCAATCCCCCTCATTCTCATACTGGTGCAATCTAAAAACATAGATATGATTTCATTTTTCAGGACCCCCTCTCAAAGTGTGATTGCCGTAGAAACGGAACAATCCTTCACGGAAGAAACAGTAAAAAAACTGGCCTGGCTTTTTGGAGAGGCAGCGTTGCTCAGCGCAGAGCGTGTCGACCGACACTATGTCGGCCCCCGACGCGAGATGATCACTCCCTGGAGCACCTGTGCCGTGGAGATCACACAGAACATGGGTATCGAAGGGATCACACGCATCGAGGAGTATACACCCCTGCCGGAAAGTGAAACAGCTGCATTCGATCCCATGCTGCAGCGAAGGTATGAGCAACTGGATCAATCCCTCTTCACCATCGGGAAGAAACCGGAAGAGATCCTTTATATCGATGACATCGCAGCATATAACGCTGCAGAAGGCCTCGCTCTGAGTGATGATGAGATCGGTTATCTCAACACGGTAAGCGGGAAAATGGGACGCAAGCTCACCGACAGTGAGGTGTTCGGTTTCTCACAGGTGAACTCCGAACACTGCCGCCACAAGATATTCAACGGCACCTTCATTATCGATGGTGAGGAGAAAGAGCTGACACTGTTCCAGCTGATCAGGAAAACATCCAGTGTAAACCCCAACAGTCTCATCTCTGCCTATAAGGACAACGTTGCTTTCGTCCAGGGGCCTGTTTTTGAACAGTTTGCACCTGCCAGCGGCGACAAGCCCGATTTCTTCGGAACGAAAGAGGTGGAGAGCGTACTTTCACTCAAAGCAGAAACACATAACTTCCCCACCACCGTGGAGCCGTTCAACGGTGCCTCCACAGGCACGGGCGGCGAGATACGCGACCGGCTGGCAGGAGGGAAAGGATCACTCCCCGTAGCCGGCACAGCCATCTACATGACCTCCTACCCCCGTCTGGAAGAGGGGCGTGCATGGGAAGAGAGACTCTCTCCCCGCAAATGGCTCTATCAGACGCCTGAACAGATACTGATCAAAGCCTCCAACGGTGCCTCCGACTTTGGCAACAAATTCGGCCAGCCACTCATCTGCGGCTCTCTGCTCACCTTTGAACATGCCGAGAACGAGAAGATGTTCGGCTATGACAAGGTGATCATGCTCGCCGGGGGTGTCGGTTATGCCAACAAGCGCGATGCATTAAAGGGAGAACCGGAAAGCGGCGAAAAAGTGGTGGTGCTGGGCGGAGACAACTACCGCATCGGTATGGGCGGCGGTGCTGTCTCATCGGTCAACACGGGAGAATATTCATCTGGTATCGAGCTGAACGCCGTGCAGCGTGCCAACCCCGAGATGCAGAAGCGTGTGGCCAACGTCATCCGCGCCCTGTCTGAATCGGATGAGAACCCCATCGTCTCCATACACGACCACGGCGCAGGCGGACACCTGAACTGCCTCTCCGAGCTGGTGGAGCAGACCGGCGGAGTGATCGACATAGACAAGCTCCCTGTCGGCGACCCAACCCTCTCAGCGAAAGAGATCATCGGCAACGAGAGCCAGGAACGGATGGGCCTGCTGGTAAAAAAAGAAGATATTGAACGGATCGAACGGATTGCCTCACGCGAGCGCTCTCCCATGTACGTGGTGGGTGAAACAACCGGCGACATGAAGTTTACCTTCCGCAACAACGAGGGTGTCAACCCCATCGATATGGAGCTGGAGGATTTCTTCGGGAAACCGCCTGTCACCATCATGGCAGACAACACCATAGAAGAAGAGTACGCTGCTCCGGAGTACGACCCGAATCAGCTGAGAACCTATATAGAGAACGTGCTGAAGCTGGAGGCCGTTGCCTGCAAGGACTGGCTCACCAACAAGGTGGACCGCTCCGTAACGGGTAAGATTGCCCGTCAGCAGTGCCAGGGCGAGATACAGCTGCCACTGAGCGACTGCGGAGCCATCGCACTCGACTACAGAGGGTATGCGGGGATGGCTACATCACTCGGGCATGCCCCGCAGGTAGCGATGATAGACCCCGCCGCTGGATCGGTGATGGCCATCGCCGAAGCACTCACCAACATCGTCTTCGCCCCGCTGGCCGAAGGGCTGCAGAGTGTATCACTCAGTGCCAACTGGATGTGGCCCTGCCGCAACCCGGGTGAGGATGCCCGCCTCTATAAGGCGGTGGAAGCCTGTTCCGATTTCGCCAGCGACCTGGGCATCAACATCCCCACAGGAAAGGATTCACTCTCAATGACACAGAAATATGGCGATGACAAAGTCTTCTCTCCCGGAACGGTCATCATCTCCGCCGCTGCCGAGGTGAAGAATATCCGCAGGATCGTATCACCCGTACTGGCATACATCAAAGGGACCTACCTCTATTACATCGATTTCTCTTACGACACATTTAAGCTGGGAGGATCGGCCTTTGCACAGACGATGAGCAAGGTGGGCGATGAAGCGCCTACGGTGACCGACGCCGAATATTTCAAGAATGCTTTCGCTGCGATCCAGGAACTCGCCAGCCGCGGGTTGATTCTCGCAGGTCATGATATCTCCGCCGGAGGGATGATGACCGCCATGCTGGAGATGTGCTTCGCCAACCCAGAGGGAGGCCTGGAGGCACACCTCGACAAGATCCGTCATGCCGACCTGATCAAGATCCTTTTCTCCGAGAACCCGGGAGTGCTCATCCAGGTGAAGCATCACCGGCTGGTGGAGAAGATCCTTGACGATTACGGTGTGGGATTCGCCATCGTGGCACGACCCATCGAGGAACGCAGGCTGATCATTGCCAAAGATGAATTCCATCAGACATTTGACATCGATCAACTGCGTGATGTATGGTACAACAGCTCCTACCTCCTCGACAAAAAACAGAGTGGTGAAACCTGTGCGACACAACGATTCAACAACTACAAGCAACAGCCGTTACAGTTTGACTTTAACCCCTCCTTCACCGGCAGGATGGAAGAGCTGGGGCTCAACCCTGACAGGAAAGAGCGCACAGGCCTCACTGCCGCCATCATACGCGAGAAAGGTACTAACGGAGAGCGCGAGATGGCCTATGCACTATACCTCGCCGGCTTTGACGTGAAGGATGTACATATGACCGATCTCACCTCGGGACGCGAGACACTGGAAGATGTGCAGTTTGCCGTCTTCTGCGGCGGCTTCTCCAACTCCGACGTGCTGGGTTCGGCCAAAGGATGGGCCGGCGGTTTCCGCTACAACGAAAAGGCGAAAAGTGCACTTGAGCAATTCTACGCCAGAGAGGAGACCCTCAGCCTGGGTATCTGTAATGGTTGTCAACTGCTGATGGAGCTGGGAATGATCTACCCCGAAATGGGTGAGAACCATCCGAAGATGGCGCATAACCTCTCCCGCAAGTTCGAATCGGCCTTCGTGAGTGTGAAGATCCCGAAGAACGAGTCGGTGATGTTCAAATCGCTCGAAGGCTCGAAAATGGGAATCTGGGTCGCTCATGGTGAAGGGCGCTTTGCGCTGCCAGAATCGGAATCGGCCTATAACATTGCTGCGAAATATGTCTACGATGAATATCCCGGCAACCCCAATGGCTCCGACTATGCAACCGCAGCCGTCTGCTCCCGCGACGGACGTCACCTGGCCATGATGCCCCACCTGGAACGTTCCATCTTCCCCTGGCAGAACGCCTTCTACCCATTTGCCTACCGGAAGCATGAGGTGACACCCTGGATGGAGGCTTTCACCAATGCCCGTGAGTGGTTGAAGGAAAAGAGGCAGAATGATATTTAAAAAGCAGGAAAAGTGGCACAACCGATTTTTGAGATTGTACTAAAGGTGAGGGACTACGAGTGCGATACGCAGGGGCATGTGAACAACGCCAACTACCAGCACTATTTCGAAGTGACGCGTCACGATTTCCTGGAGAAGGTGGGATTGAATTTTTATCAATTGCATCTTAATGGCATCGATGCGGTGGTCTCCCGTGTGGAGATCCGCTACAAGGTACCGCTGATTGGGATGGATCAGTTCAGATGTACGGTCACACGCATCGAAAAAGCAGGGGTGAAGTACATCTTCCATCAGGAAATCATCCGCGAAAAGGATGGGGTCGTCTGCGCCAGGGCGAAGATAGAGGTGGTCAACCTGGTGAACGGCAAGCTCTCTAACCCGGATGTTTTTGACGAAGCTTTCAGGGATTACGTCTGATCATTGGGGAGTTGGGAGTTACGATGCGGGAGTTGAGATGTAGGATCTGGGAGATATAAAAAGAAAACCCAAACCGCTGCAGGCAGCATCATTCCCAGCTATAAAGCTGATAACTGACCACTGACAACTGAACGCTGAGAGTCTACAGCTAATAACTTATAGCCTATAGCCTATAGCTTATTGCTTATTATTATGAACGACAAATCTATATACCGGATTGCGCTCACACAGATAAAAGGTGTGGGGGTGATGCATGCCCGTAATCTGATACAGGTTGTGGGTGATGAAGAAGCCGTTTTTAAAGAGAGCAGCCGCAAGCTGGAAGCCATCCCCCGCCTCTCACGAAGAGCCATTGATGAGATACGCAACCCCGGGGTAATGAGGCGGGCTGAGAGAGAGCTGGAGTTCGTCACCAGAAACAACCTGAAAATCCACTTTTTTACCGACAAGAGTTATCCGCAACGACTTACGCAATGCATCGATGCCCCGCTGCTGCTGTATGCCAAAGGCAACGCCGACCTGAACCGCGAGAAGGTTATCAGCATTGTTGGCACACGCAACGCCACGAGGTACGGAGAGGCTTTCTGCAGGGAGTTCATCAAAGAGATATCGGTAAAACTGCCGGATATACTGATCATCAGCGGACTGGCCTACGGTGTGGATATCTGCTCCCACAGGGCGGCACTGAATAACGGCCTGTCCACTGTGGCGGTGCTGGGACATGGTCTGGACCGTATCTACCCCTCACTGCACCGGCAGACAGCGGTGGAGATGCTGAAAACAGGAGCGCTGCTCACTGAGTTTCCCAGTGAGACTAACCCCGACAGGCACAATTTCGTAAAGCGAAACCGTATCGTCGCGGGCATGGCCGACGCAGTGATAGTAGTGGAATCCGGCGTGAAGGGAGGGTCGCTCACCACCGCCGACATCGCCAACTCCTACTTCCGTGAAGTTTTTGCACTACCCGGACGTGTACATGACAAGATGTCGACCGGCTGCAACCAGTTGATCTCCGACAACAAGGCAGTGTTGCTGCGCGGTACCGATCACTTCCTCTCTCATATGGGATGGGAAAAAGAGAGTGGCCAGCCACTCCCTGTACAGAAGGAACTTTTCCCTGATCTTTCAGGTGATGAGGAGAAGGTGTTCAACACCCTCAGCGAGAGGGGAGCAATGCAGGTGAACACGCTTGCCATTGAACTCAATATCCCGGTGACTGAACTTTTTCTGACGCTGCTGGAAATGGAGATGAAGCATATTGTGGAATCACTCCCCGGAGGGATGTACCAACTGGTATAAATAATAGGCGTTTATTCTTTTCTCCACATCTGAATATTTTTTTATATCTTTGAAAACTAAACCTATTTTAAAAATCAATGGCATTACATATTGGCGATACAATACCTGAAAAATTAGGTACCGATCAGAACGGAGATCATGTAAAAGCGAGCCACTTCGCAGGTAAAAAACTGGCACTCTATTTCTATCCGAAAGATAACACCCCCGGATGCACAGCACAGGCATGCAGCCTGCGCGACGGCTATGCCAAGCTGCGGGGAGCGGGTTATGAGATCGTGGGTGTGAGCGTCGACAGTGAGGCGTCGCATAAAAAATTCATCGAAAAATACTCCCTGCCGTTTCCATTGATTGCAGACAGTGACAAGAAGCTGGCAGAGGAATTTGGTGTGTGGAGAGAGAAATCGATGATGGGGAAAAAATTCATGGGTACTGTACGCACCACCTTCCTCGTAGATGAACAGGGTATCATCAGCCATGTTATTGAAGGACGGGGTGTGGACACAAAGAACCATGCTGCGCAAATTTTAGGGGTCATCTGAATAAAATCATCGGGAGAGGTCACTCCTGACAGACAGGTGCCTTTTACGTTCATAAACAACAGGCATCAACATGGGGGTTGACACATTGTAAGAAAATTAAAACAAACAGAACATTATGGAACAGGAACAAGAACAGGTAAAAGAGCCGGCAAAAGCAAAAGAAAAAGATACCAAAAACAGCGAGAAGATGAAAGCGCTGCGTGCAGCGATGGACAAGATAGAAAAGACCTACGGTAAAGGATCCATCATGAAGATGGGTGATGAACAGGTGGTTGATGTGTCTGTCATCTCTTCCGGCTCAATCAGCCTGAATGTGGCACTGGGCGTGGGTGGTTATCCGCGTGGTCGTGTCATCGAGATCTACGGTCCGGAATCATCGGGTAAGACAACCCTCGCCATCCATGCCATTGCCGAAGCGCAGAAAGCGGGTGGCGTAGCTGCGTTCATTGATGCCGAGCACGCTTTCGACCGTTTTTACGCCGAGAAATTGGGTGTGAATACCGACGAGCTGCTGATCTCACAGCCCAGCAGCGGTGAGGAAGCACTGGAGATCGCTGAGCAGCTGATCCGCTCATCAGCGGTTGACATTGTGGTGATTGACTCCGTGGCGGCCCTTACACCCAAGAAAGAGATTGAGGGAGATATGGGAGACTCCAACGTGGGGCTGCAGGCACGACTGATGTCACAAGCACTCAGGAAGCTCACATCCGCCATCAGCAAGACCAACACCACCTGCATCTTCATCAATCAGTTACGCGAGAAGATCGGTGTCATGTTCGGCAATCCGGAAACAACCACCGGTGGAAATGCATTGAAGTTCTACGCCTCGGTAAGGCTGGATATCAGGGGTAACGGATCACCGATAAAGGATGGAGAACAGCAGATTGGCAGACCCACCCGTGTGAGAGTGGTGAAAAACAAAGTGGCTCCTCCATTCCGCAAGGCTGAATTTGATATCATGTATGGTGAAGGTATCTCCCGCACAGGTGAGATCATCGACCTGGGCTCAGAACTGAACATCATCAAGAAGAGCGGATCGTGGTACAGCTATAACGACACCAAGCTGGGACAGGGAAGGGATGCAGCCAAAGCAGCAGTAAAAGATAATCCCGAGCTGTCAGAAGAACTTGAAAAGTTGATCTTCGATGCATTAAAAGCAGTATAAACAATACACAAAAGCGAGACTCCCCGGCAGGATTCTCGCTTTAACCATATCTCTGTTTCACATTCCATTATCACACATAGCATCATGCATACATACAGAAGCCTGACAGCAGAGGAGATAAAACAGCTTGAAAAGAACGGCTGCAGCTGCTCCGATTGGAGTGCCGTCACAGTCAGGAACGGTTTCAACCCCGTCTATGTAAGAAACACACAGTTTTCCGGTAAAATCAAAATAGGCGTATTCGAATCGGAGTTTCCACTTGCCGGAGGATTAAAGAAACACGCCGGAATCAACTGTGCTGTAATCCACAATTGCACCCTGGGTGATAATGTGGTGATAGAGAATGTGCAGAACTACATCGCCAACTACACCATCGGAGACAACTGCTTCATACAGAATGTAGATGTGCTGCTCGTCGATGGTATGACCAGGTTCGGGAACGGCGTGGAGGTGAACGTGCTGAACGAGACCGGCGGCAGGGAGGTGCATATCAACGACAAACTGTCGGCCCATTTTGCTTATATCTACTCCCTCTATCGTCATCGCCCCGGGCTGATTGAACGGATGAAAGCGATTATCGACTTTTACTGCGACAAGCATGCCTCCGACAGAGGGATCATCGAGCATGACTGCATGATCGTGAATGTAGGATATATCAAAAATGTCAGGATCGGCCCCCACTGTAAGATTTCCGGAGCAATGAAGCTGAAGAACGGGAGCATCAACAGCAATGAGCATGACCCCGTTTATATCGGACGCAATGTGATTGCCGAAGATTTCATCATCTCATCGGGTTCAACAGTCGATGGCGGCTCCATCATCACGCGCTGTTTCATCGGACAGGCATGCCATATCGATCACGGCTATTCAGCTTCCGACTCACTCTTCTTCAGCAATTGCCAGGGAGAGAACGGGGAGGCATGTGCCCTTTTTGCCGGCCCCTACACCGTCACCCATCACAAGTCGACATTGCTGATCGCAGGGATGTTCTCATTCATGAATGCCGGCTCAGGCTCTAACCAGAGTAACCACATGTATAAGCTGGGACCCATCCACCAGGGGATCATTGAACGGGGAGCCAAAACCACCAGTAACTCATATGTGCTGTGGCCCGCCAAGGTGGGCGCCTTCTCTTTGATCCTGGGACGTCATTACCAGCATGCCGACACGTCCAACCTGCCCTTCTCCTATCTGGTGGAGAAGGACAACGGCACACACATAGCCCCCGGAGTGAACCTGCGCAGTGTAGGGACCATCAGGGATGCCAAGAAATGGCCTGAAAGAGACCGGCGGAAAGACCCGGACAAGCTCGACTGCATCAACTTCAACCTGCTCAGCCCCTACACCATCCAGAAAGTGTTCGCAGGGGTGAAAATATTAAAGAACCTGCAGGCTACAGCAGGAGAGACCTCGGATATTTACACCTATCAAAGCTGTATCATTACCAACTCATCGCTCATACGTGGTCTTCAGCTGTATGAGATCATCATTCATAAATTCCTTGGGAACTCAATCATCAAACGGCTCGAGCGCACCCGTTTTAAAAGCAATGAAGAGATCAGGGAACGACTCGATCCCAAAGCCACACCGGGAGTGGGTGAATGGGTTGATATCTCAGGATTGATCGCTCCCAAATCGGAAATTGACAACCTGTTGTGTAAGATTGAATCGGGAGAGATCACCAAGCTGAAAGAGATCAATCATGTCTTCCAGAAACTGCACGAAGAGTATTACGTGAATGAATGGAGCTGGGCGTGGGACAAGATCCAATCGTTTTACGGGCTGCAAGCCGATACAATCACGGCAACCGACGTGATTGCCATCGTACAGAAATGGAAAGAGAGCGTGGTGAGTCTCGATGAGATGATCTACAGCGATGCAAAGAAAGAGTTCTCTCTCTCCTTCAAGACAGGGTTTGGCGCCGACGGCAATATTCAGGACAGGGCCATGGATTTCGAATATGTGCGTGGCGCCTTCGACAAGAATCCATTCGTGATGGCCACACTCAAACATATCGAAGATAAAAAAGCATTGGGAGATGAGCTGATTGAAAGAATCAGCAAGCTCAATCCCACCACTTCATAAAAACAGTCAGATTTTTATAAATATCATCCGGTCTTATGACGAACAAAACCAAAGAACTGATCAAAGAATTCAATCCTCAACCCATCAATATCCCCATCAACAAATGTGAGCTGGAGGAGGCGATTGAGTCGCTGATCTCGCTCATGTTCCCTATATGTGACTGCCCCGCATCGATGAATATTCACGATGGATTACTGGAAGCGGCAGAGAAACTACACGCAAACATCGCAAAACTACATAACAAGCAGGCCGCCGATGAAAAAACGGAAGCATTCTTCCGGAAATTACCGGCGTTGCAGGAACGGTTGTATGAAGATGCAGCATGCTATCTGAAGTATGACCCTGCGGCGAAGACGCTGGAAGAGGTGATCATCACCTATCCCGGGTTTTACGCGCTCTGCGCTTACCGTATCGCCCATGAGATCTATCTGCTGGGGCTGCCGCTTATCTCCCGCCTCTTTTCTGAGTTTGCACATGCGAAGGTAGGTATCGACATCCACCCCGCTGCAAAAATAGGGAACAACTTCTTCATGGATCACGGCACAGGCATCGTCATCGGAGAGACCTCCGAGATAGGCAACAATGTGAAGATTTATCAGGGTGTCACCCTGGGTGCACTCTACGTGGAGAAGAAACTCTCCGAGGTGAAACGCCATCCCACAGTGGAGGACGATGTGGTTATCTACGCCAACGCAACCATACTTGGTGGAGAGACGGTGATCGGCCACAACTCCACTATCGGTGGAGGGGCATGGCTTACTCAGAGTGTGATCCCATTCTCACTGGTCTATAACTCTGTGGATGTGAAAATAAGGACAGTAAAAGATTTTACCAAACCACACGATTTTGTGATATGAAGTACAACAATATTTTAGAGACGATAGGCAACACGCCGCATGTACGGTTAAGCCGCCTGTTTCCCGATCAGGAAGTGTGGATAAAGCTGGAAAAGCAGAATCCTGCAGGAAGCATCAAGGACCGTATTGCCCTGGCGATGGTGGAAGAGGCTGAGAGGCAGGGATTGCTGAAACCGGGTGACACCATCATTGAACCCACATCGGGCAACACAGGCGTAGGACTCTCGTTTGTGGGTGCAGTAAAAGGATACAGGGTGATTATCGTGATGCCCGAATCGATGTCGGCAGAGCGAAGACGCCTCGTGGCTATCTACGGCGCGGAGCTGGTGCTCACACCCCGCGAGAAGGGGATGAAGGGTGCCATCGCGAAAGCGGAAGAGCTGCAGCAAGAGATCGCCGGCTCCTGGATCCCGCAACAATTCAGAAATGAAGCCAACCCGGCTGTTCATGCAGAGAAAACAGCGCAGGAGATCCTGGTCGATTTTCCGGAAGGACTGGATTACCTGATCACCGGCATTGGAACAGGCGGCCACATCACCGGTGTGGGCAGAGCGCTGAAGAAAAAATTTCCATCCATTCAGGTGATCGGCGTTGAGCCGGTTGACTCTCCCATCATCACTGAAGGGAAGTCAGGCCCTCATGCCATCCAGGGTATCGGCGCCGGGTTCATCCCCGACACGCTCGATCTCAGTGTGCTCGACAGCGTGTTTAAGGTAACCAAAGAGGAGGCGTATGCGTATGCAGGTCGTCTGGCTCGTGAAGAGAGCATCCTCGGAGGCATCTCCACGGGTGCCGCACTGGCTGCAGTAGCC
Organism: Bacteroidales bacterium; assembly: GCA_012727735.1. Taxonomy (GTDB): domain Bacteria; phylum Bacteroidota; class Bacteroidia; order Bacteroidales; family Dysgonomonadaceae; genus Proteiniphilum. The sequence continues at coordinate 3,291 of JAAYGM010000094.1, read as the reverse complement.
GGGAAGGTTGCTGAGCTGACTGCACGTAAACGTATTCTCACCTTTAACTACGATACAGGAGAGAGATATCTCTCCATTGAGGGGTTGTACTGATAATCGGCCGATCACTATGCCGGAAGGGTCTCCCCGCTATTGCCGCGAAGGATCTCCTCCATGGTAACTACGGCTGTCTCCACACTGACAATGTGGCGGATCACCACGGAGCGTCTTTTCCCGACCTCCCGCAGCTGGCACTGGCGCACATGCTGCTGTACGTAGAAGAGCAGCTTGTCAAAGGCTGCAGATTGATAATAGGGTGATTTGGGATCAGAGATCAGGTTCAGGGTCATCTGCCCGTTCTTCAGCACAATCTTCTCAATACCGAGTGACTTGGCAAGACGACGCAGCCGCACAATGCGGATCAGCTCTTTCCCCTGCGAGGGTATCTTACCGAAGCGGTCTTCCAGCCGTTTGGTGAAATCAAGGATATCCGTCTCTGTCTCCATGTTATCCAGCTCGCGGTAAATCGCCACACGTTCCGCATCATTGGGGATATACATCACCGGGAACATCAGCTCCAGATCACTCTCCACAAGCACTTCATCCACAAAATGCTCCTCTTCTGCCCTGGCCTCCTGCTGCTCCTGATAGAGCTCGGCAAACTCATCCTTGCGCAACTCCTGCACAGCCTCGGTGAGGATCTTACGGTAGGTCTCATAACCCAGGTCGGCAATGAACCCGCTCTGTTCGGCACCCAGCAGATTGCCGGCACCCCTGATATCCAGATCCTGCATGGCAATATGAATACCGCTGCCCAGCTCCGAAAAATTCTCTATCGCCTGCAATCGCCGCCTGGAGTCGCTGCTCAACGTATACAGCGGTGGAGCCAGCAGGTAGCAGAATGCCTTGCGGTTGCTTCGCCCCACCCTTCCGCGCAGCTGATGCAGGTCGCTCAGCCCAAAGTTTTGTGCGTCGAGCACGATGATGGTGTTCACGTTGGGCATATCAATCCCCGACTCAATGATGGTGGTGGCGATGAGCACATCCTGCTCCTGGTTCATGAAATCGGCAATCACACCCTCCAGCTTCTTCGGATCCATCTGTCCATGTCCCACAGCCACACGCACGCCGGGTATCTCACGCCGGATGATGGTCTCCAGCTCATAAATGTTCTGTATGCGGTTGTTCACGATGAAGACCTGCCCGTTGCGGCTCATCTCAAAGTTAATGGCATCGCGGATGATCTCCAGATCGAAGGTGTGCACCTCTGTCTGTACCGGATAACGGTTGGGTGGAGGGGTACCGATGGTGGAGAGGTCACGCGAGCCCATCAGCGAGAACTGCAGCGTCCGCGGTATGGGTGTGGCGGTCATGGTGAGCGTATCCACATTGATCTTCATCTGCTTCAGCTTCTCTTTCACGGAGACACCGAACTTCTGCTCCTCATCAATAATCAGCAGTCCCAGATCTTTGAATTGTATATCTTTCCCCACAAGGCGGTGTGTGCCTATCAGTATATCTATCTTCCCCTCCTTCAGGTTGCCGAGGATCTCCTTTTGCTCTTTCGATGTGCGTGCGCGACTCAGATAGTCCACCTTCACCGGGAAACTGGAGAGCCTGTCGCTGAAAGTGTGATAATGCTGCGTGGCCAGCACGGTGGTGGGTACCAGCACGGCGGTCTGCTTGCCGTCGGTGGCAGCCTTGAAGGCCGCACGGATAGCGATCTCCGTTTTGCCGAACCCCACATCGCCGCAGATTAGCCGATCCATCGGCTGTTCGCTCTGCATGTCCGCTTTCACATCGCGGGTGGCCTTGATCTGATCGGGTGTATCCTCATACATGAACGAAGCCTCGAGCTCTGTCTGCAGATAGGTGTCCTTCGTGTAGGCATACCCTTTCTCCTGCTGACGCTGTGCATAGAGCTTTATCAGATCGCGGGCAATATCCTTGATCTTGCTCTTGGTCCGCTCCTTGACCCGCTCCCAGGCACCTGAACCCAGCTTGTTCAGTTGGGGCGACTCACCCTCCTTGCCTTTGTATTTCGACACCTTGTGCAGTGAATGAATAGAGACAAACACCGCATCGTTGTTCAGGTAGGTGAGCTTGATCACCTCCTGCACCTTCTCACCGATACGGAGGCGCACCAGACCAGCAAACCTGCCGATACCATGATCCATATGCACCACAAAATCTCCCTGTTGCAGCTGATTGAGCTCCTTGAGCGTGAGTGCCAGCTTGCCCGACCGGGCTTTGTCGGACTTCAGGCTGTACTTGTGAAAACGGTCGAAGATCTGATGATCGGTAAAACAACAAATCTTCAGCGTCTCATCCAGGAATCCCTCATGGAGTGTCTTGTTTACGGGTATAAAAGGGATGTGATCATCACGGTCCTCGAAGATATGGAAAAGTCTTTTTTGCTGTTTCTCACTGTCACTGAGGATATATAGTGTGTACCCCTCCTCCATATACTGATGAAGGGAGTTACTCAGGAGATCGAAATTTTTGTGATAGAGCGGTTGCAATGAGGTCTGAAAATGAATGGCCGCGTCAGGGCTCTCCTGCATCTTTGCATCGAACCGCACCTGCCTGAACGGTTTAATATCCTCCATAAACTCCCTCTTCGACAACAGATCGGCTTTCACGAAGGAGACATCTTTCGGATCGATATGCAGTTCATCCTCATTGAGCGACTCCACCCGGCTGCTTATCCATCGGATATCTTCAATGCCGACGACCGCATCGGCAGGGAGTGAATTGAACAATGAGGCCTGTTTTGATCCGGAACGCCCGAATTCGGGAACGATCCGTATCTCACTGAATTTCTCTTTCGACAACTGCGTCTCCAGATCAAAATTGCGGATGGTCTCCACCTCATCACCAAAGAAATCGATGCGAAAAGGCAACTCCCCGGAGTAGGAGAAAACATCGAGGATACTACCCCGCACAGCATACTGACCCGGCTCATAGACATAATCGACATAGCGGAAGCCGTAACTATCCAGCACCTCTCCCACGAAAGAGGCGTCCACCTGCTCACCCACCCTGACCCTGAGGGTGTGCTCTCTCAACTGCTCACTTGAGACTGTCTTTTCTGCCAGTGCATCGGGATAGCTCACGATGATCAGCGGCTCCTTCTCTCCCTGCAGCCGGCTCAGTGCCTCGGTGCGGAGCACCTCGTTGGCGGAATCCAGCTGCCCGTATTTTGCAGCCCTCTTGTAGGCAGAGGGGAAGAAGAGCACCTCCTTCGACCCTATGACCTGCGTCACATCGTGGTAGAAGTAACCGGCACTCTCGGCATCGTTGAAAATATAG
>JAAYGM010000015.1 GCA_012727735.1 Bacteroidales bacterium | reverse complement strand
CTTTTTTTTGTGTCACCTGCGACTGCAACAGATCTCTTATAAAGAATTAAGCAGCTGCTCCAATCATATGGGGCAGCTGCTTAATTGTGACCGGCTGTTTATGACCGGCATCGGTTTTTCAGAAAGACCACTCTTCAGATGTTCTTGCTTTATCTGTTTCAACCGGAACGGCAGCTTTTGTCTTGATAGGAGCCGTCGTTTCGTTCTGTACGCCAATTCCCTTGTAATACTGCATTACGCTGGGCATGATATTCTCAATATTCGCGATACGCTTACTGTCTGTGGGGTGGGTGCTGAGAAATTCAGGGACCTTTGCTCCGTCACCACTTTCGGCCATCCTGGTCCAGAATGGAACAGCTGTCTGCGGATTGTAACCTGCCATGGCCATCACGATCAGTCCGATCTCATCAGCTTCATACTCCTGTTTGCGTGCGTAGGGCATCATCACACCGAACTGCGCCCCAAGGCCGAAGACCGTATTGCCAAGCTGCTGCATGGCCTGTGAGTTGCCTAAAAGACCTCCGGCAACAGCCCCACCATACTGCAGTGCCATCTGCTGACTGATTCTTTCGTTGGAGTGCTGCGCAATCACGTGCGCGATCTCATGCCCGATAACCACTGCCAGCGCTGCTTCTGTCTGGGTGACAGGCAACAATCCGGTGAAGATAACCACTTTCCCGCCCGGCATCGCAAAGGCATTCACGCTGTTATCTTTAACAAGGTTGAACTCCCACGCGAAGTTCTGAAGCTCTGATTCGTAGCCATTATTCTTGTAAAAGGTCTCAACAGCATTCGCAATACGTGATCCAATGCGATTGACCATCCCGGCATCGGTCGTTCCTCTTTCCAGCGGTGCAGAACGCATAAACTCCTGATACTGTTGCAGGCTCAATGCAATCACCTCCTGGTTCGATACCAGCTGTAATTGTCTTCTTCCGGTAAATGGAACACTGCCGCACGATTGTAGCAGGAGTGCCATCAATAAAACTGTGAATGAAAATTTCACAGTTTTGAGTGAATTCGTTTTTTTCATAGTTGTTTTTAATTGGTGAATTTGTGATTTTTGTATATACAAAATTTGAATAAGCATCTTTTTCCTTTTAATAAGCAGGCAATTGTTGCCTTTTACCACAGATCAGGATGAAGAAGAGAGTGCCCCGTTCATGATGAGTGATGATGATCACATACTATAAACAGTTAAATCTTAAAGTGGTTTACTTTTTGTTGTTTTTTTATCTCATTCAACTTTGATTCCGGCATTTTCATCCGCAGTGTTGGTATTTGCAGTCACGAAAATCTATTTTGAATTTTCTCTCAATTTTCTTATCTTTGAGCGATTTTTATAACAAAAAAAAACACCATAGGAGAAATTTTGCGACTTCGTCTGTCAGGGCTGTTGTTGCAGATTTCATTTATTTAGCTGATCTATGTCTCCTACACAAATAAACGACGACGATATCAAAGACAAGAATGAGACGGGTGAAGAGGAGGAAACTGAATTTACCTCCAAAGCATCTTCCACCTCAAAAATTGCCGTAAAATTGAGTGACGACACAACACTCAATCTCTCCAGAATGTATCAGAACTGGTTTCTGGATTACGCTTCGTATGTGATCCTGGAGCGTGCTGTACCCCATATCTCTGATGGTTTGAAACCTGTTCAGCGACGCATCCTTCATGCAATGAAGCGGATTGATGACGGCCGCTTCAATAAGGTAGCCAATATTATTGGTAACACCATGCAGTTCCACCCTCATGGCGATGCCTCAATTGGCGATGCACTGGTGCAACTTGGGCAGAAAGACCTGCTGGTAGATACCCAGGGGAACTGGGGGAATATACTCACCGGTGATGGTGCAGCTGCACCCCGTTATATCGAAGCCCGTTTGACAAAGTTCGCACTTGAAGTATTGTTTAATTCCAAGACCACAGAATGGAAGCCATCGTATGACGGCAGAAACAAGGAGCCGGTAACACTTCCTGCCAAGTTCCCGCTGCTTTTGGCACAGGGAGCAGAAGGTATTGCCGTGGGGCTCTCTTCCAAAATATTGCCGCACAACTTCAACGAATTGTGCGATGCAGCTGTTGCCTATCTGGAGGAGAAGGAGTTTAAGCTCCTTCCCGATTTTCAGACAGGTGGTTATATTGATGTGGAGAAATACAATGACGGTGAGCGGGGTGGTTCGGTGAAAGTGCGTGCCACCATCACGAAGCTGGATAATAAAACATTAATAATCAAAGATATCCCCTTTGGCAGGACTACTGCGAGTGTGGTGGATTCAATTCTAAAAGCGAACGACAAAGGGAAGATAAAAATTAAGAAGGTAGACGACATCACGGCACAGAATGTGGAGATACATGTGCAGCTGGCCCCCGGTGTCTCATCTGACAAGACGATTGATGCCCTTTATGCTTTTACCGATTGTGAAATCAGCATCTCTCCCAACTGTTGTGTGATCGATGATAACAAGCCTCATTTTCTAAGGGTCAGCGATGTGCTACGGGAGTCTGTCGATACAACAAAGAGGTGCCTTCGCATGGAGCTTGAGATTGAAAAGAATGAAAAGCTGGAGGCTTTGTTGTTTTCATCACTGGAGAAAATATTCATTGAAGAACGAATTTATAAAGACAAGGAGTTTGAGAACGCGAAAAGCATGGATATTGCGATCACGCATATTGATCATCGCCTTGAACCTTACAAGCCCGATTTCATCCGTGAGATCAACCGTGACGATTTACTCAGGCTTATGGAGATTAAGATGGCGCGGATTCTCAAATTTAATTCTGACAAATCGAACGAGACCATTGCGAGGCTGCTGGAGGATATTAAAGAGATCGACCATCATCTCAATAACCTGAACGATTACACCATTTCGTGGTTCGTGATGTTGAAAGAGCGGTACGGCAAAAACTATCCGCGTATGACGGAAATACGCAGTTTCGAAAATATTGAAGCGGTAAAGGTGGCTGAGGCGAATGAAAAGCTCTATGTGAACCGTGAAGAGGGATTTATCGGTACAGGGATGAAGAAAGATGAATTTGTCTGTAACTGTTCCGATATGGACGATGTCATCGTTTTCTTCAAGGATGGCAAGTACAAGGTTGCGAAGGTGGCGGAGAAGATGTTCGTAGGGAAGGGTATCCTCTATGCCAATGTCTTCAAGAAGAACGACAAGCGAACAGTATACAACGTTGTCTATCGTGATGGCAGAACATCGCCTCACTACATCAAACGCTTTTCGGTCACGAGTGTTACCCGGGACAAGGAGTATGACCTGACAAAAGGCAAGACAGGTTCACGCATTGCATACTTCAGCTCTAACCCCAACGGTGAAGCCGAAACAATAAAGGTGATTCTGAAACCAAAACCACGCCTTCGTATTCTGCAATTTGAAAAAGATTTCAGTGAAGTAGAGATTAAAGGACGTGGTGCGATGGGTAATATCCTTACCAAGGCAGAGGTGCACCGTATTCAGTTAAAGCATAAGGGACTTTCCACCCTTGGAGGACGGAAAGTGTGGTTCGATCCTGATGTACTCAGGCTGAACTATGAGGGCGGCGGCAATTACCTGGGAGAGTTCCAGGGTGACGACAAGATTCTCATCATTACAAAAAGTGGTGATTATCACATCTCTAATTTTGATCTTTCAAACCACTTCCCCGCCAATATTCTCCGTATTGAGAAATTCGATGAAAGGAAAGTGTGGTCTGCTGCATTGTTCGATGCCGATCAGGGATTTACTTACCTGAAACGATTCCCGTTGGAAGCATCGGAGAAACCACTCAGCTTCATCGGAGAGAACCCCGATTCACAACTATTTTTACTCACTGATGTGGTATTTCCGAGAGTAAAAGTTATCTTTGGCGGGAATGATGATTATCGTGAGCCGCTGGAGATAGACGTGGAGGAGTTTATCGGAGTGAAGAGTTATAAGGCAAAAGGCAAGCGAATCAATAACTTTGAAGTGAAAACGGTGGAAGAGCTTGAGCCATTACGATTCCCTGAACCGGAGCCGGAGGAGACGATGAAGGTGGAGATTGAGGATGAGAATGGCGATAGCCAGATCTCGGATGAGGATTTGCGCGATGAAATAACCGGGCAGATGAAATTGTTTGATTAAGAAAATCAGGATAGATGGTTTACCAAAAAATAACCACTCTGCTACTTGTGTGGATCTTTTTTTCCTGCGTGCTCTATTCACAGGAGAGTAAACATCAATCTGCTGAGACAGTTAATCAGTCCACGCTCTTTGGTGTTGGAAAGGCGTTTTTATCAGACAGCTATCTCTCTCCTCTCACTTATAGTGGCGTGAGCATTTCACTGATGCATGAACGGATGAAAGGTTCACCTTTCTTTAACGGTAATCTGCAAATACAGCAACAGTTCCGGATTGAGACAGCCATCACGAAGAATCCAACTGCTTCCGCATCGGAATATTACGGAGAGATCAATTATCACCTGAACGGTTTTTATCCGTTGCTGAGAACAACAAATTTCAGGTTGTTCGGCGGCGGAGGCGCTGCTGCATCGCTGGGGGGAATTTATAATGTACGTAACTCCAATAACCCCGGTTCCCTCAAAACGTCTGTCAACCTCAATCTCACGACGATGGCGCTCTACAACTGGCGCATGTTCACCTTCCGCTGGCAGCTCTCTACCCCGCTTGCAGGGATGTTCTTCTCGCCGGAGTACGGACATTCCTATTACGAAATATTCACCCTGGGAAATAATAAAGGTACGGTTCATTTTGGTTCATTGCACAACCAGCTGGCGTTACGTAATTATTTCACCGTGGATATCCCGTTGAGCAGGGTCACTTTGCGTGCAGGCTATCTGGGTGGATATTACAAAACTGATGTGAACCAGCTTGACACGAAGATTGTCTCCCATCAGTTCATGATTGGCCTCGCATCCGAATCGATTAATTTCGGCGGCAGGAAAGCGCGTCGTAATCCATCAATCAAAAGTATCTATTATGAATGAAGGATCTCTCGGGTAGCAGGTGATCTATTCATAAAGCAAATATTCAAATTGTATGCATTTTAATTTTGATGAAATTATAGACAGAACAGACAGCGACTGTGTGAAGCTGGAGAGATTGAAACCCTATTTCGGTCGCGACGACCTCATTCCCTTATGGGTGGCTGATATGGATTTCAAGTCCCCGCCACCCGTAATTGAGGCTTTAAAGCAACGCGTGGAGCATGGTCTCTTCGGATATACCATTGCTCCCGAGGCATGGTATCACTCAATCATCCACTGGCTTGACCGGCGTTACCGCTGGCAGGTGAAGAAAGAAGCTGTTCATTTTGTGCCGGGTGTAGTGAAAGGTTTAGCCTTTGCCATCGATGTCTTTACGGAGAAAGGTGATAAGATCATCATCCAACCACCTGTGTACCATCCTTTCCGGATGGTGACAGAGTCTCTCGGGAGAGTGGTGGTGAATAATCCGCTACTTCTGGAGGAGGGTCAGTACAGGATGGATTTTGCGGGGTTGAGAGGCCTCATCGCGGAAAATAAGTGCAGGATGCTCATTCTGTGCAACCCGCACAATCCAGGAGGAAGAGTCTGGTCTCCCGCGGAACTGAAAGAGCTGGCAGAGATATGTCACGAAAATGAGATCATGGTTGTCTCCGATGAGATCCATTCCGATCTGGCATTGCCGGGATTCAGTCACACACCCTTCGCCACTGTTTCTGAGAAAGCGGAAGAGATCAGCCTGACATTGATGGCACCCAGCAAAACCTTTAATATCGCAGGGATTGTCAGCTCCTTCGCAGTGATACCCGACAGGAAAATCAGAGATCAATACCTTGGTTATCTGACACCACGTGAACTGACCCAGGGTACGCTGTTTGCCTACACCGCGACCACTGCCGCATATGATGAATGTGAAGAATGGCTTTCGGAAATGATAGAATATGTGCAGGGTAACGTGGATTATGTAAACAATTACCTGAAGGAGCATATTCCTCAGATAAAAGTTGTATTGCCTGAAGCCTCCTTCCTGATATGGCTCGACTGCAGGGAGCTGCAACTCTCACAGGCTGAATTGGTGAATTTCTTTGTTGACCAGGCCAAACTTGCCCTGAACGACGGAACCATGTTCGGGCCAGGAGGCGAGGGATTTATGCGCCTCAATGTGGGTACTTCGCGAAAGGTACTGGAGCAGGCTCTTAATAATATAAAAAAAGCAATTCAAAAATAAACATCAGAGAGGGTTAGTTGTTACAATTTTTACCTCTTATATTATTCACATACTAAAGAAAAAAGACAATGAAGATTTCAGAAAATAAATTTGTCACCCTCACATACGATCTCAACGTGGGCGAAGGAGAAGAGCGCGAACTGATGGAACAGGCGACTGCTGAAAAGCCGCTGGAGTTCATTTTCGGTACCAACTCGATGCTCGAAGCGTTTGAAAAACAGATTGAAGGACTTACCCAGGGTGATACCTTCTCTTTTCAGCTTACACCCGAGGAGGCGTATGGTGATTTTGACGAATCAAAAATTATAGAACTGCCCAAGAACATTTTTGAGATTGATGGTAAAATCGATGATCAGGTGCTTTTCGAAGGAAACACTGTTCCCATGATGGATTCATCGGGAAACCGGTTGACAGGGTCTGTGATGACCATCGCTGAAGATGTGGTGACCATGGATTTCAACCATCCGCTGGCAGGTGAGACAATGCATTTTGCCGGATCGGTGACAGGTGTGCGCGAGGCATCTGCTGAAGAGATTGCAGCGCTCTTCTCCGGAGGAGGTTGTGGCTGCGGATCCGGTGGTTGCGGCTCCTGTGGTGACGGAAGTGATGAGGGTGGCTGCGGCTGCGGATCGGAATCAGGATCAGGGGGTTGTGGTTCAGGCTGCAACTGCTGATAGAAAAATGAACAAAAATCACAAACCAGATTACCCTGATCCGATTTGTGATTTTTTTTACAGTTAAATGAAGGGTACAAAGCGAAATGAATACATTCGGAACTATTTTCAGGTTAACAACGTTCGGAGAATCACACGGTGAGGCCGTGGGAGGAGTGATTGACGGCTGTCCCCCCGGATTGGTGATGGACATGGAATTTATCCAGTCAGAGCTCGACAGGCGACGTCCCGGTCAGTCACGTATCACCACACCCCGCAAGGAGTCTGACAAGGTGAAGTTTCTTTCGGGCTTGTTTGAGGGAAGGAGCACCGGTGCTCCCATCGGTTTCATGGTGAGCAACGAGAACCAGCAGTCATCGGACTATGATCATCTGAAAGAGGTTTTCAGACCTTCGCATGCTGATTTCACCTATCAACAGAAATATGGAATCCGCGATCACAGGGGCGGGGGACGTTCCTCTGCCCGTGAGACCCTGTCACGTGTGGTGGGAGGAGCCGTTGCCAGGCTCTGGCTCAGGCAGATGAATGTTGACATCACAGCCTACAGCTCACAGGTAGGTGAGATTGCGCTGGAGAATGATTACACGAAATATGACCTCTCTCTCATAGAGGCTACGCCGGTGCGCTGCCCCGATCCGGCGAAAGCGGAAGAGATGATCAGGCTGATCAATGAAGTACGTTATAAGGGCGATACCATCGGGGGAATCATCACCTGCGTGATCAAAGGGGTGCCCGTGGGATTGGGCGAACCGGTGTTCGGCAAGTTGCACGCTGCCCTGGGATCGGCGATGCTTGGCATCAATGCGGTGAAAGGGTTTGAGTACGGAACGGGATTCAACGTCAGTCAGCGCGGTTCTGAGGTGAACGATGTCTTTTACAACGACAATGGTATCATCAACACCCGCACCAACCGCTCAGGTGGTATACAGGCAGGGATCTCCAACGGTCAGGATATTTACTTCCGTGTGGCATTCAAACCTGTCTCTACAATCCTGACGGAACAGGAGACGGTAGATATCGAAGGAAACGACACAACCATCAAAGCCAGGGGACGACATGATCCCTGTGTGTTGCCGCGTGCAGTACCCATCGTGGAGGCGATGGCTGCCATGACCATCATGGATCACTTCTTACTGGCGAAGACCAAACAATAACAGCAGAAAAAACAGCTCTTCTGAACATACGGGCCATCAGGCCATATTAAACTATTTCTCCAGATAAGCATCCAAGCAATAACCAACATAATTAAAACGCAAGATGATGAAAAAGGTAATTGCTTCCTTCTCGTTGATAATGATGTCGATTGTGATGTTTGCACAGGCAGACTATTCACATTTTACCAGAGATATCAGAAGTTACTCCGATAACTATTCCGATGATCAGGTGATGGGATTGTATGAACATCACTATGATGTGCCGCGCAATACGCTTGTGCAGCTTTTCAACGGCTTCGGCCTTGACTGGGGTAATGTCTCCCTGGGATTGGAGCTGAGCAATTACCTCGGTGTGCCGGTGAGTGATATACTCGGTATCTACCGTGAAAATCCTGAAGGAAACGGGTGGGGTGTGATGGCACAGCGTTACGGGATTAAACCCGGATCTCCCGAGTTTCACCGGATGAAAGCGATGATGGGTAAAAGAAACCGTAACTGGAATGACATCTTTGATGATTACGGAAAAACCCGAAACCCGTCTGTGGCACAACGCAACCGCCTTCCTGTCAATAAAGGACTGATCAGACTCGATCCCATGTCGTCAAAAGAGATGAAACAGATCAACAAAGAGATTGAAAAGAGAAACAAGAAGATCTACAAAAGCGAGAAGAAGATGATGAAAGAGTGGGAGAAAGAGGATAGGAAAATTCGTAAACAGACAGAAAAGATACGCAAGGAGCAGGGAAAACAGATGAAGAAGAACGGTAAATGGTAAGAATCGAACCATGATCAGATGAAGTCAATCTATATTACGATATTAATGTTTTTGGCTGCCGGAGTGCTATCTGCGCAGCCAAAAGCGCTTTTTACCCCCGGGGATCAGGCGTTGTTCAACGATTATCTCTCCTATATCGAACCCTATAAGGAACATCCAGTGGAGCGTCTCCTGGAGAAAACAGCCACATTCTTCCTTGGTAAACCCTATGAAGCGCACACGCTTGAAGTGACAGAGGAAGAGAGAGTGGTGGTGAACCTGCGTGCGTTCGATTGCACCACCTTCGTGGAGACAGTGATTGCTCTGACCAACACGACAAGGCAGGAGAAACCGTCGTTCAGTCTCTTTATGAATGAATTACAGAAGATCAGATACCGTTCAGGCGTGATAGAGGGATATGCCTCGCGGTTGCATTATACCTCCGACTGGGTCTATGAGAATGAACGAAAAGGTCTGGTGAAGAATATATCACGCGCGATGGGTGGCGTGAAAGAGGTTAAGCAGCTTCATTTTATCTCGTCACACCGGGATGCATACAAACAGTTAAGAAGTGATGATCAAGTACTGAATGAGATTATCACCATGGAGAATGAGATCAACCGGAGAGAAGGTTTTTATTATCTGCCCAAAGCAGCGATCGCAGTCAAAGCAGACCGGATACCTCATATGGCGATGATTGCTTTTACAACGAGTATCAAAGGACTGGATGTCACTCATATGGGGTTCGCCTTCCGGCAGGATGACCGGCTCACCTTTATCCATGCTTCGAGTGCGAAGAACAGGGTGGTTATTGACGAAAAAAGTCCCGGCGACTACTGTGCGGGACAAAAAAGCTGCAGTGGTGTATTGGTTGCTGAGATAATATAAAAACGTTTTCAGCTATTTTTCTGATTACATCTCTCTTCATTCCGATCCGGGACCGTTTACTCGAAGTGCTCTTTTTTACCGGAGCCGTTTTTCTTTTTCTGATCATTGTTAAACCAGACATCTGCTTTTTTAAATGCAGTGTTCACGAGAATAACCAACAGTGTGGCAACCCCAAGCTGCCAATAGAATCCCAAAGCTGCCATACAACCAAGTGCAGCACTGCACCAGATAGTGGCAGCAGTGGTTAATCCCTGCACATTGGCCCCCCGGTGTAAAATGACACCTGCCCCCAGGAACCCAATCCCCGTGACAATCTGACCCAATACCCGCGTAGGGTCGGCCGAGGTGCCATCCAGCAACTGTATGGCGATGAGCAGATAGATGGATGCACCAATAGCTACAAGCGTGTTGGTGCGTAATCCGGCGCTCTTGTTGTTTATCTGTCGTTCCAGGCCCACTGCACCCCCGGCTGCTGTAGCAGCAAGCAATCGCAAAATAAATTCTAATGGCTCCATCGTAAAATAGTTTACAAACTTTTATGAACAATTCTTTGTGCGTTACGCACAAAGATATCCATTTTTCGTTTTTCTTCGATACCCATCACCACATTTTCAGCTTTCCATGATGGTATCAGCTGATAGTTGATCCTCCCTTTCAGCTGCTTTTTTCGTACCCATACAAATGAATAATCGCACGATTCGATGACTACGGGAGCGTTGTCATCTCTCCTGCTGATCACTATCTCTGCCAGCATCCCTCCGTCGGTATGGGTTCTTTGCTGATTGGAGATGAAGTTACCCAGTGAATAGTAGACGACGCTCCGGATATCGCTGTTCGCTTTTTCCACCACCAGCGGTTGAATCACATGGGGATGATGACCAATCACGATCCTGACACCGTTTTTCAATAGCAGTGCTGCCATTATTTTCTGCTGAGGGGAGGGGGTGGTATGATACTCTTCACCCCAGTGCATCTGTGCAATGATGATATCGGGCTTGTACAGTTGCGTGTGGCGGAGGTCTCTTTTGATGCGATTGCTGTCGATAAGATTCACAATGTTGGGCGGTTTCACGGCCAATCCGTTGGTGTCGTACACATAATTGAGAAAAGCAATACGCATACCGTTTTTGATGATCATCAGCGGGTAATAGAGACTACGTGTCTCATCCGATTTGAAGGTGCCTGTATGCCTGATGCCGATGGAATCGAGTATGTCTATCGTGCGCTGCAACCCCATACTGCCACGGTCTACTGCATGGTTGTTCGCCTGGAAGAAGATGTCAAAACCGGCATCCTTCAATGCCAGGGCGAATTCATCGGGAGAGCTGAAGGTCGGGTAGCCGCTGTATGGCTTCCTGCCGAGTGTCGTCTCAAAATTCACCCCGGCAATATCGGCTGCTGCAATCTTATCCCTCACCAGGGAGAAGCAGGAGTCGTACCGATAACTGCCATCTTCAGTTCTGGCACCGCGTACCTGTGGCATGTGCTGCATCGCATCACCGGCAAAAAGCAGGGAGACGCGTTTTTCCTGGGATGCAGCAGGGTTGATGATCAGTAAGAGCCAAAAGAGTAAAACGAACGTACGCATGATGGTCTTTGTTTAAAGGGTCGAACGGTCGCAATACAGGATGCTTCACATCATATATCCACGACAAGCCCTCAACCACAAACCTCAATACTTCAACGTGAGTATTCAATCACTGCTCATCTATGAGAATTGATTTTTCACCTTCTCTTTTATTTCACTTGCCGGAGGTACATTTGCCGGCTTGGGTTGAAGAACAGAATGATATAGGTCAGGGTCTCTGAGCACTTCCACTGCTTTATCGAATACCTTATCACCGGAAAGCTGATGAATAAGTACACCCTTCTTGTAATAATAACGTTGTACTATTTCAGATTCAATCATGCTCCTGATATCTTCACTGAACAGATCAAGATCACGATCCAGGTCGGGGTATAATTTCTCTTCCAGTGCCTTGTACTCTTCAGCTGCCACCTCCATGTATCCTTCAAACACCATCATGTTTTTCAACTGTGCAAGAGAGCGTTCGCTGAACTGATCATACTTGAAATCTTTCGATTTCACGAACGCTTTGAAAGCATCATAATCTGCATCGGACAGACGAAACTTATCAGGTGAGCTGATGGAGCGGTGTTGCTGTACCCATGATGTCACATAATCGAAAATGATGTTGTCTGCCATCAGGTAGTAAGCGATGGTGCCGCCGGTCTTTTGCGGCAGGGTGATGTCGGGTGTGATACCGCCACCATCACGTACTTCACGTCCGTTTCTTGTTTTGAACAGATTGGTGAGTGAATCGGGTACACGTGCGACACTGCCGTCAGGGTTGCGGTGCGAGTAGTCGAGCGCCTGGATACAGCGTCCGCTGGGGATGTAGTATTTGGATGTGGTGATTTTGATGTTGCCTCCGTAGGGAAGATCACGGGGTGTCTGTACCAGTCCCTTACCGAAGGAGCGGTTACCGACGATCACGGCACGATCGAGATCCTGCAGGCCCCCTGCTACAATCTCAGAAGCAGAGGCAGAGCCGGTGTCAATGAGTACCACAATGGGTATGATCTCATCCAGTGGCTGATTCTTTGTGTGATAGGTTCTGTCCCATTGTTTTACCTTTCCTTTGGTGGCAACAATCTCTTCTCCCCTGGGGACGAACAGGTTCACCACGTTGACCGCTTCGTCGAGGATACCGCCGCCGTTGCCGCGCAGATCCATGATGAGCGATGTGGCTCCTCTTTTCCTGAGATCAATAATGGTCTCTTTCACCTTGTCGGAGCTGTTGGAGGTGAAGCTGCCGAAATGAAAATAGCCGATGTTGCCTTCGATCACGTCGGCATAGGTGATTGGGTCCATCTCAATCTTCTCACGTTCGAAGGATAACTGACGTACTTTCTTTTCACCGGGTCGTTGAATGGTCAGCCTGATTACCGTTCCTGGTATCCCTTTCAGCTTGTCGCTCACCTGTTTGACGGTGGCTTCACGCATATCCTCCCCATCGATCTCAAGGATCGCATCACCTGCTTT
The DNA here is from genome assembly GCA_012727735.1 of Bacteroidales bacterium. Taxonomy (GTDB): domain Bacteria; phylum Bacteroidota; class Bacteroidia; order Bacteroidales; family Dysgonomonadaceae; genus Proteiniphilum. The sequence goes on along the minus strand of JAAYGM010000015.1, from coordinate 21,464 downwards.
CAGCCCTGCTTTGTCAGCAGGCAGACCTTCATATGGTTCATTGATGATTACCTGCTCATCCTTGTAAGAGATGATTGCGCCGATGCCGGCATATTCACCCGTTGTGAGAAATTGCAGATCACCCATGTTCTCTTCCGCGTAATATTCGGTGTAGGGATCGAGCCGGGTTAACATATTGTTAATGGTTCCCTGCACAAGGTTGTTCACCTCTACACTGTCTACGTAAAACATGTCCAGCTCACGAAGCAGGGAATTGAAGATATCGATATTTTTGTTGATGTCATAATAGCGCTGATTCTTGTCTTCAGCAGGCGTTTGTGCCACAGTGTGAATCGCAGTGATCGCGACCAGTAGCAGGAGTATACTTTTTCTCATATTTGCTTGTAATGCCAGTGTTTTTTCTCATTTGTAGCAGCAGGAACCGCTTCCATACTTATTTCAGACAAAGAAACAAATTTTTTGCGAAAATGTCTCTTTCTTTTCGTTATATGTTCATAAATATCATGGGCAAAGCCGAATATATTTTTAACTTTGCATTCAAAAAAAGATTGTAAGGTGATGCGTACCCTTTTCCGTTATATGTTCCTCCCCCTGGTGGTAGGGTTTGTTATTTTTGCCGGAACCTGTCTGATAGAACCTGAAAGCGTGCCGGATATGCCGCGTGGTATACCATGGGACAAGGTGGTTCATTTCGGCATGTTTTTCCTCCTCTCCTCGGTATCGCTGTTCGATTACTACAAAATGCACGATGGCCATCCCTCCATTTTTCGGTGGGTGTTATGGGGATTTATGATTCCCGTGATCTACGGCGGGGGCATTGAGCTGCTGCAAAAGTATATCTTCACATCGCGCAGTGCAGAGTGGGGTGACTGGATAGCTGATATCCTGGGATCTCTTGCAGCGCTCACCATTGCAATTATTTATCTGCAAAAAGGGAATAAATAAAGAAAAAATATATCTTTGTAATAGATAGATACAGTATGTTTAAATATATCTTCTTCTGTTTTATCGCTCTCGGCTTTGTGGTTGGATGCAACAGTTCTTCCGGAAAAAATAAGGACAGCACCGGCACAGGTGAAATGGATAGCCTCCGGGTAGCAAAGGCAACACCAGACAGCAGCAATTACCAGTTTCTGGTGAAAGTGGGGGATATAGCACCTGATTTTGAGATGCAGCTACCCGAAGGAGGAAGTATGTCCCTCTCATCTCTTCGCGGCAAGGTGGTGATGCTTCAGTTTACTGCCAGCTGGTGCGGTGTTTGCCGTAAGGAGATGCCTTTCATTGAGTCACGTATATGGCAGCGTCATAAAGATGATCCGGAGTTCGCTCTATACGGAATAGACAGAGAAGAGCCGGCAGAAAAAATTGAAGAACTGAGAAAGGCAACGGGCGTTAGCTACCCGATAGGACTGGATCCCGATGCCGGTATCTTCGGGTTATATGCCGAGAAAACAGCGGGGATTACACGTAATGTAATCATTGACAGAGAAGGTAAGATTGTGATGCTCACCCGTCTGTTTGAAGAGGAAGAGTTTAACAGCATGGTGGAGATAATTGATCTGTTACTCCTTAATTAAATAAAAATAATGCCTTATGAAGTACGAAGACTTAAAAATTCTTGATGAATTAAAAGAGAAAGGAAGTATTACCGAAGAGGAATACCAGCGTGAAAAAGAAAAGATTCTGAATGAAGCGGAAAACTCCTCTGCCTACGGCAGCAGTAAACCGTTGTTCGGGTTGACTGAAAGTTCTTTCCTGATGCTGATGCATCTCTCTCAGTTCGCCGGTTTCATACTCCCAATTGCCGGTTTCGTGGCACCCATTATTATGTGGGTTACAAACAAAGATAACAGTGCCAGCGTAGACCTGCACGGTAAAAATATCATCAATTTCATGATCAGCTATGCAATTTATGGAGCTGTTTTATGCATTACCATCATCGGAATACCTGTGGCAATCGTCTTAGGTATACTCTATCTTGTATTTGTTGTTTTGGCTTCTATTAAAGCCAGCAATGGTGAGTTCTGGAAATATCCGCTATCGATACAATTTCTTAAATAATGATTCAGGAACAGTTAGTTAATTATTCGAACGTACAGTTGAATCGCGATGAGAATATCATTCTGCGAAACGTTAACCTGACAGTAAACCGTGGTGATTTCCTCTATATCATCGGAAAGGTGGGGTCGGGGAAAAGTACACTGATGAAAAGCATGTATGCTGAACTCCCCATTGAGGGAGGAAGTGCACGTGTGTTTGATTATGAGCTGGGCACGATAAAGCACAGACTGGTACCTTTCCTGCGCAGGAAGATAGGGATTGTTTTTCAGGATTTTCAACTGTTGATTGATCGTACGGTGGAGAAAAACCTTGAGTTTGTGCTCAGGGCCACCGGCTGGAAAAACAAGAGAGAGATCAGGGATCGTATCAACGAGGTGCTGGTGCAGGTGGGCATGCAGAACAAAACCTACAAGATGCCACACGAGCTATCGGGCGGAGAGCAGCAGCGTGTGGTGATCGCACGCGCCCTGCTTAATTCACCTGCACTCATCCTGGCTGATGAGCCTACAGGTAATCTCGATCCTGAGACCGGGAGTCAGATCGTGTCACTGTTGCAGCAGATCTCGGAAAATGGCACCGCAGTCATCATGTCGACGCACAACTATTCCATCGTGCAGGCATTCCCTGGCAAGATCATGCGTTGTGACAATATGGAATTGGAGGAGATGCACAACTAAGGTATTTGGTTCCGAACGATTGCTGCAGTGCTCTATTTTTTCACGCTACCCTCCACTTCTATCTTTTTTTTTGTACCTTTGCACCTTTAAAAATTCAACAATATAAACTGTTCATGATCGTGGCTGATACAAAGTATATTTTTGTTACGGGCGGTGTCGTTTCCTCATTGGGAAAGGGTATCATTGCGTCGTCACTCGGTAAATTGCTGCAGGCAAGGGGATATAAGGTGACTATACAGAAGTTCGATCCATACATCAACGTGGATCCCGGCACACTCAATCCTTACGAACATGGAGAATGTTATGTGACCGTGGACGGTCACGAGGCCGATCTGGATTTAGGGCACTATGAGCGCTTCCTCAACATACAGACTACCAAGGATAATAACATCACAACAGGTCGTGTCTATCAGAATGTGATTCAGAAGGAACGACGGGGTGATTATCTGGGAAAAACCGTACAGGTGATTCCCCATATTACCGATGAGATCAAACGGAATGTGAAGTCGCTCGGTGTGAAGAAAAAGTTCGATTTCGTTATCACGGAAATAGGAGGTACGGTCGGGGATATTGAATCGACTCCCTTTCTGGAGGCTGTCCGCCAGCTTCGCTGGGAATTAGGGAAAAACTGCTTCTGCCTGCATCTCACCTATGTACCATACATTGCCGCTGCGGGTGAGATGAAGACCAAACCTACGCAGCATTCCGTGAAGGAGTTGCAGTCGCTGGGTATACAGCCTGACATGCTTGTGCTGCGTACAGAGCGGAAGCTGAACAAGGATATACTGGATAAGGTAGCCCTCTTTTGCAACGTGGAACAGGGGGCTGTAATGCAATCCATTGATGTCTCCACCATCTATGAGGTGCCGGTGATGATGGAGAAGCAGGGGATGGATGAGATTGTGCTGCGTAAGATGAACATGCCGCTGGGTGGAAGCCCCGATTTGGAAAGATGGAAAGCATTTCTTCAGAAGCGCAGAGATGCGAAGAAGGAGGTGCGTATTAAGCTTGTAGGCAAATACGCTGAGCTGCCGGACGCATATAAATCGATCAACGAATCACTCTCTCAGGCAGCTATCTACAACGATAGGAAGCTGGTGCTTGAGGTGTGTCATTCCGAAAAAATAACGGAGGAGAATGTGAAGGAGGCACTGGGTAATGCCGATGGTATCGTGATTGCCCCGGGTTTCGGACAACGGGGTATTGAAGGGAAGTTTATCTCGTTGAAGTATGCCAGGGAGAATGATATCCCCACTTTCGGCATCTGTCTCGGAATGCAATGTATGGTAATCGAGTATGCCCGTTCTGAATTGAAGCTGGCTGATGCCAACTCAACGGAGATGGATGCGATGACTCCTGACAAAGTGATCGACCTGATGGAAGAACAAAAGCACATCACCAATATGGGTGCATCTATGCGTCTGGGGGCGTATGATTGTGTACTGAAAAAAGGATCCCTGGCTTTTAAGGCATACGGCAAAACAAAAATAGAGGAACGTCACCGTCATCGGTTTGAGTTCAACAATCAATACAAAGAACAATTTGAGGCAGCCGGGATGAAATGTACGGGAATTAATCCCGATTCAGATCTGGTGGAGGTGGTTGAGGTGCCACACCTCAGGTGGTACCTGGGTACGCAGTTTCATCCTGAATACAACAGCACCGTCATCTCGCCCAACCCGTTGTTCATGAGTTTTATGAATGCGGCTGCGAACATGAGAGAAGAGAATAGAAAATAAATATTTAAAAGCGTTTAACACTGCAAGCCGATGGCCGCAGTCTATAGAAAATGGATAAGAATACAATCATAGGATTACTACTGATAACAGCGATTATCATTGGTTTTTCGATATTAAACAGACCTTCACCGGAACAGCTGGAGGCACAGAGACGTACACGTGATTCAATCCAGCTGGTTGAACAACAGAGAGCTATACTTGCAGAGGAGCGTAATGCTGTTGATACCGGTACGACTGAATTTGAACAGGGTAGCAATGTGTCCGATTTCTTCGGTGCCGGTCAGCCATTACAGGCATCAGCCGGTGACACAACAACGTTTGTTGAAACAGTGGTTTCTGATTCACCGGGTGCACCATTGCCTGCCACCGCTTCTGAAGAGACGGTTATACTGGAAAATGAGAAGGTGCGCCTTGAGTTGAGTACACTCGGAGGAAATATCAAAAGTGTACAGCTGAAAGAATACCTGCGATACACCGGCGACAGTCTCTATCTTTTCGAAGGTGACGAAGCGCGGTTCAACCTGGATCTTTTCAACCGCAACAGTGTCCGTCTGTCCACCGAGGGGGAGATCTTCACACCTATACCGGGTGCCGATGGCAGATCAGTCATCATGCGTCTGCAGAGCTCCTCTGAGCAATATATCGACTTTGTCTATTCACTCCCTGCCGATGAATATATGATGGATTTTGATATCCGTCTGGTTGGTATGCGCAATGGCCTCCATCCCGAGAGCCTGACGAACTTCAAAATGAACTGGGAGCAGAAAGTGAGGCAACAGGAAAAAGGAAGGACGTTTGAGAATCGCTATTCACGTATTCACTACAAGTATGACCGTCAGGATGTACAGAAATTGAGTGAATCGAAAAACGACCGGAAAGAGCTTTCTGACCCATTGAAATGGTTCGCTTTCAAGGACCAGTATTTCTCAGCTGTTGTTATTGGGAAGCAGCCTTTCAGCAACACCATTCTCTCTTCCGAGGTACTTGATGAGAGTAATTATACAAAAGATTATAAGGCGGAGGTATGGGTACCGGGAGTGGTGAGTGCCGAAAGTGATCTGATCACTGCCGGCTTCAATTACTATTTCGGTCCCGTGCACTACAACACACTGAAAGCCTACGATAAGGAGGTGAGCGACAGCTCGCAGAAGCTGCAGCTGCAGGAGATCGTTTATCTGGGTTACAGATGGTTGAGCTGGGTGAACAAATGGTTCGCTATCCCGGTCTTCAATTTCTTCCTCTCTCTCAACTGGGGTATGGGATTGATTATTCTCATCCTCACGCTGATGGTAAAGATCGTTATCTCTCCGCTTACCTACAAATCTTATATCTCATCGGCCAAGATGAGAGTCCTCCGTCCGCAGATTCAGGAGCTGGAGAAGAAATATCCGGGTAAGGAGAAGGATATGATGATGAAGCGCCAGCAGGCAACGATGGAATTGTATAACAAGGTGGGTGTGAGCCCAATGAGCGGCTGCCTGCCGATGGTGATACAGATGCCTGTATTGCTGGCACTCTTCTTCTTTTTCCCGTCGGCCATCGAGTTGCGTCAGCAGGGTTTCCTCTGGGCAGATGACTTATCAACCTATGACTCGCTCATCTCCTGGAGCGGTAACATACCCATCATCACAAAGTATCTGGGGAACCACATCAGTCTCTTCTGTCTGCTGATGACTGGTGTAAACGTGATCTACACGAAGTACAACATGACAACGATGGATACAGGTCAACAGACGATGCCGGGTATGAAACATATGCCTATCTTTATGTCGATCTTCATGTTCTTCTTCCTGAATTCCTATCCTGCCGGACTGAACTACTACTATTTCCTTTCCACGTTGTATACGATCGTACTTACGATGATCATGAAACAGGTGATCAACGAAGATAAGATACTGCTTCAACTGGAAAAGAACAAGAAGAAACCGAAAAAGAAATCAGGGTTCATGTCTCGTCTGGCAGAAGCACAGAAACTGCAGGAGAAGCAGGCACGTGAGAAGGCAAAAGAGAATGCCAAACGCAATTACCGTAAATAAACCATCCTTTTGAATGAGTTATGTAAAAGGCCCGGAAGCTTTCACGCTCCCGGGCCTTTTTATGATGCAGATCAACAGTTCTTTCAATTCATCACAGACTTCTGTCAAGCCTCTATGGCATCCGGTTGTTTGCCGGAGTGCCGGGCTGCCAGTATCTCTATGAAATGTGAGGTGGTGGCTGATAAACCCTTGGATAATCTGCTTGCATCAATTTGTGTGAAAGACATAAAATAAATGTTTATAAAGATGATAATACAATTAAAGTTGTTCTATGAGGATAATGATCAGTTGAATGAAAAAAATTAGCAGTCTGACAGGAATGTAGAGAATAACTACAGGTAACAGAAATTAAAAAGAGTTTACAAGAAGGGTGAACATATTTTTTCGATATTTGTTTAACCTACTGCAGATGGTATTCTTATTGGTTTTACCGGTAAAGAGGTCTGCAAGGACAAAGAGAGACCTTTTGTTTATTTTCATTTGTGCGTTAAATAGTTAAAATGTTTTGTTATGAGTGATGAAAAAAAAGTACTTGAGTACGACGAAGATGATTCTCTGAAATTTATCCAGGAGCATTTACCGGAAGAGATGCATCATAAGTTTTCTGACGATGAAATCAATTACATTGTTGATTTGATCTATGAATTCTATGAAGAAAAAGGTTTTTTGGATGAAAATGATGATACTGAGATTGAAATTGATGAAGACGAATTGTTGGAATTCATCATCAAAAATGCCCGTAAAGATGCAATCAGAGAGTTTTCTGATGAACAGATAGAAGCGATTGTTGCCGGTGAGCTGGCCTATTGCGATACACTGAATCTATTTGATTGATAAGACAATTCACAAATCAACCAAAATAGAAAAAAATTATTTATAAAAAAATGAGACTAGCTATGAAACAATTTTCAAAATTATTCACCATCGCATTATTAGGTAGTGCATTGGTATTTTCCAGTTGCGGTTTAAACAGAACCGTTAAAGGCGGTGGTATAGGTGCCGGTGCGGGTGCTGCTGTAGGTGCCGGTGTAGGTGCTATTGCCGGTGGCGGTAAAGGTGCAGCCATAGGTGCCGGGATTGGTGCAGTATTGGGTGGTACAGCAGGTGCCATCATCGGTAACAAGATGGACAAACAGGCAGCTGAGCTGGAACAGATTGAAGGTGCTCAGGTAGAAAAAGTAAACGCAGGAGAAGCCATCAAGGTTACTTTTGAATCGGGTATCCTGTTCGCAACAAACTCAAGCACATTGAACACCGCTTCACGTGCTTCTCTCGATAAATTTGCCACTTCACTACAGAATAATCCTGATACAGATGTAAGAATCTACGGACATACCGACAGCACAGGTAGTGATGCCATCAACAATCCACTGTCACAACGTCGTGCCGAATCGGTATACAACTATCTTCTTGCCAAAGGTGTTTCCGGTGCCCGTATCGCATCTGATGGCTATGGTTCAGCACAACCTGTCGCAGACAACAGCACTGTTGAAGGAAGGGCTCAGAACCGCCGTGTGGAAGTCTTTATCCTTCCCAATGCCAAGATGATTCAGGAAGCCAAGGAACAGGCACAATAATCTCTGAACTTATTGTATAACAATATGAAATCGCGTTGCCTCTCTGGTGACGCGATTTTACGTTTTATCAAAAAAAAAATGGCTGAAGATTTAACTATTCCGAAAGAGGGGTCGAAAATAGAGATATACGAATCGATCTACCCGCAACTGAAAGCGTTGACAGAAGATGAACCCGATCTGATTGCCAACATGGCGAATATCGCTTCTGCACTGAAAGAGGCACTCGGATACTTCTGGGTAGGTTTTTACAGGGTGGTGGGTGATCAGCTGGTGCTCGGTCCGTTTCAGGGTCCTGTTGCCTGTACACGCATTACATTTGGCAGAGGTGTGTGCGGAACAGCATGGAAAGAAAAGCGAACAATTCTCGTCCCTGATGTAGATATCTTCCCCGGACATATCGCCTGCAGCTCCCTCTCCCGGTCGGAGATCGTAATCCCGCTGTTGAAAGAGGGTGATGTTGAGGCAGTGCTCGATGTGGACAGTGACGATGTGGACAGTTTTAACGAAGTGGATGCCCATTATCTGGAAAAAATTGCTTCTTTGTTAAAATTCTAGTCCAATAATTTTTGAAATAACAAAACTTAAGGCTATCTTTGTAGCCGCAAATTGAGCCTGCAACGAGTTTGTTTCAATTGCAAAATAGCTTTCATGTTGTGAAACTGATCCTGGAAAGGTATTGATAGATTACATATTGCGAAAGTAGCTCAGTTGGTAGAGCACGACCTTGCCCCAAAAGTGAGATGAAAACCGACCTTGGCAAGGTATTGATAGATTACATATTGCGAAAGTAGCTCAGTTGGTAGAGCACGACCTTGCCAAGGTCGGGGTCGCGGGTTCGAGTCCCGTCTTTCGCTCAGAAGAAGCCATCACATTTAAAGGCTAGATAGTAAAAAGGAAACGCTCCGGTACATTTGTTCCGGAGCGTTTCTTTTTTCTATAGCATATCATCAAGCAGCTTATTTTCCTTTCTGTTGAATCGGACCAATCAGATTCTATTTCAGTGAGACAGTGATTTTATCTGCTATTTCCAATGCCGTTGTGAGTGTGTTGAGATCAGGGAACAACTCCCCGTTTTCACCAGCATAGTGGCTGTGTCCGACAGGTGTGAGAGTGATCTCCTCTTCCCTTTTTTTCGTGTCGATACAAGCCATATATACCAGGGCTGGCTGACTGGAGGTCATGTATTCTTTGTCACCCGGAAATTTATTATTGGTCCAGTATTCATTCCAGTCCCACGATTGATTCAGCTCAACATAAATGCGGTATCTGCCGTTGAGTTTTTCGCTGGTGAAGAGAGTCATCATAAATGAATTTTTAGGAGTAGCACCAGTATAGACATCCGCTACAGGAAGCTTGTTTGTGGGCATCAGTGTTTCCTTTTCATTTTTCACATTCCGCTGATGCGTCCAGTATGGGAGTGATGCCGGTCGTTCTATCTCACCGGCCATCCATCTGCCGGTTCTTCTGCTACCCCTTTTAAAAATACCTTTACCGATACTCTCCGATACGTAGAGTGTCTCGATATACTTTCCTGTGCTGTCTGCCAGCCATATAGCAAAAAGCGGGTGGTTGTGGTGTCTGCCTTTTTCAAACCGCAGGCTGATTTCCGATGTACTGTTTTTTTCTCCGTAGGTATAATAATCAACTTTCGCTGGTCTCTTTTGCGCAGAGAATACTATTCCCAGTAAAACCAATAACAGCAATGAGAGTTTTGTTTTCATCTTTCTCTTTGTTTTTAGATTACCTCTTTGATGCTTGCGGAAAGGGTCTGTTTCAGTTTATTATAAATAGAACAAAATTCCGCCAATAAATTTATATTTTAATAATGATTCCTATAGTGGGCAACACGGTACCGCTGTAGGTCTCTATCTTTCTCAGTTCCTGCCTCCCCTCGGGGATGCCGGGATCGTAGGATGAATCCATCACCAATCCTTCCGGTGTCCTGTTCGTGTAAATAGGCGGGTTCTCTGACTGGAAGTTGTAGGCGTTCTGCACGTCGGCATAGAGGTTCAGCATCCATTGCTTATAATAGAACTCTTTGTCGATACGCAGGTCCAGCTGGTGTGCGTTTTTTAACCGCTGGGTGTTGTAGTTCGTATAGTCGATATAAGCCTGGTTGGTGACGCTCCAGGCCGCCTTGCTGCCAGAGAGCTCCATATCGACGGGAGAGTAGGGGGCACCTCCCACGTAGCGCCAGCGCATGGAGATGTTCCAGTTACGCGGCAGCCGGTAGCTACTGATCAGGTTGACCATGTGACGGGTATCCCAGTTGGAAGGACGGTAGGTGCCATCGTTGTCGGTGAACTCACTTTTGAAGAGCGTGTAGGTCACCGTGCTGTTGAGCTTCTTCCAGTCAAAAAGCTTCCCGGAAAACTCGATCCCGTATGCACGTCCCTTGCCTGTGGAGATAATCTCCTCATCACCGATCTGACCATAGTCGGTACCCTTGCCGGCGATGCTGATTCCTTCCCTCACCGAGAGAGGGTAGTTTTCATACTGCTTGTAGAAACCTTCCAGATTGAAGCGGGTGATGTCGGAGGGGCGAAACTCAAAGCCGGCAATCGCCTGGTTGGAGATGATGTGCTTCAACTGCTCGTTCTGATTGGCGAAGTTGCCATCCGCATCCTTGTAGCCCAGGGTGGTGTAGGCAGGCCGCATGGCATAGCGCCCTATGTTGCCGTTGAGGTCCCACTTGTCACTGATCCGGTAAGAGGCGGAGAAGCGGGGGGAGATCTGATTGAGCGGATTTCCCATATTTTTGTTGTAGTTGTTGCCAATGGTGTTGATACCCAGTGAGAGGGAGAGCCGGTCGTCGTAGTAGGTATCCGATGCCTGTATGAACGCCTGATAGGCCCAGAGGTGGAGGTCGGTGCTGTAGATCAGGTCGGTGAGCGAGCCATCCACGAACGCCTTGCGGTTGGTACTGTTGGTGTAGTGCGAATAGGTCAACCCCGCACCCACCAGGATCTTGACAGGCAGGTCGGGATAGCTGCGCTCGAAGCGCAGTTTGTTCTCCGCCTCATCCGAACGATAGTCGGAGATCTTGGGCCGCGCCTCGTCGTTGTTCTCATACTTGTAGTTGTTGTTGCGCAGCATGTTCCTGCTCAGCACCCAAGTGTCGAAGTAACGGTCGCTGAAATGCTTGTAAACAGCTCCCACGGCGTAGTTCCACTGCTCGTAGATGGGCAGGTAGTTGAGCAGGTACTTCTGTGCCTCGGTGCCTGTCTCCTGCAACCCAGTGTTGAGCGTCATGTTGTCGATGGCGCCGATGCCGATGAAGGAGAGCTCGTTCTTCTGGTCGATCTTATACTTGTACTTCACCTGGAAGTCGTTGTAGGTCGGCAGGAAAGGCAGTCCGATCAGCTTGAAGAGCAACTGCAGGTAGGACTGACGGGCGGAGACGATAAAGGTAGATTTCTCGCCGATGGGACCATCCAGGGTGAAGGCGGCATCGGAGGCACCCACGGCAAGCTTCGTGTGGATGCGGTCGCTGCTGCCGTCCTTCTGGCGGATGTCCATCACCGAACTCAGTGCGTTGGAGCGGCTGGCGGGGAAAGCGCCTGTGTAGAAATTAATCTCCCTCACGAAGTCGGGGTTGATCACCCCCACGGCACCCCCTGAGGAGCCCTGTGTGGCGAAGTGATTGATGATGGGGATCTCCACGCCGTCGAGGTAGAAGACATTCTCCGAGGGACCGCCACCCCGCACGATCAGGTCGTTGCGGTTGGGATCGGTCGCTCCCACACCCGGCAGGGTCTGAAGCACCTTGGAGACATCACGGTTCACGCCGGCGGCCTTCTCTATATCCTTGACACTCACCGTGGCAAACGAGACTGGACTCTCGATCTTTTTCAGGTTCACGTTGGGGCGGATCACCACCTCGCTGATCAGGGTGGATGACTCCGGTACGGCGATGTCGATGAAGGTGGTCTGGTTGCCCAACACCTGTATCTCTGCTGAGACGGTGGTCTCAAAGCCCACGTAGCTGACGATCAGCCGCACGAATCCAGGGTCGATCCCGGTGAAGATAAACTTGCCATTCAGGTCGGTGGTGGACCCGATCAGTGTTCCCTGGATCTGGATGGTGGCAAACTCCAGCGGTTCGTTGTTCTTCTCGTTGTATACACGGCCCTCAATCGTTCCTTTTTGGGCATAGGTAATAAAACTAATGACAAGTAGGAGCGAAATTAAAATAGGTTTTCTCATAAAAAGCAGTTATGTAAGTTATCTCCCTGAAGTGCCAATTTTTTCAGAGGTGTAATGTGAATTAATTAAAAATAAAAGCCTGAACAGAAAATGGTAGATGTAACTTATTAACAATTATGTTACACGAATGTTTTCTTTAATGAGAGAAGATTTAAACATTTATAACAGAAATGCAAATCTCTTTTTCTGCAGGATTATTCAAATGGGATCAAATCAGAATCTGGCAATAAATGATATCAGAAAGCAGTGTAAAAACAGTTTTTTTACTATATATTTGCATGCAAAATTTAGAACGATTTTAATTAATGAACAAAATATATCTTTTGCTCATCCTCCTGTTATGCAGCAGCCCGCTGATTCTATCTTCCGATCTGCCTGCAACAGAGGTGAGAGCTGTCTGGCTGACAACGAACTACGGACTGGATTGGCCGCGAAACAGAAGTAGCCGGGAGATGCAGAAAAATGAGCTGATATCTATACTGGACGACCTGAAAAAAAACAATTTCAACACGGTTATGTTTCAGGTGCGTGCCAGGGGTGAGCTGATGTATGAGTCCATAATTGAACCGATGTCATCATTGATTATCACCGGAGGATACGGAGATAAGAAATTTGATCCACTGGCTTTTGTGCTGGAAGAGTGTCACAAGAGAGGACTTGTATGCCATGCCTGGATAGTGACTTATCCACTAGGAGGAGATAAGCATGTAAGAAGTTTGGGAGCACGATCGGTCACGAAAAAGAATCCTTCCCTCACGAAAAAATTCAAAGGTGAATGGTTTCTTGATCCCGGTAATCCCCGAACCGATGATTATCTGCTCTCAATAGTGAAAGAGATCGTAACCAATTATGATGTGGATGGGATTCATTTCGATTACATCCGTTATCCCGACAACAGAGGCCAGTTTCCCGATGACGGGATGTATCGACTGCACGGGAAAGGGAAATCACGTGCCGATTGGCGCAGGGATAACATCACCCGCTTCGTGACCAAAGCATATGATCTGGTGAAAAAACAAAAACCCTGGGTACAGGTGAGCAGCTCCCCCCTGGGCAGGTATCGCGCTTTGGGCAATAATGGTCATGGATGGACTGCGTTCGAGACTGTCTATCAGGATGCGGCAAAATGGATGAAAACAGGTAAGCACGATGCATTGTACCCGATGATGTACTACAAGGATCAACTTTTCTATCCCTTTCTTGATGACTGGATGGTGAATGGTAACAAGCGGATTGTGGTACCCGGTCTGGGTGCATACCAGATGATAGAGCTAGGGTGGTCACGACAGGATATTCTCAATCAGGTGGATTATACAAGAGAGAAAAACGTGCATGGGCAGGCTTACTTCCGTACTGCGAATGTACTATCCAATACCAAAGGTATTCTTTCCTCGCTTGAACAGTATTATGCATATCCGGCCAAATTACCCGCCATGACATGGTTGTCTGACTCCATCCCGGAGAAGCCGGCCGATATCCGTGCCGAGAGGCTGCCGGATGGTACCTTTGAACTTAAATGGTCGTTGAAAAATGAAAGCAGCAGGGTGACCTATAACGTCTACAGGAGTGAGTCAGGTGATTTCAACAGGGAGAACGCCGGGAACCTGCTGGCTGTAGGCCTGAAAGAACCTGTTTTCACCCGTGAGGTTGAGAATAATGACAAAGCATTCTATTACTTTGTAACCGTTTCGGATGCCTATCATAATGAGAGTGAGGTGAGTCTGCCTGCATTTTTTTACCACTCTGATACGGTTAAGTAAATAACTGAACATCAAATAGATCAATTCTTTCTCACAGATGATGGAAAAATCGAAACAGATCGTTAGGAAAAATCAATAAATTGGAATAAATTTGTAGTTATGGAGGCCAGTCAAAAATTGAAAAAACAGGTGAAGGATGAGTTTATGGAGTACCTCACGCTGCATAAGCATCGCAAGACACCTGAACGATTCGCAATTCTCGATCATATATACACGACAAAGGGACACTTTGATATGGACTCACTCTACAAATCGATGATCGATGTCAACTTCCGCGTCAGCCGTGCCACCCTCTACAACACCATTGAGCTGTTGCTAGATTGTGGTCTTGTCGTTAAACATCAGTTTGGCGGGAACATGTCGAAATACGAGAGAGCGTACGGTAACGAGAATCATGACCACATGATCTGTACCACTTGCGGTCAGGTGTGGGAAACGAAGAACAGTGATCTGCTCACACAGGCTCAGCTGAAGAAGATAAAAAAATTCACGGTCAGTTATTATAGTATGTATATATACGGCACCTGCAGCAAATGCAGTCATGCGAAGAAAATGGAGTTGCGGAGACTGGCACGCAGCAACAACGATAAAACGGGTAACAAGTAGATAAAGCATTCATAAAACAGAAGAGTGGGTGAACTAACAGACATCCATCATATTTACAGAAAAAATATACAATGAAAGTCGACGTATTGTTAGGCCTCCAGTGGGGCGATGAAGGAAAAGGGAAAGTGGTGGATGTACTCACACCCAAATATGATATTGTGGCACGTTTTCAGGGTGGGCCCAATGCCGGTCATACCCTGGAATTTGAAGGAGAGAAATACATCCTGAAATCGATCCCCTCCGGTATCTTCCAGGAAGGGAAAACGAATATCATCGGTAACGGTGTGGTGATTGATCCCGCACTGTTCAAGAAGGAGGTGGAAGCACTCGAAGAAACAGGTCATACACTCACCGACAGGCTCTCCATCTCGAAGAAGGCTCATCTGATTCTCCCTACGCACCGCTTGCTTGACGCTGCATCGGAAAAAGCGATGGGCAACGCGAAGATAGGTACTACGGGACGAGGTATCGGTCCTGCCTATACTGATAAGATCAGCCGTAATGGGTTGAGAGTGGGTGACCTGTTTCATGATTTTGAGGAGAAGTATAAGAACGCCGTTGCCCGTCACAAGGAGCAGCTGAGTCAGTACCAGTTTGAATATGATCTTGAAGCGCTGGAGAAAGAGTGGTTCGAGGGAGTGGAGAAGCTGAAAACATTCCGGATTATCGAGAGTGAACACTTTATCAACAAGCAGCTTGCCAAAGGAGCCAAAGTGCTTGCTGAGGGAGCACAGGGTTCCATGCTCGATATCGACTTCGGATCCTATCCCTTTGTTACATCATCCAACACCATTTGTGCCGGTGCATGCACAGGTCTGGGGATAGCGCCGAACAGGATTGGAGAAGTGTTTGGTATTTTCAAGGCCTATTGCACCAGAGTAGGGAGCGGCCCTTTTCCTACCGAGCTGTTTGATGATGATGGTCAGCTCTTGCGTGATAACGGAAAGGAGTATGGCTCAGTTACCGGTCGTCCGCGTCGTTGTGGTTGGATTGACCTGGTTGCGCTTCGTTACACCATCATGCTGAACGGTGTAACCAGGCTGGTGATGATGAAAAGCGATGTGCTGGACAGCTTCGAAACAATCAAAGCGTGTGTTTCCTATAATGTCAACGGTGAAGAGACCGAAGATCTGCCTTTTGATATTTCCGAAGGTTTTGAACCGGTTTATGTGGAGCTGCCGGGTTGGAAGACCGACATGACAAAAATGCGGTCGGAGGATGAGTTCCCTGAAGAGTTTAACAGCTACATCTCTTTCCTTGAAGAGGAGTTGGGGGTACCTGTAGCCATCGTCTCCGTGGGGCCTGACAGGGCACAGACCATTATCCGGTAACGAATGGCATGGTTTTCGCATTTAAACTTATGCATGCGATAAATGTTTTAATAAAAAAGAATATATGTCACCAATTTGGATTCTGTTTATTGGTATTGCTCTTGCCGGATGGATTGTTCAGGCTACATTGAAAAGTCGTTTTAAAAAGTACTCGAAGATTCCGCTTCGTAACGGTATGACCGGGAAAGAGGTAGCGGAGAAGATGCTTCACGATAACGGTATTTTCGATGTACAGGTAACCTCTGTAAGAGGACGACTCACCGATCACTATAACCCGCTGAATAAGACCATCAATCTGAGTGAGCCGGTGTACGGCTCCTACAGTGTTGCTGCGGCTGCCGTTGCGGCGCACGAGACCGGTCATGCACTACAGCATGCGATGGGTTACGCGCCGCTTAAAATGCGGTCGGCGCTTGTTCCTGTAATCTCCTCCACCTCCCGCTGGGTGATGTGGGTGATCCTGGCAGGTATCATCATGATACAGACCTTCCATGCACTTATATGGATAGGTATCGGCATGTTCGCACTTACGACCCTTTTCAGCTTCGTGACGCTGCCGGTGGAGAAGAATGCCACCAACCGCGCACTTCGCTGGTTGAGCAGCGCCGGAATAACTGATGCCACCAATCACAACCAGGCTGAAGATGCATTGCGCTGGGCCGGTTACACCTACGTGGTGGCAGCTCTCAGCTCACTGGCCACATTGCTCTATTACATCATGATTGCTACGAGCGGCAGCAGGAGATAGAACCATTGTTAAGAGATGAACGGAAGCGGTGCGAAAACATTTTCGCACCGCTTCGTGTTGTATATAAGTTGGTCATTGATCTTTACGGTATGAACAGGATAGTATCAGTGAACCATTTTCAGATAGTTATTAAACATCAAAAAGAAAAAATATAAAAAATGAATGCAGTGTATCATGCGGCCAACAGCCGTGGGCATGCCGATCACGGCTGGCTCAAATCGAACCATACCTTCAGTTTTGCCAATTATTACAATCGTGACAGGATGCACTTCGGTGTGCTGCGGGTCGTGAATGATGATCATGTGGAAGGAGGTAAAGGTTTTGGTACCCACCCGCACAACGATATGGAGATTATCACTATCCCTCTTGAGGGTGATCTGGAACATCGTGACAGCATGGGCCATGGTGGTATCATACGTAAGGGTGATGTCCAGGTGATGTCTGCCGGCACGGGTATCACACACAGTGAGTTCAATACGAACAGCGACCGGCCGGTGAAATTTCTTCAGATATGGGTGTTCCCCCGTGAGAAAGGGGTTGAGCCACGTTACAGCCAGATGCATATTGCCGACCATGCCCTGCTGAACGATTTTCAGCAGATTGTCTCTCCCCACAGCGATGAAGAGGGGGTGTGGATACATCAGGACGCCTGGTTTCATCTTGCCCGTTTCGATAAGGATGTTTCCCGCGAATACAGGGTCAGGAAGCCGGGAAATGGTGTTTATATCTTCGTTATTAAGGGACAGGCACGTGTCGGAGAGCAACTGCTCAATGAACGCGATGGTTATGGCATATGGAACGCCGACAGCTTCACGCTTGAATCGCCTGAAGATGCAGAGATCCTGCTAATGGATATTCCCATGGAGCTGCCACAGCTTTAAATGATGGTTGAGGCCGGGGTAGCATTCATGATTATTCCGTTAACAAATGATTATTTCCGAAAAGATGAAAACAGTCTTGATTACAGGTGGAACGGGACTCGTAGGCAGCCGGTTAACGGAACTGCTTATTGAGAAAGGATACAGGGTGCTCTGGCTTAGCCGCGAACGTAAACTGCACACTGATATCCCCACTTACAGATGGGATTACCGGAATAACGAAATTGACAACGAAGCCCTTGAACAAGCCGATGTGATCGTTCATCTGGCGGGATCCAACCTGGGTGAAGGCAGATGGACAGAAGAAAAAAAGCGACAGATTGTGGAGAGTCGTGTCCGAACGGCTGAGTTTCTGTTGGAGAGACTGAAGTTGACCGGCAGGATACCTGAAGCTTTTATCTCCGCTTCCGCAACAGGCTATTACGGCGCGGGTGTGAGTGAGCGGATCTTTACCGAGGAGGATGTTTTGCCAGAGAATGATTTCCTGAATACTACCTGTAGAAAATGGGAGGATGCAGCATGCAGTTTTAATGAGCTCCCCGGCATCCGTACGGTTGTCCTTCGAACCGGTTTCATCCTCTCCCGTGACAGCGAAGCATTTAAAAAGATGGTGCTGCCAACGCGGTTAGGTGTGGGGTCACCTCTCGGCAGCGGGAGGCAGTATCTCAGTTGGATTCATCTGGATGACATCTGCCGGCTTTATATCAAAGCCATCGAAGATTCCACCATGCAGGGTGTTTACAACGCGGTGGCACCCGAATACATCACCAATGCTGTGTTTATGCGCACGTTGGCAAAGGTGATGAAGAAACCTTTCTTCTTCCCTGCAATCCCTGTTTTCATGATGCGGCTCGTGATGGGTGAAGCGGCTGACATGGTTTTAGGCGGCAGCAGGATCTCATCACAGAAGATTCAGGATGCACGCTATCGCTTTCAGTACGAGCGTGCTGAAAAGGCGATCACTGCTTCACTCAGTGCTGATGGTGATCATGAAGGAGGTAAAGCAGAAGGGTAGACAGATTAAACGATTATTATGCAGTAATTGAATCAATAATTGAAAATGCACAAAGAGAAAACCCTGCAGTTGGTATATTGTAATTCTTTACTGACAGAAGAGAACTTCGAAATCATCAGCACGGCACACAGAGAAGTAAGATTCAAAAAAGGTGATTTTTTTCTGAGCAAAGGAGAGATCTCAGGCAGTTATCTCATTATGGAGAGCGGGTTGATGCGATCGTTCGTCTATAGTTACAATGGTGATGATATCACAACCAACTTCTTCTCGAACCATGAGGTGGTGATTGAGGTGTTATCGCTTTTCAACCGCACCCGCTCCGAAGAATATATACAGGCATTGACCGATTGTATCTGCTGGCAGATTGATCACGACCGGTTTGAGCAGCTCTATCACTCCATAAAGGGTATACGTGAATGGGGACGTGCATGGATGTCGGAGCAACTATTTGTATCCAAAATACGATCGGTGGAGATAATCACCGATAACGCTACAAACCGCTATCTGAAGCTGATCAGAGAGAAACCGCAGGTGATACGACAGGCACCCCTGAAACAAATTGCCTCTTACCTGGGCATTACCGATACCTCCCTGAGCCGGATCCGTAAAGAGCTGTCAAAAGGAAGCTTCCTTGCTTCAAAATAGTTTTTCATGTCACAAGACAATTTTTTACCCTTTTTTTCTTGCAAAACCAGTTTTCTTGTCATAGGATAAGAGTAAATAACATCGGGTGCAATAACTTTGTAATATAGAATCATTCTAAAGAAGTTGATTTATCATTAATCATCTAAAGGAAACAGACATGAACAACTCAATTTACCCCTGTATCTGGTGCAACAACAACGCTGCAGAAGTGGCGGGATTCTATGAATCCGTTTTTCCGGATACAAAGATCACAGATAAAAGCCCGTTAGTGATGGAGGAACTGATGAAAATGAGGAAGGTGGATATTCGCAGACTGCAACAGGCAGCGGAGCTAAATTAAACGATTTCAATATAGCAAATGATAAGGCAGGGTGACGTGACATCCTGTAGGAGATAAAAATTATCTTATTTTAGAAAGATGATTCTGTTTTATTCTTTACTCACATTTAAATATTTAAAAATCATGGCAAAATTAAATCCGTACCTCAATTTTGACGGTACCTGTGAAGAAGCGTTCAATTTTTACAAAACTGTCTTTGGTGGTGAATTCAAAGGAGGTATCACGAAAATGAAGGATCTGGAAGAGAATAATCTGGAAGGGATGACTATCACAGAAGAGGATCGTGAAAAAGTGATGCATGTCTGCCTACCTATTGGCGACGAGCTCCTGATGGGTTCTGACGTGATGTGTGAACAGCGTTCCCTCTTTAAGACGGGCAACAACAATTATATCAGCGTTTTTCCCGACAGTCGTGAAGAGGCAGACCGTCTGTTTAACGAACTGTCTGCGGGGGGAGAAGTGGAGATGCCGATGGAGGACGTATTCTGGGGTGACTATTTCGGTAGCTTCAAAGACAAGTATGATATCTACTGGATGATCAATTACAACCCTGAAGACGTGTAATCCAGGGATTTCCATCGCCATCGTTCAGATGCAGATGGGAAAGAGAGCATACAAATAAAAAAGGCTCTTCCTTCACTTTGAACCGACCCCCCAAAAGTTTTTTGTCTAACTCTTGGGGGTCACTGTCTTTACAACTTTGGGAAGAGGCCTTTTTCAGTTTATAAGTAACTGTTTATGCTTTCGGATCGAAGAAGGGGTACTCCTTCACTGCAAGAAATTCGTTGTCGAGCAGTGTTTTTTCTTTCCGTGAAAGCGGCTTACCCACGATCTCCTCAATATGATCCACACAAAAGGCAAAATTGCGGAAATCACCCGGGGGTACAATCACATCGGCACCTGTTCTGAAGGTATACTTCAAGGCGGCAATGCCCATTTCAGGTTCGCTCACATCGATCGGTTTGACCCACGATTTGGGATAGCTCCTGCGCTCCTCATCGTTCAGCCATCGGCGGTGTACCAGACCTTTCAGAGCAATCACTCCCATACCGCGGCGTTTCGCCTCATCAGCTGCACCAGATCCCCATCCTCCCAGCATATCCATTTGCCAGTTAATCGGGAACATCACTGTATCGAAATCATACATCGACATGGCACGCAGTGCCTGCACCTGTGAGTGAGCTGAGAAGCCCACCTTACGGATGCGTCCCCTTTGTTTCTCCTTCTCAATCATCTCCATCACACCGTCTGGTGCAAACGCTTTGTCCACATCCTCAGCGGTGGTGAGGCTGTGTAGCTGGTAGAGGTCGAAGAAGTCGGTATGCAGTAAGCGCAGCGACTCTTTAAATTCCTTCTCTGCTCCCTCACGCATACGTTCTGTAGTCTTACAGGCCAGGTAGTTCTCTTTGCGATACGGTTTCAAAGAAAGGCCCAGCTTTTCCTGTGCATCACCATAAGAGGGTGCCACATCGAAATAGTTGATGCCCCTGTCTATTGCCCATGCGACATAATTGTTGGAGGCCTCCTGGCCATCACGCATTGAGACTATGCCTCCGTACACTACCGGGAACACCTCATAACCGGTTTTTCCCAGCTTACGTTTGATGTTCCTTTTTACGGATAATTCAGTTGTTGCAGCTCTATCCATTGCAGCACCTGTTTCACTTAAAGCAGCAGATATTTTTCCTGTAGCCCCGATGGCAACGGCACCGGCAACGCTCCGTTTAATGAATTCGCGTTTATCCATAACTTTTTAATTTGGGATGTAGATTTTTGGATTTAGGATCGCTTACTCCACTTTGGCAATACGATAGAGTCTGCCTGCATCGGTGACGGCATAGAGAG